>NZ_JAWDKD010000019.1:0-113223 GCF_032714475.1 Methanolapillus africanus | reverse complement strand
CAAAGGTAAGTTGGGAAGAATTAAAAAATTTAGAAAATAGGCTGAATAATAGGCCAAGAAAGTGCTTAAATTTCATGACTTCTTACGAAGTCATGAAATTATGCACTTCTTGATTGAAGATAAGAAATGAAAATGCGGTTTTTAAACGAGAAAACAAAAAAAACATTGCAAAAAGGCAAGGGGGGATGCAAAAAAGAACAGTCGATAACGGGTCCGGTTGGACAAGCACGAGCCGGATCCGTCAAAGATGGTGTTTTTGTTAGACCTTTTGTTTTGCTTTTTTTGTTTTGTTTCGTTGTTTATTCGAGTTTATTGGTTTTTTAGTGTTTTTCGTTTTTTGAGTGATTTTAATAATCATAGTTCTTGACGGAGTGATAGAGAATCACAACGAAGAATATGAGAATTACAATCAGTGTGGAAAAGTAGCCCGTCGTGTTCCAAACAATTTGACCGGCAATGCCCTCTCCGCCGACAATCGTTCCTCCTTTGATGAACACAGGAATAACGACGCAAGCAAAAGCCAAGGCGAAGATGAAGATAATGTCGAACACCTGCATGGCCAAACCTTGCTTGACAACTGGTTTTTCTTGGGTTGTTGTTGATTTTGTGGACATATTTTCACCTCATCCGTAGTATTCCATTTCGTACATGTGTTCCTTAATAGAAACCCACACCTTGTAGCATCCGAGGCCGTTAATGGTAAACATCAAGAGCAGGAAGAGTACATAAACCCCGATCAAAGCGATCGGCAGTTCAAGTCCCTGACTGATGACGGAGTGCAGAATGTAATAGGCGACGTACGTCTCGGAAATAACGAGCGCGAGCCACATCACAATAATCACAGCGGAGTCAAGCGTCAGCCACTTCTTGTAGTGTGCTTCATCAATTGCCATTGTTGTTGCCTCCTTCAGTGTTCACTTGTGCTTTTTGTCCCAGTTGGACTTCCGGGTCGGGCCAGCCCAATTTGGCGTCCCAGCTGAACTGTGCCTTTCTTGTGCTCTTCATTTTCTTGTAGCGCCACGAGAAGTAGAAGTAGGCCACCACATAGAAGACCAGGGCGAAAATCAGGTTCAACTGATAGGCCCAGTAGAAAGTCGACATGATCACAACCGCAATCACGATGGCAAACATCGCAATGTAGGGCTGGAGCGGTCCGATGTACGGACGAACTTGAGAGGTGCTGGTCGGGTACATTTTGCGGAACCGGATCAAAGCGAACGGAATCATCACATAACAGACGAGACCGGAGATGATGGAGAAGGTAATAACCTGGTCCAGGTAACCGCTGAACGCGAAACCGACGGCGACCGGCAATGTGAAGATAACGGCACGGTACGGGCTCTTATACTTCGGGTGAACGGCAGCGAACCAGTCCGAAACGAATTCGTCTCTGGCGAGAGCGAACCAAGACCGGGAAGAGTCGTTGACACAACCGTTGGCGCTGGCAATACATGTGAACAAAGTACCGACGGCCAAGAGGAAGATGAAGATTCCGACGCCGCTGTTTTGAGCTGCTTCGAAGAGCGGGTACACGGAGGCACCGAGTTTGTCGCTGTCGATCAAACCGGAACAAATGAACAAGGTCATACCGGCCATCAAAAGCAAGGTGATCATACCGGCCTGCTGTCCGAGCGGAACGGCACGGGTCGGTTTCTTACATTCTTCAGCACACATAGCGGCGCCTTCGATACCCAGATAGAACCAAGGACCAAACTGAAGCGCTGCGAAAAGGCCGACCATTCCGTACGGAATAGCGCCGCTGAAGAGATTTTCCGGGTGCAGAGTCACGCCGCCGATACCGGTTGCGGAAGACAAGAAGAACAACAAGATCGCAATGGCTGCCACGAACGTCAGGAAGAAGTTCAAGGTCAGAGCCGTTACGGCACCACGATAGTTAATAAATGTCAAGATAGCCAAGATCAACAAGGCAACGGCTTGAACGTTAATACCCGGAATGTAAGCGGCGGCAAGCTGACCGACGACAATAGCGTCAGCAGCGGATAGCGCGATATATTCCATATAAACGCCGAGACCAACAATTGCGGCTGCGCCCGGTCCAACGAACAGACGAACCCAATCATAGGGACCGCCGGCCAATTTGGTGGATGCGCCGAGTTCACTGGCACAGATGGAGATAATGATGTACATCACACCGGCCACGATCATGGCCAAAAGAGCGCCCAAAATGCCGCCTTTCGCCACGGTGAAGTTCCAGCCCATGTATTCGCCGACCAACACGATACCGACACCAAGTGCCCATACGTGATATGGTCGAAGCTTCTTTTCAAGTTCCATCTCCCATCACTCCTTTTTGGGTTTTGATTTGATCGAAACCCGGTAGGCATCAAACAACAAGTAGGCAATTATGACAATGGCCACAAGAAAGATGCCGATATTTAAAATTTCAATTGTGCTCATATTTACACCTCTTTTCTGTCAAAAGGGGCATTAGTATCCGTCCGCAGCGTTTAAAAAAAGCGTGTCAAGGAAACGCCGGGAAAAAAGAACCAAAAAATAACGTGAAGAATTGTTTTTCCGGAAAACAGAGGACCCGGAAGCATCAATTTTTATCATATGTAATATAATAGCAATGTCAAATTTCGGAATATTTTAAGCACAGTAACGACTACTGCACCCCAAATAATCAAATGATCTTCCCCGGTTGATCATATCCGTTCGAGCCGATTGCTCGCGGTTAAATCCGAATCCGGTGTTTTTCAATTGAACCACATCCAAATCTTTGACTTCAAATCATCCTTTACAAATAATTGTTCACAAGTGTTGACAATATTCTTTACAACAGTGTTGACAATATTCTTTCACAGAGCTGATTTTGAATCGTAGATATCCCCAAATATCTAACAAATTGCGATTGATGACGATGAACAATTTTAACGTTCTTTTTTGAGAAAATAATTCCCACACATTCCATAAATATAAACACACTTTTGATTAAACAAACTGAAACGTTGTTTAATGACCCGTTTTTTCTTTATTGATAAGGTACTTTAAGCAAGACCAAGACGACCCGGCTCGAAGAACGCACGATAAACCACAACCGATTGTTCTTGTCGTTGCCGACGTTTGATCAGATAATGAAGATAAATATAAAATATGAAACGGATGAGGGATTTGGAGTTGCCTCCAAACCCATTCCTGATTTCATTATTTTTACGGCAAGCCGGTTTAGAAGACAAGTCCGAGTTGTTCGAGCTTCTTCTTGGCGCCTTCGTAGACTTTAACGTGTTCGTCGGTCGGTGTGATCGTCTTGACGTCGTAGCATTCTTGGAAGGTCTTGCCGGCCGGTGCGGTGGCATAGTTCTTCTCGTACATCGGGACGAGTTTGCCGAGGATCTTGTTGATTTCAGCAATGTCGACGCCTGCTGCTGCACGGGCGACTTCTCCCATCATGCGGGCTTCCATACCGGTTGTTTTGTTCTCAACGACTCCTTTTGCGGCGGCAACTCCGGAGAGGATTTCACGGCCGGATGCAGAGTCAGTGATGGCTTGTGCGGCAAGTTCGAGGAAGCACATTTCTGTGCACGGGCCTGCGCACGGGTAGTACTGGTTTCCGGAGAGGAAGTCAGTGTGGTTGCTGATGGCAGCACAGGTCCATCCGGCAACGGCGAGGGTTTCTCTGGTGTTGGTGGATCCCCATCTGATGTGGACCGGACCGTCAAGGTGCCAGCTGGCACCGGACATCACGAAGGCGTTGATGTGAGATGCAACGTCGATGATTGCTGTCTCTTCAAGGCCGCCGGCATATCCGCCATAGATCGGCATTTGTTCATCCATGATGATGTCGCTGTTGGCGTGGTAGTGAGCAATAACGGAGATAGCGTCGAGGTCGATCTTCAATTCGTTGAGTTGAGAGACTTCGTGGCTGTCCCAGGGCTGCATGCCGCCTGCACAGTCTGCACTGATGTTACCTTGTGCAGAGAGGGAGGTTTCGGGGCCCTAGACACCCATGCCCGGTCTGCCGGAAAGTGCTGTTGCTTCTTTGATAATTCTGGTCTCGTATTTTGCGGACAAGATTTCGTACGGGGTTTTCGGCACCGGCGGTTTTCCGCGGACGGAGGTCATAACACCGTTCACGATGGTGTCGACTTCTTTCTCAAGAGCGTAGCTCATGTGAACTTTCATGAAGACGTCTTCGGAAACCGGGGATCCTGTCGGACCGCCCTGGATGATCGGGCCTCTCTTGTCGCCGACGTTTCTCTTTCTAACTTGGACGGCGTCACGGCCGGAACCGAGTTGGAATTCGTATTGCGGGTTGGAAATTGCGTCCCACATTTCGTCTGCGGTGTATTTCACAACTCTTTGGTTGTCGGTCACGAAGATACCGGACTCAAGGAGCATGTCGAAACCTGCCCAGAAGAGTTTTTCAACCATGTCGGCGTTGGTCGGAACAAATTCGCCTTTGAAGTCGAGTTTGTATTTTTGTTTGAGCTCTGCGGCTTTCATCGGGATTCTCATTAAGTCCCATTCGTCTTGAGAGCATTTTTCTCCAACTTTGGAGCGGTCGTAGAATTCGTAACAGTCAACTGATTTTGTGTATGCCATTTCAATCACCATTAGGCCATAATTTTCTTTGCAACGTTCACGGCTTCAGCTGCGTTTTCGGCTGTTCCGTCAGCGCCGATCTCATCGATCCAGGCTTTGGAAACCGGTGCGCCGCCGAACATGCATTTTGCTTTTGCGCGCATGCCTTCTTCGTTGATCATAACCATTAAGTCTTTTTGACCGAGCATTGAGGTGGTCATCAAAGCGGAGCCGACGAGCAAGACTTTGTCGCCTTTTGCGGTTTTAACTTCATCGACGACTTTTTCGTTCGGAACATCGACGCCGAGGAATTTCACTTCAAAGCCGTTTGCACCGAGCATGGTGGAAACCAATCTGTTGCCGATGTCGTGGATGTCGCCTTCCTGAACGAAGGAGATTGCAACGCCTGCGCTTGCAGTGTTGTTGCTCTTGGCGAGTTCCGGTGTGAGGAGGACCATTGCTTCATTCATGGCCTTGGCGGACATCATGATTTGCGGCAAGAAGAGTTCTCCGGATTCAAAGCGTTCACCGACAACTTTCATACCGGCCGCGAGACCTTTTTGGATGATGTCGAGCGGTGCGACATTTTTAGAAAGAGCTTCTTTGGTTTTCTCAACGGCGCCGGCGATGTTTTGTTTCTCAACGGCTTGTGCTAATTCTGCGAATATATCTGACATGTTTTCAAACCTCCGTACGAATGAGAACAATTGAATCCGTCAAAAGTGGTTTCAATATTTCTCTATTTTTTGTACGCAAAAATAAATCAATCAAATTACAGCAGACTTAAAGAAAAGGACCAAAACCCCCGCTTTGGCCAATTTCTCTTGTTGGTAAGAATTACCCCCAAAGTCAAAATCAACTGTAATCCACCTGTAATCTGATTTTTTGCTATATAACTTAAATCGCACTGAAATTTTCAAATTCTTTATATAATTCGTAAGGCGTTTACAAAATAACAAAGTGTTATAAAAGATATAAAGCAGAGTAGTATAGCGGGTCTAACGGGAAAAAATGATCCAAAAAAAACACAAAGATAATTTAAAAACAGCATCGATAAATAGTATGACATGAGATATCATTATTTTTATAAAAAAATATAGATATTAAATGAACGCCAAAATTTAAAAAATAAAGTATAAGAATCAATCAGAAATAATATTTCAAATATAATACTTGTTCTTTAAAGTAAATACACGGCTCCATTTGAACATGGACTTTGAATGCCAAAACAATGAGGTAAATCATAAAATATAAATACTGAAGTTCACCTGTTGCTGTTTAACCATAGCTTTAGATTTCAATCTCAATCTTTTTCACATCCTATCATATTATTTCCACATCTTTTTTGACTCCGTTTCCTTTTTCCGGTTATTCTCGGTCTTGTTCCCCGATTCTTTTTAAATAGATGAACTTTCTTTTTGCATTCATGGCAAAACCTGTTTTTTTGGGAAAACTTGTTCTTCATTGGTGCGACGCATGTCATGTGCCGGTTCTCGGCGAAAAATGCGCTTGCGGCGCGGAGACGAAGTTTGTGAACATCACCCCGCCCGGCGACGTCCGGCCGGCTTTCCCGTACGATATCGCCCGGATCAACGATGTGTCTATCCGTCAATTCGGAAAAAAATTAATTGCGGACGGCGAGTTTGTCGTTTACAACAAAGCGCCTTACGAAGACCGGATGGAAGAAATCGTTTGCGACGGCGTCGTGATCGGAACGATTCGTTTTGAAGTTGAGAAACGAGACTGGACACTTCTTTTGCGCCTGGAAGGCGCCCGCCGGATTTTTAATCCGAAAATTAAAACGATGGCGGAAGATATTGAAAACGGTGTTTTGAAAAGCTGGATTATGATTAATGAAGGCGCGATTCCGTTTATCGCGGACGGGACCAGCGTTTTGGTGCCGGGCATCTTAAAAACGGCCCCGGGCATTCAAACGGAAGACGAAGTGGTCGTCATCACCCCGAATTTTGAAGTCGTGGCGGCCGGCCGTGCGAAAATGAGCAGCGATGAAATGAAACAAGCGCAGCGCGGCAAAGCCGTTAAAAACCGGTGGAGCGGTTTTCCGGTCGAATCGGAACCGCCGGCGGATATGCCGGCGTCCGAAATGGACGGAAAAACAACTGCTGAGTTGTGGGAAAGAGCCATCGCTGCCAACCGTGAGATTTTAGACCAAGTCGAAGCGGACGCGATCCAATTCATTAGAAACGCGGCGGGAAACGTCAACAAAAAGATTACCTGTTCATTTTCCGGCGGGAAAGACAGTTTGGTGACGCTTCATTTGACGCAGCTGGCATCGAAAGACGCTTTTGATTATGAAATTTTGTTTTCCGACACCGGCCTTGAATTTGACGAAACGATTCAAAACGTGGCGGATGTGGTTCAAATTTATCAAAAACCGCTCAAAGAGATTAGTGCCGGCGGTATTTTCTGGGACGGATTTGAAATCAACGGTCCGCCGCACGTGGATAACCGCTGGTGTACGCAATCCTGTAAATTGACGCCGATTACGACGCTGATCGAATCCAATTATTTGGAAGGCGGCGGTTGTTTGACGTTTATCGGACAGCGCCAATACGAATCATTGGCCCGCGCCCGAAGCCAGCGGATTTGGAAAAGCCCGTCCGTTCGGGGACAAGTCGGCGCCGCGCCGATTCAAGAGTGGACAGCGCTTCACGTTTGGCTTTACATTTTCAGAAACAAACTGCAATACAACCCGCTTTACGAAAAAGGACTCGACCGGATCGGCTGCTGGCTTTGTCCGGCGGCGTCGCTGGCGGACTTTGAAAATCTGAGAATAACACACCCGGACGCGATGAAAATGTGGGACGAAAAGCTGCTGAATTATGCATTGGCAGAGCAGATTCCCAACGCCGAAAACTGGGTTCGTTACGGCCTCTGGCGGTTTGAAAAATACACGCCTGCGATGGAAAAACTCGCCCGGGAAAAAGGCGTGATCGAATAAGAAATATCGATATCGGGAAAAATTCAGTATCGGGGAAAGAGGGGATAGTCTTATAAATTATCCCATACTTATTGATAGCCTGGTGGGCTAGTCAGGGCAGCTCGGCGTTGCCTGTAACTCGAAATCGCCGATAAGCGAGTGGCGAAGCAAAGGGAAGATGTTCCCAACCGCAAATATGCCCAAAATCTTAACGTTGAAACCTCGTCCTATCGGGAATGTGGTGACAGGCGAATTGAAAGGAGTTTCGGTTTGCCTTTCTTAATCGTGGACACCGGTCCAGGCCCGGAAGGGAGCAGACTTACCGCGGACAACAGTCGCTGAGAGGGTTGCGGGGCGGAGGAGAGATTTTCGAAACTGTTTGCGGAAGGGGCAGCAACTTAATGCATGCCCGCCTTTTTTATTCAAAATGAACCTATCATTCATGATCGGATTCGACGAATAAAACAAGAAAAACTGAATAAGTCCTTTTTTACGGCAAACATTAAATATTTCATCTTTCTTTATAGGGGAAAGACTGAGCCGTATTTTACTTTTGTCATTTTATGTGACGAGATAGCCTAGCTCGGTAGGGCGTAGGATTGCTAATCCTATGTTGCTCTGCAACTCGGGGGTTCAAATCCCCCTCTCGTCGTTTTTCACTTTTTTGCAGCTATTCTGTATTTTGTTTTGTTGTTCTGCGCCGGCATGCGCGCGCGTTACGGCACCCATTTTTGAAGATTTTCAAAAAGAAGGTCGGTTGGCTTTTAAACAATTCAAGCAAACCGACCCGCAAACTTTTCTTTCAAAATCAAGCAAACCGACCCGCAAACTTTTCTTTCAAAATCAAGCAAACCGACCCGCAAACTTTTCTTTCAAAATCAAGCAAACCGACCCGCAAACATTTCTTTCAAAATCAAGCAAACCGACCCGCAAACTTTTCTTTCAAAATCAAGCAAACCGACCCGCAAACATTTCTTTCAAAATCAAGCAAACCGACCCGCAAAATCAGACGCCTTTGGCGTCTGTATTTTGCGGAATCCGATCAATAAGATACATTCTGATTTAGTACAGATTGCACCTACGGGTGACTGTTTTTAGATTAGAGTTGCTGTTTGCAATACTGAGTCGCATCTGCAGTTACTGTACCCGAATCTGTTCAGCGGTATCCGTAAAATACAAACGCTATCGCGTTTGATTTTACGGGATGGCTTGCTTGAAGTTTTCAAAAACCGTCCTCGATTTTTAAAAAAACAAAGAGAATGTGTCGCCGTAACGCGCGTCGGCGCCCGCCAATAATTTATTACATCCAAAAAGCTTCAGAACGCCAATCAATCGGAAATCCCATTTCGCTTAAATTAATTGACGGGTTCTTTTCAAATAAATCGAATAATCCGATCTTGAAATCATTTTCCGGGTCAATTGCGTTTAACAAATACTGAATTGCACAGATGTAAGCATAAATTTTGTTTGATGGAATGTTCAAATTTTGAATGAACGATCCCGAACAAGTTTTTTTAAGGAATTCGATGTCCATTGGAATTGTTCGGTTCCATAGCCGACCATGATGAGCACAAATATTTCGGACGACGCTGATGCAGTAGATCCAATTTTCTAAAACAAGCGGAGATTTAATTTTAAAATGGTCTGCAATTTTCTTTTTGCAGGAGTCTGATTGATATAAATTTGTGAACAATTTTGAAAGCTTCCCGAGACTGATAATTTCAAAACTGATCCAACATGCGGGCACCATCCAACAGGTTGAGCCGGACTTCATTTTGTATGGTTCAATAAAATCTTCGGTGCTGCGCTGCAACGTATTGAAAAAATCGGCCAGAAATATTGTGTAACTTGATTGACTTCGAAAATGCTTTTCATCTAAATACCAATGAGCGCCATACGCTAACGAATAATGTTGAATCAATTGAGTTCGAAATGCAATTTCAATTTTTTCTGTTGCCTTAAAGATCAAAGACCGCAAATCAATATCAAAATTATAAACATCCAATACATCTTCAAAGCAAGTGTTGTTGACAAACGGATGTCCCTCAAGACTATTATCTTGAAATGGGCGTGTGTAGTTTTTTAATCTGTAAAAAGTGTTGTTCAAAAGAAAATTCTCAACATAGGTTTGATCACGAATAATAAGGCCTCTATTCATTAAAAGAATTGTTTGATTGTCAACCGATAGAGGCAGATTGTTATTCATGTTGAACACCAAAAAAGATTCAAAATAAATAAGAATAATAGCCTACCCGAGTGTGCATTAATGAATGGTTCAAAGAAGAATAATTCAATAACTAGGCATGGTAGGCATTATTAATAACAAAAAGGAACCCAATATATAAATAAATATCGAAAATTTATCGTTTTTAACCTTATAAAAATGGAATCGGCGGCATGGTTTACAAGCTTTAGTTAATGATTTCAAAAATCCAAAGAAAAAGTATCGCCATAACGCGCGCGCACGCCGCCCCCAAAAAAAGAGAAGAAAAGAAGAAAAGAAGAAAGAAAAAAGGAAAAGGAAAAAAGTCCGGTTTTTCAATTATTCAAACCGGTCTTCGTATTCTTCTCGGAATTCAGCGTCCCGCATCAGACAACCTTCCGCTTTGCTGTACGCCGGATCCTTTCGAATCTTTTTCCAAGCCTCAGACACCGCATTCTTGCCGTCTTTGATGTTGCCGTACGGAATCGGAACGCAGGAACATGGTAAAATATTGCCTTCCGGCGTGATGTGCATCCACTGCCGGCCGGCCATGCAGCCGAACGTGTCCACAATAATCGGACCCGGGAAAAGTTTCGGACCGGCGGGATCGGCTTCGCACCGTCGAACAAATTCGTCAAACATTTCGTGTTGTGCCGGCGTTAAAATTTCATTTGTGTTGTTGAGCCAGCGTCCGGTGGGCACAATTTCATAAAAAGACAGTTCGTGAATGTGCAAATCGGTGGCCAGCTGATAGATTTTTTCCAAATCATTGACGTTGTGCGGCGCCAAAACGATGTACATATTCACCAAGAGTCCGGCCGCCAGCGCATTTTTAATGCCGGCCGTCGCTTTGTCAAAAATGCCCAAAACTCCGCGCATCCGGTCGTGTTCCGATTGAATTGGGCTGTCAATGCTGATTGTGATCGAATAAAGACCGGCGTCCTTTAAGGATTGGGCTTTTTCAGGCGTGAGTCCGACGCCGGATGTGAACATGCAAGCGATTGCCTGTTTCGGATCGACGTACGAAATCAATTCTTCCAGACCGGCATACCCGAGCGGTTCGCCGCCGTCAAAAATAATGCTTGTGGCACCGGCGCGAATGCATTGGTCAATCGCGTCTTTGACTTCCGGAACGCTCAGCTTGGAATGATTGTTTTTATTCGGCAGCGCGCAGTGGAGGCACCGGTTCGGACATTCTTCCGTGATGGAAATGGTTACCTGTTCAGGTTTGTATTTCCCGAATCCCGACATCATCCGGCTTTTGACCAAGCGGGAAAAAACCGGCGACGGAATCGGCGCCATCCAGGTCGAAAAGATGAGCGAACGACCGTAGCGGTCCAAATAAGAATCCGGATCGGAATCCGGCATCAGTTCCGTGATGTATTTTTTTTGATCGAAAAAGGACATTTCCTTAGAAACACGTTTTCCGAGAACGGGAGCCAAAATGCCTTTGGACGTCACTTTCGTTTTGCCTTCAAACGGCTCGATATCCACTTCAAAGAACGGATTTTTATAAATCGGATATTTCATTTTGCCACCAAATGTTACGGTTTTTTCTTTTGAGTTGTCGATTTTTTCGCTTCTTGAGAGCTTTTCTCGGATTTTTCAGATTTTTCAGATTTCTCCGAATTTTTCGATTTCTCCAGCTTCTCAGATTTTGGTTTCTTCGGTTTCGGCGCCGGCAATTCTTCATACGTTTTCAAAACGAGTT
Organism: Methanolapillus africanus; assembly: GCF_032714475.1. Lineage (NCBI taxonomy): Archaea > Methanobacteriati > Methanobacteriota > Methanomicrobia > Methanosarcinales > Methanosarcinaceae > Methanolapillus > Methanolapillus africanus. The sequence continues at coordinate 101,826 of NZ_JAWDKD010000019.1, read as the reverse complement.
CGCAAAGGAAGTCGCTGTCTTCCAAATCATCGATGAGAAACGACGGCTTAGCCCCGGAATACGGCGGCGACTCCACCAAACATCCGGCGTCTGTGAGCATTTGGCGTCCGGCTTCTGTTGGTTTGAGGAAAAATTGATTGTCGCAAACCAACGCCACCACTTTTCCGTTCAGGTAAACGGCATATTCCCCAAACATCTTTCGGGAAGAAACAACACCCGTTCCTCTAAGTTGCTCGCAGACGAAATCGACAAATTCCTGAGAAGACGCCATATTTTAACCTCAATACGAAAAATAAAATGAATACGTAAACCAAAATGCAAATCAAAATAAAATCAATCGCTGTCAATGAAAAATAAATGAAATAAATGAAAATAAAAAGAAACAGATAGAATCATCTGTTTCTGAAATAAGCGCCGGCTTTCAAGATGGCGGACGGCTTTTTCTTCAGCATCAGTTCCAAAACGGAAAGGCCTTGGTCCATCGCACTGCCTTTGATCATGGACGAAATATCTTCGTTTTCAAACACTTCAAAGAGCTCATCGATTTCCGTGTCGTCCATTTTTCTCAGCGTTTCAAGCCCGACGCGTCCGAATGTGTGTTCGACGGACAAGTCTTTTTTCCATTGGGAATGATAGCCGGACAATGTTTTTTCCGAAAAGTCGTCTTTTGCAACGGCTTTCGCGCCCACGTCGCCGGCGATTTGTCCGGCACGCATGGCGTATCCGATGCCGGATTGTCCGGCAGCGCCGCCGACAACCATCACATTGGCGCCGTAGATTTTGTCCGGAATCGTCACGATCGGGTCGCCGGCGCTTTTGGACGTCACGATTTCAAATTGATCGTCCGACAAGCCTTTGAGTTCCTTGAATTTTTCAACCCATGGATTTAAGAATTGGGAAACGTCTTTTCCGAAATAACGAACGTAGGCGCCGATCGCCGCGTTGTCGCCGCCGCGCGGAAGATAACTGGTTTTCCAGCCGGGCGCGAGACTGCCGACGTAATATTCGGCAAATTTCGCGTCGCCGATGCCGGAGCCGGGCGCGTGGATTTCGAGTTCGGTGCCCCAGGCGATGTCTTCCGGGTGTTTCATGGTGTTTAATCCGGCTGCTTTGGCGTTTTTGGACAAAATGCCGTCGGCGATAATCACGAGTTTGACTTTGATTTTTTCTTTTTCATCGCGGTCTACCGGTTTTATTTTTAAGGTGACGCCGTCTTCTTTTCTTTTGACGTCGAGAACTTCCGTTCCCGTTTGAATGTCGACGCCGGCCTTAATTGTTTTTTGTTCATAGAACCGGTCGAAAATCGTTTTGTCAATCGCATAGCCGGGCGTCTCCACCGTGATCGTGTGACCGCCCGGAGAAACCAATTTCATGCCGTCGATTTCATGAACCACGTAAGACGAATCGACTTTTTCGCCGGTGTAGCTGAGCATTCCCTTGAAAAAGGAGTTGGCCGGGTGCGGATCGTCGCCGATGCGTTCTTTGCGTTCAAATAATTTGACGTTGGCGCCGCCCATCGCCGCATACCGGGCCGCCATTAAACCGGCGGGAGACGCGCCGATGACTGCAATATCAATTTTTTCAGACATAATGAAACCTCAAATCGTTAAATCATAGTGGAATGAATTAATTTTACGTAACCATTCCTTGGAAATTATATAATTATTTGCCAACGGACAAAATAACAAAAAATAACAAAAACAAAAAAATAGAGTTGATCCATCATTTTGAAACTTAAAAGAGAAGACATTGCCGTAACGCGCGCGGCGCCGCCACCGAAAAATGAGAAAGATCGGATTCAAACGAATCCGAGAAGCTGCAAAAGCGTCGGGTAGACGTCAACAAAAACCAACAATAGGATATCCAAAATCATGGCGGAGAACATGACGCCGCGGTAGTTGGACCCGTCGACGAACAAACGGCCGCCAACTTCAGGCGTGGGGTTTTTGATAAATTTCAAACAGTGGCGCAGCATCCAAAGACCGGAAAGGATCGCAACAATGAAGTAAAGCGGTCCGAGGTTGGCGGAAAGTCCGATGGCGATGGACAGGACGATGCCGATGATCCAAATGACCAAAACGAATTTGGCCGTCAGCGGAATGCCGTATGTGACCGGAAGCGTCGGCGCGCCTTTTTGACGGTCGCCCTCAACGTCGCGGGAAACGCCGGCGAGTGTGAATCCCCAGTCGGTCATACAAATCATGAGGCCGAAGAAGAGCGCCGGAAGCGGAAGCAAATAGGTTAACTGGACGTCGGTGAGCGCACTGACCATGCCCGTAAAGTACGGACCAATTGCGGGCGTCAGAATGCCGGCCGGCGCAAAGGCAAGCCAGATACCGATTGGGACGAGACCGTAAGCGAGACCGACCGGAACGAAACTGAACGGCGTTTTTCTTTTAAAGAAAACGGAGTAGAGCGTGATGATGAAAAGCGCGATCAAAAGGACGACGAAGGATTCCGGATTCATGTAAAAGGAAATGAAAACCGCAATCAATGCCAGTGCTGTGGCATATATAAACGCGCTTTTTCGGGAAACTTGACCGGACGGCAAGGGACGGCTCGGCAGGTTGATAAGATCGATGTCGACGTCGACGCAATCGTTAAAAACGTAAGAACTGGTGATGGCAAAGAAACCGCCGATGGTCGCCAGCAAAAAAAGCCAAAGGTTCGGGAGGCCGCCGGTGGCAAAATAATAGGCAAGCATTGCGGCGGAAGCCGGAAGCGTGATGTCCATAAACGCGATTTCCGGACGGAGCATCGTAATGTAAGGCATTATTTTAGTTTTGAGAGACAAATTGATCACCCGGACCGACATCAAAAAGTCAACCGGCTATAAAATATTTAATAATTTTGAAAATTTTGAAAATTTTGATTTAATTTTTGATTTAATTTTTGATGATTTTGAAAATTGAAATGGATGGTAAACGTTAATTTTTGAATTTGTTTTGAAGTTTGAACCCTGAATGAATTCATCATTTTAATATTTATTGTCGTATATATTTGATGAATTCGGCATGAAAAGGGTTCATCCTCAAAGTTGGTCCTTATTGGTCTTTATTGTTCCTTATTTTCCTCAAACCGGTCCAAAACGGTGCAGACCGTCTTCAATTCTTCAAAATAGGATTCATCGAATTGATTGAGCCGCCGTCCTTTTACGAATGTGAATTTGGCATTTGGGTTTTGACGGATCAGCTGAATGGTGTGGTCGATCGCCTTTTTGAGCGATTCCGGACCGGGCGTGTCCCGAACTTCCGCGTTGAACGGATAATTTTCATCAAGCTCGACCGGATAAGCGCCAAAGGGCGGCTTAAAGGCGAGAACGTTATCGTATTCTTTGTCCTTTTGAGACGGATAGGAGCGGATGAGCGCGGTTCCGGTGAAACTAAACCGGTCGAGCCGCATTTCGTATCGTAAAACTTCCGGACGGTTGGCGGATGCGGCGCTGCATTCGAAGAATGTGGATTTGGCGGCCGGATCATGCTGTTCCAGCCAGTCGGCATGCGCAAAAATGGCGTCCAGCGCCCCCAGCATTTGCGGGTGGGAGTGGCACCGGAGTTCGACCAATTCCATCAGTTTGCCGTCGGCGATGGCTTGTTTGATTTGCCGGATTTCTTCAAAGGTGACGTATAAGTTGTGGCGCGCCAGCAATTCTTCAACGTTGGGCGCTTTTCTGAGGCTGTCGGCGGTGTGCGTGCTGCAGACCGGACAAGAGCAGGGCAGATATTTCAAGCGGTCGGCTTGGTATGTGCCGTTGACTGTGATGTAGCGGCCGCCTTTGGCGTAAAGCGCGTAGGCCGCCGAGTCGAAAAGATCGCAGCCGAGGGCGACGGCAAGCGCAAACATCATGGGGTGGCCGGCACCGAAAAGGTGGACGGGCGCAACCGGATTGAGATTCTTTTTGGCGACGACGATGACGTCGACAAGTTCCCGGTAGCGGTAGGCTTCCATGAGCGGAACGACGGCGCCGATCGGATAAACGTCAAAGTCGAGATCGGAAAGGTAAGCGGCGCTTTTTTCCCGAAGATCGATGTGCGTGGAGCCTTGAATCGGGCCGGCAAGCATCATGTTGTCGCCGCGCTTTTTCTCGGATTCCGGTTTGGAAGCGGCAGCGATTCGAGTTTGTTCGACGATTTCGCGGGCCTCTTTGAGGCGTTCGTGCGTGGTCGTCATTTCAGAAAGCGCTTTTTCGTAGGAAACGTCTGGACCGGTCGGGATGTCGAGCGGAACGCCGATATCGGTTCCGATTTGCTGCTCAAAAGCAATAATTTCGGCGTTTTCGACGTTGATTTCGCCGTAAACGGACAATTGGAAGGATCCGGAATCGGTCATGATCGGGCCGTCGAATCCGAGCAGCGCGTGAAGGCCGTCGGCAATCGCTTTTTCCCGGAGTTCCGGTTTGTTGTAGATAATATAAGAGTTGGTGATCAGGATCTCGGCGCCGAAGTCTCTCATTTCGGCGGGCTCGATGACCCGGAGATTGGGATTGATGACGGGCATCACGGTCGGCGTTTCCACAGTTCCGTGGGGCGTTTTCAAACGTCCGATTCGACCGGCGCCGTCTTTCTCAATAATTTCAAAATTGGATGGCATAAAGAAGTCCTCAAATGTAATGGAATGAAACAAATTGTAGTATTAAATTCTTCTCACAAATTTAGTTGAATTAAAAGCAATAAAAGTGGAGAAACGTCGTATTCTTATTTCAAAGAAACCGTTGAAATTTTTGAGATTGACGGGCGGCGGGCGCGCGCGTTATGGGGATGGTTTTTATAGCGATTATTCAAAAATATGAGATAATTTTTTGAATTATGTAAAAAGAGTTGATTGAATTTGCAAATATATAAAAACAAAGGCAAAAGACACAATATATAGTTTATAGATTCTATGCTAACTAATTTTATATATTCCATTATCTTTTTTATATAGATGAAATACAAACCAACAACTAAAACCAACATTATTTTATTTGTTGGTTTTTTAATTTTTTACATTGTTATTTCGCAAATTTGCAACCCGGACAATAATTATAATTTACTTTCAAGTGGCTGGGCTTTTTTGCTCATATTATTGATTTTATTCTTAATCTTGGTTGGTGCAGCACTTTTTGGATTTTTCTCCAAAAATCAAATCTTGTCTGTTTTACTCGGAATTTTGCTGCCAATTATTCCGTTTTATTATTGTTTAACAACCGAGTGGACACTTTGGGTTATTATCATTTTAAGCGGGCTTTCCGGATGGTTTTTTTCAAAAGAAGAAGAAACTGACCCGGATATCCGGGGATTTCACTATTTCTTTGAATTTTCAATCATCTTTCTGTTGTTGATATTTATTGTGAAATTTTTCCGAATTAACTGAAAAAAAGTGTTTTTTATGAATTCATCAAATAGAAAAACCACAACGAAAGTCAACATTTTTCTTTTTTTAATTCTCTTGTTGGTTTTTTCGGTTTTGTTAAAAATTTCACAATTAGATTTATTCTCAAAGATCCATTCCGGAATACTCCTATTGCTTTGGGATTTTGTTTTCTTAACTTACCTTCTTTTTGGCAGCATATTCTATGGCTTTGTCACAAAATCGCGTCTTTTGTCTGCGTTACTGGGCGCCCTTTTTCCGCTGATGAGTTTTGCGTCCGGATTATTCATTCTATTTTACGATTCGGGAGTATCATATCCAATTGAATCCATTTCCGATTTATCCCCCTATTTTCCATTTCTCAGAATCGCACTTTTCTGCGCGCTTTCCGGATTTTTTGCAGCAACGCACAGTTCCAATAAAACCGTAAATGAAATAAATTATGTGTTGACGGCTGTTTCTTTCTCTCTGTCTTTTGTGTTTTTATTTGTGTGGTTCTAATTTGTATATTAAATATCTCAAACGAACCGTCCCGCTTAAACAGACGCGAAGCGTCTGTTTAAGCGGATATCACGTAATGGGAAGGTGCATTTGGAAACAGTAGGTGAAAATCGGATTAGGAAAAGACTGTATTGTTAGAAACAGCAGGTGAAAATCGGATTAGGGAACAACTGTATTGTCAGAAACCGTTGGTGAAAATCGGATTAGGAAAAAACTGTATTGTTGGAACTGAAGGTAAAAATCGGTACCAAGAAACAAGTGTATTGTTAGAAAACAGAAGGTGCAATCTGTACCATAAAATAGAATGTATCTGCGGATCGGATTCCGCAAAATACAGACGCAAAGCGTCTGATTTTGCGGGGTGGTTTGTACAAGTTAGAAAAAATGAGTTACGAATTACATTTAATTTACAATAATCCAGGATCAATATCCGAAAATCGGAATTGTTTTGTTTTCGGCTTTCTGGATACATCAAAAAAGTCATAAGCCGCTTTTGAAACCACTTCAAGATGCTCTTTAGGTGAAAAAACGCCCATCCGCCAAACGCTTTCCTGCGCGACCGCCAAAACGTGAACGAACGGCGATACGTCCGTCAATTTTTTCATTGTGCGGTCCATGACAAGCGCTTTCATTTCAGCCATTTCCGGCTTTTGCGGAATGTCGACCATCACATATTCCGGATCGACACCGGCGTTTTCGGCAATTTCCCGCTCAATCCGGGGAATGTTTTTGCGGTGCTCAAACACGTTTGTTCCGACGATGTCAAGACCGTCGTACAAGGCGCGTTTGAACAAATTGCGGTTGTCGAGGCGTTCGGCGATTTCACCGGGGAAACCGTCGGCGTTGCGCATGGTCACCGTGAGTCCCATGTCGTCCATGCGGGCGAAATCGGCGGGACGGACGACTTTGTCTTCCAAAAGGTGGCTGCAGGCGCGGGAACACATCGTTTCCGAAATTCGGGAAACGTGGTGGTAATAAACGGATGAGTTCATCCAGTAGCGGGAAACGAGAAGGGATTCGGCGGCTTTGATGGCGCTCGCCGACAAAACCAAACGGTCTTCGTAAAAACTCATGTGATTCAAAAGGCGCATGTAGTCGACACTTCCCGAAGAAACGCCGGTGTAATGCATGTCGCGCGCCAGATAATCCATTTTATCGACATCGATTTCACTGCTGAGAATTTGACTGAGCGGCGTGTCGCCGGCAATGTGTTTGGCGATTTTCGACGGCGTGAAACCGTAATCTTTGAGAACGTCGCCGATTTCATTTTTGGAAATCAAATCCGACACGTTGTCATGCTTGCGGTTCGTATAAGTTTCGATGAGCTTTTCGGTGGCATGCGAAAACGGACCGTGGCCGATGTCGTGAAGAAGAGCGGCAACGATGATTTCATCCATTTTGTTGTTTTCCGGCTCTTGGACTTTCAGAAAGAGAGAGGCGAGGTGCATCGCACCCATGCTGTGTTCAAAGCGGGTATGGTTGGCGCCCGGATAAACCAAACTGGAAAAGCCGAGCTGCTTAATCCGGCGCAAGCGCTGCATTTGAGGCGTGTCGAACAAACGCTGCTCAAACTCATTGAATTCAATATAACCGTGAATCGGATCTAAGATGACGCTTTTTTCCATAAAACAACCGCTTTCTTTTGAAAATAAAACGATATTTGAGATAAATAGGATTGATAATTGATATTGATAATTGATATTGATAATTGATATTGATAATTGATATTGTTTTATTTTTGATTGTTGTTAGTCTTATTTCTATTTAAATATTCAGAAATGTGAACCAATTTTTAATGAATTCAATTTCACAATCTGATTCTGTATTGTTCACCCGGTTATTTGGGCGGCAAGTGAACGGTAAATTAACTATTTATACATGTAAAAAGTTGAAATAAGCGGTGATTCTCATGGATCCGTTTCAATTCAAAAACAAAGAGATGTCGAAACAAGACTGCTTAGAACTGTTTGAGAACGACGCGATTTTATTCGATACATTAAAAGCAGCCGATAGCGTTCGAAATGATCTTTGCGGCAACGATGTGACGTATATTTTAAACGCCAACATCAATTTCACAAACGTCTGCAGCGGCTCTTGTCAATTTTGCGCATTTAAAGTGGCTAAGAACAGCCCGTCCGCATTCTTTTTGACGCCGGAGCAAGTCGGCCGAAAAGCCTGCGACGCCAAAATGGCAGGCGCGATGGAAGTTTGTGTTCAGGGCGGGCTGTTGCCGGAAATTGACACGCATTTCCAAGTTGAGATCTTGAAAAGCATCCGCGCACAAACAAACCCGATCGGCGGCATTTCAATTCACGCTTTTTCACCCATGGAAGTTTTCGCCGCCGCCGAAAATGCAGGCCTTGACCTGAAGACGGCGCTCATAATGCTCAAAGAAGCCGGTCTTGATTCGATTCCCGGAACCGCCGCCGAAATTTTGGTGGACGACGTTCGAAAAACGCTTTGCCCGGACAAAATTTCCGCCGACAACTGGGAAAAAGTGATTAAAACCGCTCACAAAACCGGTATTCCGACGACATGCACCATCATGTACGGCCACATTGAGGAAAACAAAGACCGTGTGGAACACCTCTTCCGCCTCAAACGGATTCAGGAAGAAACCGGCGGATTCACAGAATTTATCCCGCTCACGTTTTTGCATGAAAACACACCCTTGATCAAAAAAGGATTGGTCGAAAGCGGCGCCTCCGGCTTAACGGACTTGAAGATGTACGCCATCCCGCGCCTGCTGTTCAAGGAAAAATTGCCCAACATCCAAGTATCATGGGTCAAACTCGGAACCAAATTCAGTCAAGTGGGACTCTGTTCCGGCGCCAACGACTTTGGCGGCACCTTGATGGAAGAAAATATATCCAGAGCGGCCGGCTCCAAATACGGATCATCCATGACGCAGCAAAAAATCGAAAACTGCATCCGGCAAATCGGACGCGTGCCGAAACTCAGAAACACGCAATACAAAATTATGGAAGAAACCGGAACGAAAAACCCGATTCAAACTTATTGAAAATAAGAGAATAAAAAAACAATAAATTAAAAAACGGAAAAATAAGAGAATAAAAAAAATGAAATGAATTCATCACAAGAATAAAAAAACAAAAAACGGAATCAGTCAATAATTGAAATATCTGAAAATAAAAAATCACGATTGTTCAATTAAAATAATATTAAATAGAACTTCAAACTCAAAATAAGCATCGTTTCAAAACAAATAAAACATTTAGAACAATCGTGATTTCATGGACATTATTTACATTATCGTCATCCTCATTCTGCTCGGTTTCCTTCTCAAACACATCGGCATTTTGTCTGAAAAAGACAAAGTGGCGCTGAACAACATCGTCATCAGCGTCGCCATGCCGGCCACCATTTTCCTGTCCATTTTGACCAACGTCCAAAGAAGCGATTTGGCGTCGTATTTCAAATTGACAATTTTCATCCTCATCATTTCATTGGCTTGCGCCGGCGTTTCTTATTTGATCGGCAAAGCGATGAAAATGGACATGAAATCTTTGGCCGCATTCATCTTGGTTTCCTGCTGCGGCAACACGGCTTTCATGGGATTTGCCGTCTGTTCCGGTTTTTACGGCGTCGACGGATTTGTCCGCGCCATTTTCTGTGACACCGCCACTCTTTTTATCATCATTTTCATCGGCACGTACCTCGGCATTAAAGTCAGCGGCCAAAAAGTCAGTATGGTGAAACAAGTTGTCAAGTTCCCGCCGATGATTGCCTGGTTTGTCTCCATCGTGCTGGTGATTCTCGGATTCCAAATCACCATTCTGCCGACATTCCTCACAACCACGCTCGGCTACCTGTCCGGGTTGATGGTTCCCCTCATTATGATTTCACTCGGCCTGTCGCTGTCCCCGAAATACCTCAAAGTCGCCGCCGTCCCGGCGATTTTGGTCACTGTGATTCAGCTGTTCTTCGCTCCGATTCTCGGCATCGGTCTCACGCACATCATTTCATTTGCGCCATTGGACCGAAACGTCGCCATTATCGAATCCGCCATGCCGCCCGCCATGACGCCTTTGGTGTTCTCGGAAATTTACGGCATGAATTCCAAATTGATTTCAGGCGCCACGTTCCTGGCAACAGTCGTATCGCTGGTATCGATCCCGGCGTTGCATTTGCTGCTGGAAGCCGGATTGATCTGATTTATTTTCTTTTTTTATTTTTGACGGCAGCGCCGCGCGCGTTATGGCGACACATTTTAACGGCGCATTTGATAAAACCGGATATTTTTATTCGATTCAATCGAATCCGCCAATAAAGATTAAATCTGTTGAATCCGAGTGAATAGCAATTTTTTAAAAAGAGGTTTCAAAAATGATTGTTCTCTCCGGCGGAACCGGAACGCCAAAATTGATTGACGGACTGCGGGCTCACCGGCCCGACGAAGAAATCACGGTGATTGTCAACACCGGCGAGGATATTTGGATTTCCGAAACATTCGTTTCACCTGACATTGACACCGTTCTCTATTTATTTTCCGGCGATTTGGACAAAACACGCTGGTGGGGAATGATTGACGAAACCTACGCAACTTACAATCAAATGAAAAAAATGGGTAAAACGGAACTTCTCATGCTCGGCGACCGCGACCGGGCAACCAATCTCATCCGGACAAATCTGCTCAAAACCAAAAGTTTAACGGACGCAACGATTGACGTTAAAAATATGCTCGGCATTGCCGCCAACATCCTGCCGATGTCAGACGACATTGTGACCAGCAAAATTCAAACACCGGACGGCGAACTCCACTTTCAGGAATTTTGGGTCGGAAAGAAAGGTCAGCCGGAAGTTTTGTCATTCCGTTACGATGGAATCGAGAATGCGAAAATCTCGAAAAAAGTAATGGAAGCGCTCGAAAAAGAGGATTGCGTGATCATTGGCCCGAGCAATCCGATGACCAGTATCGGTCCGATTTTGGCGCTGCCGAAAATGAGAGAGATTTTAAAAACGAAAAAAGTAATTGCGGTCAGCCCGATTATCGGATCGGAACCGGTGAGCGGTCCGGCCGGAAAGTTGATGAAATCGAGGGGAATGGACGTGACGTCAAAAGCTGTTGCCGAATTTTATCGGGATGTTGTTGACGTTTTTGTGTATGACGTTCGGGATACCGTTATTGACCCGGCGGAAATCAAAGAGATGGGAATTGTGCCGGTTGCCTTTGATACGTTGATGGTTGATTTTGAAAAGCGGGAGAAGTTGGCGGGAAAAGTTTTGGAATTGTTTGATGAGATTTGAAAAAAACGGTTCAACCAACTTATTTCTGTTTTTTAATTAATTTCTTATTTTATGAGATCTGTTTTGGATAGAGAAATCAATATTAATCAAATCAATCTAAATAAATATTATAAATTTAGAAAAAATGTAAAAATGTATAAATAAGAATGGGTTCAACCTGTTTTGATGAATAATCATCAGGTGAAATATGATGGAACCACTTACCAATATAAAAATACCGGATTTCCAAGTTTTTGGAAAAATTCGAGATTTAATCTATCATGATGGGCCACTCTTGTCACATTTGATATCGCCAACAGGCGAGGATTATATTTTTTATTGGGCAAACGTCAATGAAAAATACAATAAATGGATTGTTTTCCAAACAAACCAACATCAAATGAACAATTATTTGAATAAAATAATTTCATTGCGCACGCTCATGCTCAATTGCTGCCATGGGATTGCCTATTCTATTGATATTGACAACGACATTGAACAACACAACGTTTTCGCATTCGACATCAATACAATTAATCCGGAATATCTGCCGACGGAAGATTCTTTTTACGAATTTGAAATTCGAGAGTATCCGACCCAGGCAAAAAAGACAAAAGTTCATGAATATTCTCAAAACAAGAGCGAAAACGTCCAAATCAAGGAAACAAATGAGAAGTACGACCAAGATTCTGAAAATGATAAAAAATAAATGATCCAAAAACCATAAAAATAAATAAAAAAAGGCAACCGTTTCGAAAAACGGTTGCCTTTTCTTTTTTTTCAAGCGTCCAGACCGGGATTTTGACCCTAGTTTTCTGGAGATAACAAGACTGGCCACGGCAAGGTCTGTTTACAGAAGACATCAAGCGATAAAACAGGACATCTGAAACAGGACGACCGTTACCAGCAGTCCCGTAGCCTGTAATGCTCTATTTGTATGAAAAGTATATAAATATTTCTTATTTATCTAAAACATCATCATAATATGGTTTTCGGATTCTGAAAATGTATGCGTACATGTAAAGAATGTAATAAATCACGAAAACTAACATAGGAACGATATCCAAAACAATTAAATCGTCGACTGTTATTGGGATACCTCTAATAAGTCCATCCATGACTATAATTAACCATAACAAAATCAAAACGATTCCAATTCCGGCTACTACTTTACGTTCTCCTTTAAAACGTTTTGATGTGTAAAAATTAAAACTTTTTTTGTAATATAAGTACATAACAGCCAAGACTACTAAATACGTCAATACGATTAAAGCGACAACGCCTACTATCCATGCAACATACGGATTTAAAAACCTGGCATCAGCAAGCCAAAATATTGGAATTTCTGCTAAAACTATAATAAAATACGCAAAAAACCAATCAGAAGCACTTGTCTTTTTTTCGACATACATTTTAATCAATATATAAAAAAGCAAATAACTATATAAATTTAATTTATGGGATTAAAACCCCATAAATTTCATTATATCCAAAACCGGATTTACGTTTCTGCGTTCACGCTTTCGGCTTTTCCGTTTGCCGGTATATTCTTCCGGGAAGTCAGAAAATTCCGGAAAATCGAATTTAAATTCTTCTTCAATTTCAACAAATTCAATTCTTTCAGTTCCATAATCCGGATTTAACGGATTAACGTATTTATCATTCTTTCCGGCCCTGGGGTAACCACCATATGCTGGATACGGTGAATAACCATAATTTCCATATCCGCCATATGAATCATAAACTGTTTCAAAGACTCTCTCATAATTGTCATAATTGTCAATTTTTTGGTAGCTGCTTTCATAGTTTGGTATTATCGACTCGTATCCGGTTTTAGCATAAGATGTTTCGTATCCGTAACCATACTTCAGGTAATCATTTATTGAATAGTCGTTCAAATACACGTATTCATCGATGTATCCCGATTCTGATAAATTCTTAGATCGTTTTAGTTCATCCGGAATATAATCCATAAACTGTTCAGTCACAATCTCTTGTGTAAAGTCTGGAGCGATATCGTTAACGGATTCATATACTGCTTTTTCAGAGTATGTCAAATCGTAGTTAGACAGTTCATCAACACCGTAATACCTGTCAAGTATGACTTTTGTCGCATCTGATAACGGAAGATCTGAACCCGGTTTGTAATAATCAATTCCGGAAACTTCGTTTGATGCTCTTGGAACTCCTTCAAATTCGTTTATGCGATAAACCATGAATTCGTTGTTATAAAGTCCACCTTCCCATGCCCGTTTACGGGTCGGATCAGAATAATCAAACAAAAACTCAGGATTTTTACCCTTGATTCCGGTTTCTTCTCGCAGCTCTCGAAGAGCAGCCGTTGGAACATTTTCCATTCCTTCGACGCCACCTCCCGGAAGATTGTAAAGTCCGTTTCTTTCACGAACAAGAAGAACACCTTCCGAAGTTTCAACAACGGCTGTTCCGCGCCGACGCGTAAACTCTGACATCTGACCTGTGTTTCGGTAATAATCAATCGGAACACGAACAGGGTGTTGGAGTTTCTGACCGAATATTTCACCACGTCCGAGTATTGTAAATGGTTTTTGGAAAACCGTATAATAGTTCCCTTCAACCTTTTCTAACAAAGTTCCACCCGGTAAAACGGCTTCGAGTTCAACTTCTTTTCCGGCCGAAATGTTACTTTCCATTTTTTGAGTGATCCAGAAACTGGCCGGATCGGACTCCATACGTATGAACCTGTTTGATGCATCCATGTCGTAACGAACGCTCTCAGGAAGTCGTTGGATACCTCTCGGACTTTCAACGAACATGACGGTTGGACGGCTTTTTCTTGACGTGGCCGCATCAATCAGATCCAGTCCTGGAAATAACGATACAAGTTCAGGTGTAGACAACCTGGCAAAGCGTGGTGAAACATTCGGCCCAACGAAAAAACCAGCTCCTTTTGATTTACCAGCTCTTAATTCTTTGAGTCCTGGACCCCAGTCTGTCGGATTCACGTGTACACCAACGGCACTTTCACTCCCAACGACTGATTTGTTTGGATACATCTGTTTTGCCCCTTCAAACACAGATATTCCTTGTTCAATTGTAATTCCACGCTGTGACGGATATCCGACTGGAAACGGTTTCGTTTCCGGACGGAAAATGTCGCCGCCCATGCCATGGACCTTTTCCGGCGTTAGATCTGACAACGGTACAAAATCACGCCCAACCGTCCGGATTTGTCCTGTTATTGCAGGTTCGGCAATCTCGAGAGTCGTTTTAGCTGCCACCGGCCCGAGAAAACCACCGGCTGCTGCCCAAGGATCATCAACTGCATATCGTAACATTCCGCCACCAATTTTACCGAGATAGTATCCTGTCGTTTCTCCCGGTAAATTCTGAAGCCTTGAAATTTTATTATCAGCCGAATCATCACTTCTGATAACGTCATTTGCATCATACAGACCATAAATTCCAGCTCTGCCAGCAATACTTAAAAGACCCGGAGCATCGGACCAGTTGTCAAACGTCGCTCCGCGTACAAAACTTGTTGCTGGTTCCAAAAACATATTAAAATCTCTTCCCTTTCGTTCGCTCAATTCGTCTCCTCGTCTCAATACCCATCCCTGAGATTCTCTCCCCACCCAGTCGATGCCGGCAACAACTTTGTCTGAATACGTCAACGGTGACAATGAAACATCATAGCCACCGATGTCAACGCTTGAGCTCTGAATGTTTTCCTCAACTCTGAGTTCCTTCTCGCCGTTTATTCCGTAATATTCATTCAAAAAACCAGTGACGGCCTGTTCTCTATTTCTTGGATTCGCCAAAGAGTTTCGAACAAGCTCTGTATATGGAATTCCAGATGCCGTGTTGTCAAAAACCCACTGATAGCCATCCTTCGCACCTTTTGGGACGGCCTCTTTTATTTGGTTGTAATAACCCCAACTTGTTTCAATGGCGCTCGCGGCTCCCGGGGACACCCGTGTACTGATCGCACCGAGTGCATCTGACTTGAATTGAGCTCTCGTATCAATTTCACCCGGTCCCATGTAGTAAAGATTCGAAAAATCTCCGCTGCGGATGTCGACATTTCCACGCGATGCAAGCGTCCCGTCGGCGCCTATGACTCCGAGATTTGTGGCCTGAATCAGATGCCTTCCGGACTGCAGCTCTTCCATTGCTGCGCTTCCGGCGGAACCGCCTTGAGAAATGGTCACGGCTTGAGATTCGTAAACGCCACGAATGGCCGCGTCTCTGGCGGCCAAAGCGTCCCTTTTGGATCCGCCGGCGGACAGAACGTCCCGGACCGCTTCCTCGCCGGCATTCCGAACGCGAGAGTCAAGAGTATTCGGATCCGCGTCACGGATGACCGGCGTGTTTGTTCCGGACGAGCTGCTGTTGTTCACCTGGTTCGTTGATGACGAAGCCGATCCGCTGTTTTGATTCGGCGTCCCCGGGTTTGAAAGCGCTCCGTTGTTCCCGAGAGAATTGCCGGCGGAATCGCGGACAGTTGCTGAACCGACCGCCATCAGTCACCGCCTCCGTATTTCTGACGGTAAAAGTCTTTGGCCTGACTCAACGTTTTTTGGACGTTGGATCCGGACGCATCGTAAACAATTCCGGATTTTGTGTCTCTGATTTTAACGATGACAGTTGCGTTTGATTTCATATTTTTAACCTCTTCAATTTTTAAAATATTTATAACCCGGAAGAACAAAAAGTGCAATGGATATCAGCATGTACGTCCATGTTGACAGCTCGTACGGCAGCACCTGAACCAAGATCATGCCGACGGCCGAGAACGCGGCGGCCGGTATGGACACGCCGCCGGTCGTCAGATGAAGCGCCGTGTAAACCGTGATGAACAGAATCATCCATAAGACGGTACCGCCGACGGAATTAACGTAGAAATCAAGAGCCATTTCCAGCAAATCCCAATTGGTGAATCCGGAAACGAAGAATTCGTTGTAAAGCTCCGTAAAATCGAACTGCTCAAAATCTTCGATCTCCACGGCGCCGGCCACGTTGAACAAAAGGCAAAACATCGCAATGAACAGAATGATTTTTTGAAACATTGATATCACCAATAGTGTTTGATGGAATCTCCATGACGCAGCTGATAAAATCCGATGATGTAGATGATCCAGACAACTGCGTTAATTGCGTAACAGAAGAATGCAGCGATGTTGACGCCGTTGACCTCGTAGTAAAAAATCTGCGCCAAAACAGCACCGATGAATAGGATCCCCTTGAGCGCGCCCCATACGATCGTGGCAATTAGATAGGCGTAGTACAGTATCGAAAAGACACTATCAAATAGTCCCGAATTCTGTCTGTCAATTTCACCGGCAAGCGACTGCCAGTCGTTTTGCGGCAGATCGAGCTCCGCCGGAACAAACCAATTCTCCCCGGTCGCCGCGGCGAGCGCGTCAACGGCGCCGGTCCCGGCCGTAAACAAGGCCACAATTAAAGCGAGCTTTACAGCTTTCATTCTCTCTCAACTCTTTCAGTTACAATTACAATACCAGCAAATACGACGGCAATACACAATCCGATAGCAAACGATGAAAAACGCATCCATCCGACCATCAGCAACCCGAAAAACTCAACCGGAATAATAAACATTCCCAGATGTTTCGTTCGTTCTGAAAATAAAAACGCCGTCACGAGAACAATAAAAACACACAACGCATCGTAGTGCCACTGCTCCGTGAATCTCGGCAGCTTAAATTTTGCTTTGATTTCTGCAGAGTCAAACCGGATCGTCTTGCTTACGGTCTTGCTTTTTCCATCTTGGTCTGTAAACGTGACAGAAACGATATAGGTGCCGTCTTTTGTGACAAGGAATGATTCGTTTTGAGTGCCGGTGAAATTTCCGGAAGCGTTCGTGTACAAAACGTCACCCTTATACACGTTTATGACAAAATCAACCGTGTCATTGCTGCCGTTCGTCGTCATATTCACAAAAATGCGTGCGTGCGTCGTATTGACGTCAGCTGAAGTAATGGAATAAAGCAAATTGTCCAGGACAACGGACGGATCCGACTGATTGACGTTTCCGAGGAAAATAACATACTCATCCGATTTCGGATATGTCGAAAATTCGTGAACGATCTGAAGATCAGTTCGAGCGACAAAACGGTATTTTATCGTCTCTTCCAACCGAAAAGACACGGATCCATCAACGCCGGTAATTCCAGAAAAAACGGAGTCACCGCCGTCTCCTTCGTAAACATCAACAGTCAAATTTGAAATAGGAGAACCTAACAGTGTTCTGTAAAATAAACGCACATAATGAGGTGTTGTGTATTCTTGTGCTGATTCCTTTGTTACAGTTAACGTAAAATCGGTACTGTTATCCGAAATAAAAATTGATTTCGTTACCTGTGCATATCCAGAAGCCTGAATTATAACTTCTTGTTCCCCACCAGGCACGTTTTTATAAACGACAGTTCCGTCGTCAGTTGATTTTATAGATTGGTTGGATCCGAAAAATGTAGTAAACGACCTGACAGGACTTCCATTTTCATCAACGACATGGATAGTAATATTATACAGTTTATTTAACTCAACGACTTGTTTCGTCGGCCCGGTCAAATATCCTGTCAGCGTCTCATAGCCGTCTTTTTGAAAAGTAATGTACCATTGCCCTGTAACAGCACTTTTTCCAAATTCACCACCATCTTGAGACTGTAAAGTATAGGTTGTAACGCCATTGACCATGCTGACGTCAACGCCCGGAATCGGCCGGCCAAACTGATCGACAACAACGCCCCAGATTGATGTGTTATTCGGACTGATTTCTCGAACAAATGCCATATCCATGACACGGATACGGCTTTCGGCTGGGATCGTTTCTGAATACGTTGTCTGATTATAGTTTACATTAACTCCGGAAGGCGTCGTCAAAACAAATGACGAATCGTATGTAAAATTTTGAATATAGATCACAGAATTTCTACTGTTGTTGTCGACCAAAGAGATTGCTGTAGACATTCCACTTTGATTAAAAGTCACATTAGATCTCATGTAACTATAAAGTGCCGTCGAATTTACACCAACAGCATTCGTTGATGTCGATATAACAACATTTCCTGGAGTTGGCCCTACTAATGATACAATATTACCGGTAACTCCATCAACAAATCGAATATAAATACCAGTCGCATTGTCAAAAAAAGAAATGTTTCCATAAATCTCTTCTGTATCAACGATCATCGCCGTTGCTACAGTATAATTTTCCAACTTTGATTGATCCCTCGAAAGAGAAAATTGTATTGCGTTTCCAACAAAATCGTCAGCACTTATGTTTTCAGAATGATTATATGCATAATAGTGATTTGAACTAACTGTCCAATTCGATTGTACATACACGTCTGTTTTATGCGTTGAAACATAAACAGAACGATGTTCATTTACACCAGGACCAGACCACAACGTTACACTACTCGCCGACGTATTATTCCACCACCAAACGCCCGTCGAATTATTTGTAAGTAAACGTCGATCCATTGCCGTGTTCGAGTCATTATAAAATCTCAATGTAACTGTAGTGTTATACGTGCCCCAATTGTCATCCGAATTATATTCGACAAAATTGTAATCTGGGGTCGAAAAATTATAAACACCATTACTCAAATTCGAAATCGGAATGAAAAAATTAAAAACCGATTGGTTATTGACAGATGGCAATGATGTGTTTCCACCAGTCATAAAAATAGTGTTGTTTCCAGCAACAAGATCTTTTTTCATTGTGACACTGATACCCTCCGGCGTCGTTCCGAAAACATAAGAGGGGATTAAATTACCGGAAGAATCATAAAAACGGTAGCTGTTCAAAGCCTTATCGTAATCGAACGGAAATGGCATATATATATGGAAAGTTGCATCCGCTTGCGTAACCTCAGAAATGACAGTAATTTCTTGATAATAATTATTCCCGTCGTCGGTGGGTGCGCCCCCGGCAAATGAGGAAAGTAAAATCAAAAATGTGGCCAACAAAAAAATCCGGACAAAATTTCTCATTTTACCACTCCATCGTCCACGGCTGCAAGTATTCCTTCAGGTAATTGCCGGCAGTAAAAAGGATGAAAATCAGGCCGGCCATCTCCAGGATTACCAAAACATTGTAACACGCATCCTGTACAGGCTGTGGGTAACTAACCGTGTCAACGAACAGCATAATCAGCATGCCGTTCAAATCTTGGAACAGCGGAGACAAGATGACCCAGATGAACGGGCCGGCGATGAGCGCGACCAGGAACACGATGAACGTGTACGCGGATCCGAGAGATGCCCGGTCGTCAGTCAGGAAATTCATCTGTAAACCTCCTCTCTGAGCTGCTCTTTGATAAACATCTGGGTGAACCATACAAGTATGGCCGACAAAAGGATCCAAAAAATGACCCAGACCCAAACGCTGCCCCAAATAAAGTCAAACATTGAGTCGAGCTCCGGCGTATAATACTGATTGTATTCCGCCGGCTTCATTGACGGCAGCATGACGGAAAAAAGCGGCGAAAAAACAACATATGCAATGATGGTAATGACGCCGGATACCAGCATGGAACAAAAACCCCATAAAACCCTGATCAGATTCATTCTTTTTCCGCCTTCAGCAATTCAACAACATCGTCCGACAAACCCGGCAAGATCTTAAACCCGGTCCAATCCACCGAAACCGGCCTTTGCTCAAGATGTAAATGCTGGCCGGCTTCAAACCGGTCTAACAATTCCAAAAGCTAATCTTTGCCGGCATCGGTAATCTCGTAATAGTAAATCGATTTTGGAGATAACCCGGATTTCTTTTTGATTACTTTTTTCACCAACAGTTTACTCTTTACATAACGGTTAACGAAATGACATATCCCGGACATTGAGAGCAATGTTACCTGCTGCACAGTGATCGACGTGGCCTCAATGTCCAGGTCGTTCAGCTGAAAGACGGCCGAAAGGATCTGCAGCTTGGCAACATTATAAGTTTCATAATTTTGTTTTATTGACGAAATATGATTTTCGGCAGTCATAACGCTTGCGAACAATATTGAACACCCCGTATAGGCCGTTTATCTTCCAAGTTTGCGGCGAAGTACTTTGTTTATCGCCGGCTCCTTTTCCCCATCCTTTGTAGTAGTGGCTGACTGGCGCGAAATTCTTCCTTCCTTGTACAAGCGATCGGCTTCACGGCGTTTCCGATCTTCACGTATCATACGCCGTAGTTCATTTCGTTTGCGAGAGTATTCCTCAAACATCTCCGTAGGTGGATGATACAGAATAACACGTTTAATGATCCCGCGAGGCGCATATCTCGGGTATGTCCAGAAATCCTTCCCGCCATTTTGTCCGAAAATATCCTCTTGAGCAATTCGCAAAATACAAACAATCGCCAAATCCCAACGAATTATTTTTGTTTCTCCTGTTTCTTGATTTAATTCATAACGAGGAACGGTGATCTTCCTCTCAGGATAAACATCAACAGAAAACACTTCACGAACACGATTCGTTATGCGCATATCATCTAGCGATGTACCAATGAAAATGATACCATCCGTCCGGTTAATCTGAACCTCATCAGACATCGACTTGTTATCAGTTGTATTCCACTCATGAGAAGATCCAAACATACGCGTCCCCATTTCATCTCCCAGGATAACAGCCCCGCGCCCAAGTGATTCAGACATTCTAAACCAATCATCTGTCGTAAATGCCACATTCCTGGAAACTGCAAAATTATGATCCAATCGAAGACCCAACGCCAGCGCAATCGTTGACTTTCCTTTTCCTCTCTTTGATCTGATCTTAAAATCCCACGATTCGTTTCCTTCAACGACCTTTTTCCGAATTAAATCCAAAATATCAATCTGCCGATTGTAAAACGCATAATCCTCATAATGTAACGGAATCCACTTTTCCATGAGAGCACCTCACAATCCTGCTGGCTTCTGTGCCGGAATATAATCAGGTTGTTTGTTGTCCATGATGTCCGGTTGCTGATGAATCCCGGCGCGCATCATTAAACGCGAAAATTCTGCCTTATGAAGCAAATATGCATTATGATAATCTTTCTTTGACAATTTCTTTGGTTTATCATCAGGCCCGGTCGTATTCAAAAGACGGTTATTGATGGCGATGCAGTTATCCAAAAAAATCAGATCAAAGACCGGCGCAAAACCGACAAGAATTCCGTAAAAAAAGTTTCTTTCTTCATCGAACTTTCCTTCCGACAACAGAAAGAAAGAACGGTTTGAAAAATTTGTGTACATGAAGGCAAACTCTGACCGGCCGGAAAAACCAATGATTTCAACATTTGGATTGAGCGGATCGAATTCCTCTCCGGACTTCGGGATCGATGGAAGACCATTTTTGACTTTGTTCTCGCCAGTAATGGTACGATACAATTCAAAATCAAACATTTCGATTGTTTGAGCCGTATCCTTCAGGCCAAGATCATACATTTCCTTCTGGAATTCTTCTGATATTAAAATTCCACTTTCAACAATTTCCTTGTCCGATACTGACCCAACGGTCGTATTATCTAAATAATCTTTAATTTTTTTGGATAATCCGGCATCAAGGAATTCCTGCGTATACTGATACAAAACATCGATTGCCAAAACAAAATTCCGGAATGTTTCTGTTTTGAAGTCATCTTGAATGACATTTCCGTTCGGATCCGTCAGCTGCACAGAAAACTCAGTCCTGAAAGAGGCAGTCGCATCACATAGTGATGCGACTGACGCTTTGATGAGCAGAACAAATGAAAATTTATTGGAATAAACGCCTTCCGGCAAAACATCATCACTCATCGCCGCACCCCATTCAAATCGCACCGATCGCCAGCAAGAAAACAATGGCCGCAATTACCAAGACCAAAACACCGGCCGCAATTGTCAGGAACATCGTTGATTGTTTTCCGGACTTCATGGCGCCTTTACGTTCAGCTTCACTCTCAAGCTCGAAGAGATCTCCCGGCGTCGCCGCAATCCCGGTATCAACAATTTTTGAGAGGTGGTTAAACGCAAATATAGCGCCACCGTCAGTATCCCATCCGACACACATTTTTTCAAGATCGGCTTTTACTTTTTCAAGGATCTCAAAATCCTCTTCCGGAATTTGCGCTTGAGCCGTTTTTTTAATTTTTTTCTTTTCGGTAACGGGCTCATCATAAAGATAATTTCCTTGAGCATCGTGGACAGGACTTTGAATGACCTCTCCCTTATCATTTTTCACAAAAGCGTCGCCAATTTCTTCATATTCGATATAACCACACATGAGTGCACGACTCAATTTGCACCTAAACAGCGCATCGTAGTTTTTGACGGTATCCGGGAGGCCGGCTGCTCGAAGAGCTGCAACAGTTTTGTCAACAATATACGCCGTTGTTGTTGATTGCGGGTATGGAGAATTTTCATGAACATGAACAAACTTAAATTTCCCGACCTGTTCAACATCGTCTTTGTTTCTCGGCCTGAAAATAACTCCGAACCGTTCCGGTACTGACAATTTAATACCGTCGATTTTGGCACAGCAAAGCGCTGCCGTCGAATAGGACGAATGCCGGAACAAAACAAAGCGCGTTCCGCCGCCATACGATGCCGAAAAAAGAACACGAGCTTCCGGAATAATCAAAAATAAAAACAAAACAAGTGCCGTGACGGCAAACAAAACGAACGGAATCACCAATATGATCGCCATTTGCCAGACCGGCAAAACAACTGAAGATGTAAACAAAGCCATTTTCTCATCTCATTTTTTTAATTTATCAATATAAGATCCGCTTTTATTCTCCGGAGCGCTCAACCGCGTCGAAATTTCGTTGTAAATTCTCTCCTCATTCTGTTTATCCCGTTCGAATCCTTTGTATGATCTCAAGTACCGCGGAATTGTGACAAACTCGAGTTCTGACAATAACAAATGAAAGAGCGGGTTTTGGGCGTCAACTTTCGGAACGGAAAGCTTGAGTTTCCGGGACATGATTCTCTGCTCAAGGCGGAAAACTTCAATGTCTTTCATTGTCGGAAAATTCGTCATAACCGCATCTTGCGACGCGCATGAATCAATATGAGCTTTCAAAATGTCAACCGTCAATGATGTGAAAACCGTTCTTGATTTTTCAAGGAGTTCCAAAAATCTGTCCGCGGCCGGACACTCCATGATCTGAACTCTATACGCAAAAGACTCAGACTGATAACCGCGCTGTTTATTTTCTGCCAGCAATCTCTGCTGCTGAATCGCTTGTGCTGTTTGCATCGGATTCGGCTGTTGTTGTTGCTGTGGCCGTGTTTGCATCATTTTTTAGACCCTCAATCATAATTTCAATTTTTTTAAATCGGTAGTTTGTGTTTAAATCAGAATCTGATTTTTGTAAAATAATAAGCACAAATCCAAAAACCAGAACAAGATACATCAAAAACTCAGGAGTCCCGGATAATTCATCACCTAAAAAAGAAACAGACTTGAAAATCATCCAAGCAAAAAATGCAAAAAGACCAAAGACACAAAGTGACATAAGTAACGAAAAAGCATACAAATTTTTCAATTTCTTTTGATTATCTAATTTTTTCATAAGATCACCCGAAAAAAAGTAAAAACGAAATCGTTTCCGATTTCGTTTCGAAAAATCATCTCCGCTGGGAAATGGATGCGTAACCCGCTCCACCGAGGGACGACATTAAAACAAAGAGAACAGCTCCGGCCATCAGCACGAGTTGTAAGGATCCGGACATGCCGTATGCAGCAGTTGTACCCGTTATAACGCTCTGAGAGGCGTTGTAATAGGAACTGTTTTCGTCAATCGTGACGGAATCGGAAATACCGGCATTGATGCTCAGTCCGATCGTCAACATGGCTCCGACGACAATGACACCGAAAACAGCGCCAATGGCTGCACCTGCAGCAATCGACATACCGCTGTCATCGTTGTACAGCGACTTTGCTTGATTGATAGCAAAGCACACCAAACCCATGAAAACTTTTTCAGCGACAGTAATCACTTTTAATTACACCTCCACAATGGGAAAACCCGACGGAAACACCGCCCATGATTTAACAAACGTTTTTTAAACATATAAATATTTTGTAACATATACATTAGAAAATACAAATGATAAAGTATATTTTAAAACATACATATAAATAGAAAAAAAGCGAAATTAAAGGCATGATACCGTACCAGATATTTATTCTGATTACGTTTTTTATGATCGTTTTTCAGATTTTCGGATTTAAATATGGAAAAGAGCGTTATGAAGCGGTTGTCTGCATGCTGCTGGCAGCCATCATATCATTCGTTTTGGCCTTGAATTGTTATTACGGAATTGGATTTGATTCCGGAACGTGGACAAACGGTTCAATCGCGATACTGTTTACGGTCAATGGGATAATTTCAATCCTCTTTTTCGCCGGCTACACGTTCAACGTCCTGGCCGGATCCGTCTTAGACGCCGACACATTTGATCAAAAAATCGACGAGTTGAGAAACAGATGAATACAAAAGTCATTTTCATTATGGTCTTGTTCGCTGCCGTTGGCATAATTTCAGTATTTTCGCTGGTGATGTTCAGCGCCATTGACGACGATGCGAACGCGTCCATTTCTCCGGATCTTCAGACGGAATATGACATCACGACAAAAACAATATCGACATCCATTTCTTTGATGTCTTTTATTCCGTACATCCTTATGCTGGCCGCATTCGTGGCCGCATTTTCAATTATATTTTTTGCCATGCGGAGAAGGTAAAATGATTTACATTTTATTGAAGATGGTCATAACAACCTTTTTTTTATCATTCTTCGCATCAAGAGACTTGAAGAACCGGAAAGTTCCGAACAGGCCGATTCTCATATTTTTTGTAATCGGTTGTCTGTTTTTTGCCTATGATTGGTACGTTTCCGGATTAAATTTGAACAATCTGGTTTTGACTTTGATCATCCCGGTGTTCATCATGACAATGTACAAAAAAAAGTTGTTTGGCGGCGCAGACTGCAAAGTTTTCATTTCGATGGCCGTATGGTGGCCGCAACAATTCCTTTACATGTTTATTATCGGAATGCTTTTTGCCGTCACATACGGATTTCTCGGACGTTTTGATAAATTCAACAAATCACTCAAGCTGCAGATCGAAAGAGGAATTCCACTTTTGACATGTTTTACCGTTTCCTGGATAATTGTGGCCTTTTTCAGCTTAATTTCCGGATAATTCACCAAAAAATGCTGATTTTTGACAAAAAACAGCATTTTTCCTATTTTTGATCATTTTTTGTCTATTTTTAATAGATTTTGAGACATTTTTGACGCTTTTTTGAACGAACTTTTCTCAATAATTAATTTAAAAATAATATTTATCTGTTTTACGTGATATCATTTCGTTTGTTTTTTGAGTAACACGATTGAAGATTTTCATGTTTTTCGCCATTTTTTAAAATTTGATTTGATGTATTTTTGAACAAGACATACAAGACAAATAAGACAAAATGACAACACGTAACGAATTTTCACCGCTTCTTTTTTAGTATCTCGTGTCTGTTTATTTTGTCTTGTAAACTTACAAGACAAAACGAAAAAATCGTAAGACAAATAAGACAAAAAATCGATGTTTCAGACAAATTTTGAGTTTTGTCTTGTAATTGTCATATTTGTCTTGTAGTTGTCTTGTAAATTTACAAGACAAAAAAAGCAAAAACGGCATATTGAATCGTATTCAGTAAAAAAACAATAACATAATACTGTTTGTCTTGTTTGTCTTGTATGTCTTGTAGATTTTTTCCATTCTTTGAAATCGCAGAATGGAGTTTTAAAAAACAAAAGACAATTCACACAAAGTAACAAGACAAATAAGACAACACAAAAACGATAGCTAAAGCTATTCAATTTATTCAAGAAAAAAAGAAATTGTCCGGAACGGATCGTTCCGGAAAAAATTATTATTCTAAGATTATGGCACTTTGAATTGAGTGAATTTCAATTACACTTCTTTCTGTTATGATTTCAGCAGAGAGTGGAAACCATTCTCTGCCTTCGATCTTATATGGTACAAGGTCAACTATAACCAAATTATAGATTTCATCAAGTGTTTCTTTATTTCCCTCGACTAGAATGTCTATTGTATTTTGCGGCGCATCTCCCCATACAAACCCTCTTGCATCTATACCTTTCAAATCGTTGTCTCTCTTAAAGTTGAATTTTTTAAATAAGAAGGATTTTCCATTTTCAAAGACGAGTTCTCGGTGATCTTTTGGAATCATGGCGTCACCCCAGTAAATATGTTATTTATAGCATGATCGACGAGACCAAACACCATAAGAACGATTGTTAAAATGAAACATGCTACTGCTAACCTAATCAGTGGCGTTGGGTTTCTATCCAATGAATATTTAATATCAGAAAATATTCCACCGATTCTATTTGCATTAATAGATAACAAAAATGATAAAATTAGGATCTGAGCAGAAAGGATATACAATTGTTCATAAGTCATTCCATCTCACCGCCGTTGTTTTCGTCGTAATCTGAGATTTCTGATTGAACTTCTTCGATGAGCTCGCGCCGGCGGACCGTCAGATCGTAACCGCACAGTTTGTTGGCTTCGGCCAAATTTATCCGGTAAACGTATGTCCGAACTTTTTTCTCTCCCTGGCGCGGATGATGCCGTTGTTGAACCATGTACTGGCCGTCTTTAGATCCCTTAAACAGGATTTTTTTGTCGGCCCATTCCTTGAGGACGTTTTTCATGCTCGGTTTTCCGACCATTGTTTGACAAACGTATTCGACGACGTTGGTTGAAATGTCAACATATTCAATCATGCCATCTTTTGAGAACCAGGCCTCAATCTGATCCGAATATTTGATCGGACTGTACGGCTCCTGTGAACCGTAATCCGATCGCGGATTGTATGGATTTTCAAGAATATCGTCCGTAAGCCATCTTGTCCGTGACTCGGAGTGATCGGCCCGGGACAAGGTACCGACGAGGACGGCCTGCCAATCCTGGTCGCCGAGCTGTTTGACGGCGCCGTCGAGAATTTCCAAGCATCTGTTTTTGACTAAATCGTTCATCGCTTCGGAATCCATCGGTTCCCGGATCTTCAGCCGGACATTCGTCATTTCAACGAGGATCCCGGATACGTGGAACAGCGCAAAGCTTGAGCCGAGCCTCGAGGCAAGAGCATCTCCTGACGTCGCATATTCTTTTGAAACTTTGTCATAAAGGTCCGTTATCCTGTCAGTTCCGACCATACCAATCGTTTTTAATAATTCATATTTGAAGAAACCATAATGCTCGTGGCATTTTATTCTGGCCAGATTGTCGATTAAGGTTGCACGACTTGTGTTGACGTCGTCTGACTCGGCGGCCGGCAGGTTCAAACCGTCAAAAATCGGAATCACACGCGCATCAATACCGGATCTCATGACTCTGTTCACAAAGTCGTTTTCAAGACTGATGTATCCGATTTTGTGAAATTCGTTTATTTTTCGAGCCTTTGCTTCTTTATTCAATCTGCTCTTTTCTTTTCCATCAGAAAACCAATAGGGAATATTGGCTTTGATGTCTTCCCGGGTATTCGTGAATTCGTCCATGATCGACGGCAGATAATCCCATTTCAGCCATGCAGACCAGATTCCATTCGCGGTACCGGAACCGAGAGTGATGAACTTCTTCGGATTTCCGAACAAGCTGGCCGCAATTTTCGCAATGGTGGATTTACCGCGGCTGGTTGTACCTGAATTGATGATGAGTGTATTTTCGATTCCGGGGAACATGTCCATCAAAAAAGACGCAGATAGACCGTAAATCGTGACCCATAGATTTGTATTTTCCATAAATATCGGCCGGCCTTCGATGTCTTTGGCCGTAAGTGCCGGTACCCATTCGGCGATCCATTTGGCGTAATCTCCGGAATCTGAAATGCCGGCGAAAAATTCTTCATAGCCGGCCATTCCGCTCATCTCGTCGATCGGGACCGGCTGGCTGACGTTGTTGAACTCAAGGTCGAAGTAACGATCGCCGAGCATGAAATACTTCTTTCCGTCGTGGACGGCCCAGCCTGTCCGACTTGAGAAGTAATAATGATCGATTTTCTTCATGTCACGGTTTTGCATGGCGAAAAGCGTGAGGAATCGCGTAAAGTGCTTTTCCTCGCCGCTGATGACGATGACGCGTTTTTTGATATCGTCCAGGAATTCTTTGTCGGTGATTTTGCTTGCAGACATCAGGAAGTTACGCGGCGCACGGCGTCCATTTTTGATGTGGTACCGGAAGTAAATTTCGTCGTCTTCAGCAAGATCCTGAAACTCAGCCGTCACGACGACCAAATCTGAAATCAAATTTTCATACGTTTCATCATTGTTTTTATCATACTGCAATCGATAGAGTTTCCCATTATCGTAATCGATTTTGTACGGCCTGTCGACGATCCACCGGCTCGGGTCGATCATGGCGTTGTGGTGCGACTGATACATATGCTCCGGCCACAAACGTTCATATTCTTCCGGAAAGATTTCCCGGAATTCAGAGACACAGCTGCCGATGTAAAATTTGAGTGTTGTAAACATCGTTTTTCCGAAGTATTCAGACAGACAGTCGCTTGCAACGCTCAACTCATCATCTGTTGGATTCATCAAATTTTTTATCGGAAAGGTTTTTCCTTTTATTCCTTCTAATTTTTCAATTAATTTTGCTTTCGCGGCCGTTGCGTAATCTTCAGGTTTTTTCTTTGTTTTCTTACGATCGTCATTCATCATCTGAAGCTCTTTCTGATATGATGGTTCAAGCCCAAAACTAAATTTTGTTTTTGATTTTTTAGAATAGTGAATGACGATTTCGATATCTCCCTGAAGGTCGCAACTCCATGGCCAGAAACCTTTCTGAAGTTCCTTGAGTTCCCATTCTTTTGATGTGAAATCCCGGTGAACGTACCCATCTTCTCCGATCTTCTTGTAAAGAGGTTTACCTTCTTCTCTCTCGTCGTTCATTGCCACACCCCGATGAGATGACCATCTACTTCATAAATTGAAATCATTCCTTTGGGGCCGTTTTCATTCTCAAGAACCATTTTCGCTTCATCTTCGTCGTATGTGATTTTTCTTATGTATGTACGCAGCGCTGCTCTACTGTGTCCACTGAATGCAATGACGATGGGTTTTTGTGTCCGGGCAGAAAAATTGCGTCCCACAAGTGTCGCGTAAATGTAAGACATTACCCCCGATGAAATTAATGCAGATAATATGAAACTGATGTGGTAAGGAGACAGATGAACATTGAAGAGTAGTTGTATCCATGCCGTTGCGATTATAATCAACAACGCAGGCGCCCATATGATAAACATTAATCCGTATTTTTTCATTCAGTTCGCCCCCATCTGATCCGACAAATTCGTGCATTTTACAGGCTGCTTTTTTTCTCTTAGTGATTTTGTTGTGTTGACGGCAGCCACCCGGAGAATGTTTTCTTCAGCGATCAAAAAGTCAAGCTCTGCCAAATCATCGCTGTCCGTGCATATTCCGAGACTTTTGAAACATTCCGGACAATAAAACATGCCTCTGCAGTAAACCGAACATGACATCGGTTTTACTTTACTGCAGTTCTCGCAAACATAAGCCGATGACATTACGGACACCTCGCATCTTTTACGATGACAACGATTTCAGAAACAGGATTTTGTTTTTCACAGTCCTGAGAAAGAGTGCAGCATGTTACGTTTGGTTCTGGTTGAATCGGATCACAGCCAGAACATTCTGGAGCTTTTTCAAAGAATTGTTCGCTCTGGTCCAATGTATAACCCCAAACTGCACCACCAGCAAATGCTATTCCAAAAACGAAGAAAAATAAAATGATGGCAACACTCATTGATATTCCGTCTTTTTTTTCTTCACTCATTGTTCGGCCTCCTTAGGAACGAGTTCAGTAAACCTTTCCGTGTAGAGTCCGAGTGAATCGTACATGTCTTTTGATACCGTTTGAGTGTAAATACTGAAAACACATCCGGGATATTTTTCAGAAAGATTTTCTTTGTCTTTTTCAAACTCGGCAATAGAACCATAAATTCCTACGCCGATCGACGGAGAACAATATCTGAATTCGTCTTCATCCTGACCGTCGACCTAAACACCAAAGTTGATCGAAACTGTTATGATCGTCTTGAGTTCGATGTTATGAATCATGCTGTCACCTCCCCTTCATGTTGTATTTTTAAATACGGTGTTTCAATTGTGTACGGTGTTCCGTCTGGGTTTAAAATCGGGGTTATGGGACCGTTTCCGTTTTGTGATACAATGTAAACCGTTCCTGTTTTGTTATGAGCAATGAGTGTATACCAAACGGATCCGTAAGAGGGCCTTCCACTTGGGGTAATATCTTCAAATGCAATTTTGTGTTCAACAAAAATCATATCCCCTCCTGACATCAGTTGGTCTGTTTGATTCTGCATGTTTGATTCTGTGGTCATGAAAAAAATCGCAGCAGATCCGGCCGCAAATCCGAGAGCAAAAGTAACGACAATTAAGATCATGGGAACGACGTTTTCTGAACTCATGAGAACATCCTCTCCCAAAAATCTGGTTTTTTGACATCGTCGCGCTCGTCTTTGATTACAATTTCGAAATACTCAAAACCGTATTCATCGCAGTATTCTTCGGCGTCCGTTTCATTTTTAAAAACGTCCAAAATCATTCCTTTGATAATGTCACGTGGCGTCGACGGGTCTAACGGATCGTAATTGTAAGGATCTGTTTTGTGCGGATCATAGACAACGTAAACTGTTTTCAGCCACAGTTTTATTTCTTCGATGTAATCGGTGGCGTCTTCGTCTCCGGTAACGTATGTTTCTGTTTTTGTTTCGTCGCCGACAACAAATTTTGTTAAATAATTCAAGAAGCAGTCGATGCATGTGTAAAATTCACAGTCCGGGTGAACGGCAAATATTCTGTTCGGCTGCCGGCACATTTCACATTCTTGATCGGTTTCTCTTCTGAAGATAGTGACATCGTTGCAGAATGTGTTTTTCATTATTTCTGTTTCAGACAGAGTTTTTGGTGTTGTGCTCATTCCTTATCACCTTCCTGGATTTCTTGGCCACAAAACGGGCAATAGGCTGCAACAACGCGATTAAATTTTATTTTTCGATATTTTCCTGTTTCGGTATTTCTGACGCGGACGTCTGCCGGAATAATTAAATCGGTGCCGGCACAGACAGTAGCTTCACCGTCTTTTTTTGTTTCTCGCAATGTCAATATTTGATTTGAAAATTCGACGCCATCAATTTCTTCATTTTCTTTAACCCGAATTTTGAGCCGGTCTTTTTCTTCCAAAATTGTGGCCAATAATTCCACTCTTTTTTCAGAGAAGCAATCGCATTTCATTCTTCATCGCCTCCAGATTCTTCCGGTTCATCGACAAATCTTGCTTTCTCAAAACAATTCGGACATCTTAGCGTACCAAATGTCTCAAAATCTGTTCTTTCTGTGTCTGAAGCAGGCCATTCATAATCGCAATGTTTGCATTTAGCGTTCTCATGAATATGATTTTCTTTTCGGCAGTTCGGACAATAATTTTCCCCGTCGTTACTCGCCCATCCTTTCGTTGCAAAATATTCTTCAGCGACGTCGGTAAAACGCATATCCTCTTCTTCAACAAAATCCGTTTCTCCACAGATATCACATTCGATATCGTGTGTTTCTTTCGTTTCTGTGTTGTAGTCTAGCGTCATCAGTTAGCACCTCCGACCCATGGCCTGAGGTCCCCAATCAAAGCTTCAAGGACGCCGCATTGAACGCAAATGTAAGCGCTGACATAACGGCTTCTCGCGTTTTCGGCGTTTTTTTCGTACATGCGCATCTGGCCGCAGCATGGACAGATCCGATTCATGACGGATGGAGAATTAGAAACAGCAGAGGTCATTTCAGAACCTCCCGGGAGAAACAGGCCCGGCACAAAACTCGGCCGGGTTCAATGACGTAGTCATCGCCTTGTTTCATCGTTTTTTCACAAAGAGTGCAGTCGTTTCCTTCCGGGAACGTTTTGGTATAAGCCGTCAACGCCCGTTGAGAATCCGGCCTATAATGTTTTTGGAGAATTTGTTCGTCGTTCGATTCGATATTTCTATCGTGAGTTTTTCCTATCGCGGAAAAAAAGCTTCCGCTATTCGATGTTGACTTCATATTTATCGCCTGATGATATTTTATAATGTTGTCCAAATCTGGTAAATTTGAACACCAACACTTCTGTTTTTATGTTATATAAATATTTTGAAATAAAATGTTGTTTTTTTACCATAGTCTATACGTAACATTAGATACTTTTTTATGTTCGGCTGTAAAGCCAGGAGCGTAAAATGATTAAAAAATCTGTAAATACAACAATTGAGGAAAAGGTTGCATATTTTTT
Organism: Methanolapillus africanus; assembly: GCF_032714475.1. Classification (NCBI taxonomy): domain Archaea; kingdom Methanobacteriati; phylum Methanobacteriota; class Methanomicrobia; order Methanosarcinales; family Methanosarcinaceae; genus Methanolapillus; species Methanolapillus africanus. The sequence continues at coordinate 69,374 of NZ_JAWDKD010000019.1, read as the reverse complement.
CAACGATGGAAAAAATCTTGATTGGTCAGATGAAACCTGTCGTGAATACGCGGCTGTTGTCCGAGAGTTTTTGACAATAAATGAAAACCCGGAAATTCATTATGATGCGTCGTACACAGACCATAAAAAGCACATGATGCGCTTTAGAGAACATCTTCTTGATCAAGATCTCAGTTATAGCCGAACAAAATACAAAATTACCGCCGTAACCAATTGGTATAATCTGTTGTTGGACGACGGATAGATAGCCTCAAATCCGGTACCCGAGTGGAGAAAAAGATACATTCGGGCGTTTAAAAAAGACAGACCACCAGAAAGACAATCATGTGACGACGATAAATTCGGAGAGATGCTGTGTGCAGCCACAAAAGCACATGAGATTCTGAGTGCGATGCTTGGCGGAACGGCCGGACATAGACGCGGAGAAATAGTCTCTCCAAGTTTGGAAAATGTAAAAATGAAACAAGATATAATTGTTGTTCCGGAACACGCGAAACGGACACGCTGCGTCACAATTTTGCATCCGCAGCTAAAGAAATATCTTCCTCAATATTTTGAGATGAGAAAGGCACGTGGAGAAAAATTGACACCGCAGAGTCCACTTGTGGTTGGACGAATAAAACTGAATCGAATAGATGGAGATGTCGTTAATAATGGAGTAAAACGCATTGGCCGTCGGGTAGGTATTCATATTGATGCTGGTGATACAGATGAAAAATTTACAACTCATAATCTTCGGCATTACTTCACAACAACGATGAAAGAGCATGGTATGAAAGATGACTACATTGATGATCTTCGTGGTGATCTTCGAGAAGGTCGCTCAAGCGATGGATATTATCATATTCCAGTTAAAAAACTAAAAGAAGAATATTTCAAATGTTGCCCAATATATGATATTCCGGACGATTTATTCAAAATTTGAAATAAAAAAAGGTCGCTTCCTATTGAAAGAAGCGACCTTCGGGGCTGCTGACCAGCCTTTGGAACGTCCAGACCGGGATTCGGACCCGGGTCGGGGCCTCGACAGGGCCCCATGATAGTCCCCTACACTATCTGGACATGAAGATTTTACAAATTTTCAAGCAACGTCATGCTTGCGTCCCCTAAAAAGAGACTTTTTGTATATATACCTTTCCCGCACCTCTCTCCTCAGAAAGAAAGTTCAACCGATTTTGAATTCAGTGAACTTTCTTCTGATTGTGAGTCCCGCCTCCCAGACTCGAACCGGGGGCATCGCGGTGCCTGCGCGATTTTTGCGAATCTCGCAAAAGACCAAACTACAGCCGCGCACTCTACCACTGAGTTAAGGCGGGAAGTTGACGAATCAACCCTTAACTCTTGATTGATTTATGAGCTTCAATGAAACCCATAAGGGACGGATTCTCAATGAGAAAACGTACCCTTTCCAACGGATTCTTCATACTTATATATTTCGCTGAATGACCGGTTTTGCGAAGCGCTGAACTCTAACGGCCGGATCACATCGATTCCGGCGCGTCGATTCCCAAAACGCTCAGCGCGTTTGCGATGGCAATCTTGGACGCGTAAACCAAAGACAGACGCGCTGTTTTCAAGTCGGCGTCACCGACATTCAAAACCGGAACATAGCGGTAGAACTGATTGAAGTCGTCTGCGAGCTCGCGGGCATAAATCGCAAACTGATGCGGTTTTAAGTCTTTGGCGCATTCCATAACGGTTTGTTCAAAACGGGCGATCCGTTTGATTAAAGCGGTTTCCTGCGGCTCAGCCAACCGGGAGAAGTCAGCACTCTGAAGATCGGCTTCTGAACCGATGACGCCATCCTCTTTGGCTTTGGATAAAATATTGCTGGCGCGGGCGTGCGCGTATTGAATGAACGGAGAACCTTGTTTTTCAAAGTCCAGCGCCGTCTTCCAATCGAAAACGGTTGACTTTTCCGGCGACACTTTGATAATATCGTACCGAACCGCGCCGACGCCGACCATCCGGGCGACGCTGCGCTTGAATTCTTCCGATTCTTCCGGGCGCCTCTTTTCGATTTCATCATAGGCTTTGTCGATCACTTCGGCCAGCAGCTCGTCGGCGGTAATGAAAACGCCACGGCGGGTGCTCATAGAACCTTCCGGCAGCGACACGAATTCAAAAATAACAACTTCCGGAATCTTGTCGCCCAATAAATCCAAAGCGGCTCGAAGCTGTCCGGAAATGAGTTTGTGGTCGGCGCCGAAAACGTCCACCATGCGGTCGCATTGCGGGCCTTTCCATTCGTGGTAAGCCAAATCGCGGGTGGTGTAAAGCGATGTTTTGTTCGACCGCTGAATGACCAGCGTTTTTTCGTAGCCGTAATCAGACATATCAACGACAAGAGCCCCGTTTTCGTCTTTGGTTTTGCCGGTCTTTTTCAGACGGTCAATAACGTCCCAGACGGCGCCGTTTTCGATAAACATGGATTCGCGGATAAACTTGTCATGCTTTACATTCATGAGCGTGAGCGTTTCCTGAATGCCGGAAACCGCCAAGTCGACCGCTTTGGTGAAACTGTCGATGGTAGCTTTATCGCCTGATTCCACTTTTTTCATCAAATCTTCAATGTGGTTGTTGATGGATTCGTCGTTGGACAAGTCGACGTTGGCTTTGATGTAAACGTCGGCAATCGCGCTGTCGGATTTTTTGGCCGTATCCAGGTCGTAATGCGCGCACGCCCAGGAAACAACCGCAATCTGGCGGCCGATGTCGTTGACATAATATTGAACTTCCACGTTGTAGCCGGACTTTTTAAGAACGCGGGAAAGCGTGTCGCCGAGTGTTGAATTACGGATGTGGCCGACGTGAAGCGGACCGTTCGGGTTGGCGGACGTGTGTTCCAAAAGTATTTTGCCGGTATTTGTACCGTTGCCGTAGTTTTCTTTTTGAGACAGAACGTTTGCAACTGTTTTTTCCGAATATTTATCGGACGCGAAAATGTTGAGATACGGACCGGTCGCCGTTATTTTTTCGACCAAATCCGCTTTCTGAAGATCTTCGGGGCTGATGGCGGATACAATCTCAGCCGCAACTTTCGCCGGAGTCGTTTTTTCAGATTTGGCAGACGCCTGGGGCATCATTTGAAACGCCAGCCTTGTGGATAAATCAGCATGCTCCGAGACTTCAAAAGAAATATCTTCCGCACAGACAGCGTATCCCAAAGACGACGCGGCGTCTTTCAGAAGAGCTTGAACTTGATTTTTAAATTCAATAAACAAAAATGATCACACCTGAAAATTCAAAAATGCATTTAAATTATGATTTGATTATGATGATAATTACATGATAAATGACGAAGATATATGAATGTGTGACTAAAATGAATATTTGAACTTAAAGATTTCTATTTCAAAACGGCGGCTCTTAGTTCAAATTCCGACCGCTTTGGCGGATTTGACAGCTTGGATTTATGAATGTGTCCTCATCCGGAAAACGGCGCCGTTCGATAACCGATAAGTGCGAATCCAATTAAACTTTAAGCATTGTTTATATAGAAATGAAAACTAATTGCATCATTCTTTTAATCTGTTGACTCTGAGAGTCTGATTTGTTGAATTCAAAATTGAAATGCTTTTTTGAATCTTTCTGTTTCAGAATCACAAAATCATATAAACCCGATTAAGAGTCCGATTCCGATTGAATTATTTGATGGATAACTATGCCGATTTCGACCAACAAGAACGTCTGGATTTCACTCACCGCTATTTTAGCCGTCATGTGTGCGGTTTTGGTGACGCTTTTTTACTTCCAGGACTTGTTTCTGATCTTTTTGGTCGGCCTTTGCCTGATTGCGATTGTGGACAAATGCGGCAGGTTTTACAACAAATACACCACCAAACTGACGCATTTACAGCGGTTAACCGGCATTGTTTTCATACTGATAATTCTGGCAGTGGCGGCAATTTTGTTTGTTTCGTCTCAAATGGCTGTTTTCACCAACCTTTTTTCCGATATGTCTCAAATTCAAGGCATGATTGACGAAGGAACCAATTTTGTTTTTGCCACCCTTGACGTTCTTCCGGATTCCCTGTCAGTCATGTTGGAAAATTATTTTGTGAATTTGACGAACAGCGTCTTTTCATCGTTGACGGAAACCATTTCCACAATGTTTTCGGAAGCGCTTTTTTACCTTTTCAGCGCCGTTCTTCTGTATCCGATTATGTTTAAATTGTATTTTAAAGAAAAGGAAAATATTCAAAAAAGGATCGAGAGTTATGTGCCGAAGAAATTCAAAAAAGCATATACCAACTCGACCACTGCCATTTTGACGCAAGCCAACAATTTCTTCGTGGCTAAAATCATTGAAAGCATTTGCATCGCCGTGATCACAAGCGTCGGCTTTTATTTGGTCGGCATTCCCGGCTGGCTCTTTTTCGGCATTCTGTCCGGATTGCTGAACAATGTTCCCTACATCGGACCGACGCTGGCCGCCATTCCGCCCGTCCTGATCGGGTTAACCGTCGGCATCAACGTGGCTTTTTGGGCCGGCATTGTATCCGTCGTCGCGCAAGCCGTCGACAATTTTTACTTGATTCCGTTTATGATTTCGGACAAAGTCAACGTCAATCCGCTGACAACCGTCATTGTCGTTTTGGTCTTTGCCCAACTGTTCGGCGCGCTCGGTATGATTTTATGTATACCGATTTACATTTTTGCAAAAATTATTCTGACGGAAGCCTACAACCAATTGATCCAAATGTTTCCGAGCAAACCGGCCAAACCACAGCCGCGGATTGAAAAACAATCCTGATTCGGCTGCCCGACATTATTTTTTAGTGAATTGATCATATTGAACAACAATAGATGTGTTCCAATTTCATCTACTGATTCTATTTTTCAGTTCTAACTTGCATCTTCCGTTTCCAGAAATACAGTTTTTTCTTGGTACCGATTTGCACCTTCCGGTTCCAAAAATACAGTTTTTTTGGTACCGATTTGCATCTTACTGTTTCCAAAAATACACATATTTTCTTGGAACCAATTTGCATCTTCTGTTTCCAAAAATACAGTTGTTCATTTGTTCCAATCTGTACCTGCTGTCCCCGACCCCAATCCCAACAGCTGTGGTATCCGCTTAAACAGACGCTTTGCGTCTGTTTAAGCGGGATGGCGGTTTTCTTGAATGAAAAAAGACAGATCTGAAGACAGAAACACAAACACAAACGCAAAAAAACACAAACAAAACCGCCCAAGTTTTTGAAACGAAAAAGAAAATGTGTCGCCGTAACGCGCGCGCAGGCTGCCCACCGGAAAAACCAAACAGAATTCAAAAACAAAATAAAGTAAAAACAAAAAAAGAAATTCAAAAAAACAAATAATCTGCTCTTTATTTTAATTAAATAAATTTATTATTGGATTTCGATAAACATTTTTATATATTAATGAGCATTATATGCTCTCTAACATTTCTCAAAAAAATAGGAATTATTTTAAACAAAGAATCAACGTTGACCGCTCTTTGTAGGATAGATACCATGCCGATTTCAATGAATAAAAATGTATGGATTTCAATAACAGTTATTTTTGTCATACTTTGTATAGGTTTGTTTGCCCTTTTCTATTTCCAAGATATTTTCGTCATTTTGCTGCTCGGCCTGTGTATCCTTGCCGTCGTTGACAAATGCATTAAATTTTACAACAAGCACACGACCAAACTGACGCGCACGCAGCGCCGGGTCGGCGCCGTCGCCGTTATTATTGCTTTAATTGTCGGAACCGTCGTCTTCGTTTACACCCAAATGGCCAGTTTTTCAAGCCTTTTCGACGACATGACCAACATCCAAAACATGATCGAAGAAGGAACTCAAATTATTTTAGCGATTTTCGACGTTTTGCCGGAATCGATCATCAACTCGATTGAAGAGACGGTCAAGAGCTTGACAGATGCTGTTTTTGGGATGCTCATGCAAATGCTTTCCAAAGCGCTTTACTATATTCTGGGTATGATTTTGCTTTACCCGATTATGTTTAGACTCTACTTCAAAGACCGCGGCAGAATTAAAACCATGATTCTCGGCATGGTTCCGAAGAAGTTCAGCGAATCGTTCGGCAATGCGTCGTCCGCCATTCTGACCCAAATCAACAAATTCTTCGTCGCCAAAGTGATTGAAAGCATTGCGCTCGCCGTCATTACAAGCGTCGGCTTTTTCCTTCTGGGCATTCCCGGCTGGCTGTTCCTCGGCATCCTGTTCGGCCTGTTGAACAACGTCCCCTACATCGGTCCTTGGATTTCAACCATTCCGCCCTTGTTGATCGGACTCGCCATCAGCTGGCAAACCGCTATCCTCGTCTTGGTCGTCTCACTCATTGCGCAAGCCATTGACAACTACTACTTGGTCCCGTACATGATTTCCGACAAAGTCAGCGTCAGTCCGTTTACGACCGTGATTTTAGTGTTGGTTTTCGCCCAACTGTTCGGCGCGCTCGGTATGATTTTGAGCATTCCGTTCTACATCATTTTCAAGATCATCTTGATGGAATCATACAAACAGCTCGTTCAAATGTTCCCGGACGATGCGGCTAAAACAACGCCGCCCAAAACGGCACCGGAATAATGATAGCACGATACTGGTAAAAAATTATAAATACGATACCTGAGTATCGTTATTTACTTGGAACGGGAAACTGTTCAAGAAGCCTCTTGCTGCTTTAAGGCAAGCTATCGTGGGCGAATATTGAATTCGCAAAAGGAATCCGATTCAAATCGGATTCCTTTTTTTTTCGATTTTTTGAGGGATGAGAATGAGCAACACATTAAACTTTTATGATGTTTCCAAGGATTATGTTGCTTATCTCCAGGAATCCGAAAAGGAAAAAAGAGGATTTACAAAAGTTCCCAATATGGAATATCCCGGCAGAAAACAAAAATTTTTATGCGGAATCGTGTTGCAAGTTAACGGAATGGATTATTATGTGCCCATTACTTCACACAAAAAACAACATTCCGAAAGCATACTTATTTATTTCAAAAACCAAAATGATCCTGTCGGTTCCTTGCGTTTTAACTTTATGATCCCAATTCCAAAAGAAATGGCAACATATCGAGACATTAACAATGAAGCAGACCCAAAACACAGGGTTTTCTTAGCAAAAGAACACAAGTTTATCATTGAAAATAAAATTCATATATTTGATAAAGCCGAAAAAACATATCAGCTCATCACTCAAAATAAAAATCCGAAGCTCAATGAAAACAGCTGCGATTTCAAATTTTTAGAAAAAAGGTGCTTGGAATATTGCATTGAAAATAATTTGGAAATTCCATGTCCGTTTTTCCCGAAAACATTGAATCCCCAAAACCCTAAAAATGAAATTATAATATCTGATGCCGAAAAATGATAAAATTGAAAAATCATTTTTTCGGCAAATCCGGCAAATATTTCCGATCGAAATTGTATCCGGTAAAACTATTTTTCCGCATCAGTTTCCCATCTTCTTCCAATTTGCCGAGCAATTCCACCACGGAATAAGACGCGCGCGTCACACCCATGCTTCTTTTATCGGTATCCGTTCCGGCAATGTAGAAATTCTCCACCGGCGTCCGAATGTCCGCAAATTCGCCGGAAATCGTAATGGCCGCCTTTTCGGGAACAGTAATTTGTTCATGACGCATCACAATGTGCTTTTCAATATCGGGCGTCATTTCAAAAATTTGACCGTACGCGTCTTTCACACGCGCACGAATGTTTTTCTGCGGCCGTGGAATGAACGCGAATCCGAGATTTTGGCCGCCCGGCGGCGCCAGATTGGCATCATAATTGCTGGTGGAACCGCCCCAATACGGCATATTTTCAAACTGAACTTCGGAACCGACGTAACTGTATTCCGGCATTTTCTCATCAAATCCGAGCCAAACCGTCAAGCTGACCGTGTGGTCGATGCGGTCCAGTTTTTGAATATATTCCGGCGGCAATTCCATAATTTGCGGCAGCCGGCTGGCAAAAGCCGTGTAAATAATTAAATCGGAATGATAAATTTCGCCATCAGCTGCGACGCCCGTCGCCTTTAATTTGCCGTCCCGGTTTTCTTCCGTTAAAATCTCCGTGACCTTGCAGCCGGTTTTGATGTCAACGTTTTCCGGCATGGACGACAGCACGCAATTCGTCACGGATTGGACGCCGCCGTCAGGATATCCCTGCGTTGTAAAACCGCCGCCGTGCGTCATCATTTTTTTAGCAATGGTGAACATAGACGCCGATTCCGGAACCGGCTTGGACGTTTCAGCGTGGCTGTCCGAATTTGAATTTGGAGCTGAATATTGAATTGAGTTTTGATCCGATTGGTCTGATTGGTCCGGATTTGTTGAACTTTGATCCGGATTGTGATTTTTCTTTCCAAGATCGGATTCACCGCGCACAATGGCTTCAAAATCCTCTTTGGTCAGATTCTTTTCTTTGACGACGCCGCTTCCGGCCAGCATTCTCTGAACGGTGGTTTCTTTCATTCCGCGTCCCGACATAAACATAGAAAAGGTATCCGCAAACGCCATCGTTTCCGGGCCCAGCTTTTTGGGCAAACATTCGTAGACCGTTCGTTGAGAATAATCGGCGTCCATGCCGGCTTTTATGAAAACGGACGCAATCGTCGACGACAGCCGGAGCCGGTCGGAGAGCGGCAAATATGAGCAGCCCATAAATCCGCGCACATTCGTGGGGCAGCGGACCAGTTCATTTCTGGTCCGAATAAAATAGTCGCCGTAGGAATGAAAATTCGGAACGGTATCGAAATACTGATTCATGAGATTCGGAAGCGGACCGCCCCGAAGCGCCGTCATCGCATGCGGACCCGTGTCAACCATGAAACCGTCGACATTGTAGGTTCGGCAGTTTCCGCCGACAACATTGTCTTTTTCAAGAACCAAAACACGGTTGCCGTGTTTGGACAAAACAAGTGCGGACAACAAGCCGCTGATGCCGCCGCCAACGACGATCGCATCGTAATTTTCGAATTCGGGGGTGGATTCGGACTTCATGAATAAACACCAAATAAATAAAAAAATAATTGATAAAAATTATTGATAAAAATTATTGATAAAAATTATTGATAAAAATGTAACGCATTGACGAATAAATGAGAAACGGCAATGATATATAAAAAAGGATAGGAAGATTCTGAAAAACAAAAAAGAAAAGAAGAAGAGAAGATGAAAATAAGAAGAAAATGAGAAGAAACAGGAGAAGAAGAAAAAAGAAAAGGAGAAAGATCAGATGAATCTTCCACTTCTTTATTTGAAAATTTCCGGCACCAATTTGCGGGCCACGATCTCGTAGGTTTGAGTCGGGTCGCCTTTGTCATATCGGAAGACGTCTTTGTCGAGGGATTGTTTGGTTTCTTTGTCCCAGATTCGGCAGGTGTCGCATGAAATTTCATCGGCGAGAACGATTTCTTTGTTCGGGCCGCGGCGTCCGAATTCTAATTTGAAGTCCGGAAGCAAAAAGCCGTTCTGTTCGAAATACGCTTTGAGCAGCTCGTTTATTTTGAGCGCGATTTTTTTGATGTCGGCCATTTCCTCAAAAGTGGCGACGCCAAGCGCGTAGGCGATGTCTTCGTTGATCATCGGGTCTTGATATTCGTCGCTCTTGTAATCGAAAGCCACAATCGGTTTTTCGAAGACTTTTCCGGGCGGCATCGGATATTTTTTGGTGATGGAGCCGGCGGCGATGTTTCGGACGATGACTTCCAATTTCACGATGTCGACGACGTCGACAACCATATCCACATCGGACAGCATGGAAACATAATGGGTTTTGATGCCGTTTTCTTCCAGCATAACAAATATTTTCCGGGTAATTTGAGCGTTGTAATAGCCTTTTTTAGGGGCTTCGCTTTTCTTGCCGCCGTTAAAAGCTGTTAAACTGTCTCTGAACTCGGAAATGAGTTTGGTCGGATCATTGGTCTTGTAAAGGGTTTTGGCCTTACCGGAATAAATGGGTTCGAGTTTTTTAATTTCTGTCAACGAAATCACCAATTACGATGGATGATTGAATTAAATGAAAATGTCATTTAATGAATGATAGTATTTAAAAAGTTTGTGTAAAAAGAATTGGAAAAGAGAAATTGAAAAGAAAATGTAAAAAAAAGAAAAAGCAGAGAAATAACGATTACTTCTTTGCTTCCCGAACGCCGTTTCGAACAGCTAATTTAATAATATAATAAAGAACAACAAGCGGAATAACCGTCAAAAATAAAACCATAAATATGAGGATAATTTCCGTTGTACCGATACCACCAATCATATTGATCACCTTTTATTTTTTATTTTAATATTTTATTTAGATTTAATCTTATTTTGTTTTAATTTGTTTTAACCCATTCTTCTTTGACTGTTTTGCGAATTCCAAAATATAATATTATGAAAAAAACACTATACAGCAACAGGTAAAATACCAATGTCAAAGCTGCAAAAAAATCAAAGACGAAAGAACTTACCGCCAGCAAAATCAAAATTAAAATCGCGATTATGAGTATTGAACGCTGTTGTTTCGGACTCAAAAACACGACTCTTTCAGAGGTTGTTGCTTCCAGAATGCCGTCTTTGAATGCTTTTTGAAAAGTGAAATAAAGAAGCACCAAAATGATGACAAAGCGGATAATCGACGAAAACGTTCCCGAGAGAGCAAAAACACTTTCAGTTGTTAGGTCCATGATTTCACCTTTTTGGATTTATTTTGATTCAGCCATACCATCTTTAACCGCTTTTTTGACAACGTAATAAAGGACGACAAAGAAAATGATAAACATCAGCGGGTAAATTAAAAAGTATATGCCGAGGAGAAGCTGACTGCTGAACGCTGCATATAATAGAAAAATAACAGTTGCCAAAACCAAAAATGCGGCAATAAGACTTTTTTGTTGATTGGTATTCATATTTCACACCGATCTTTGATAAATTTATTTGCAGACCGAAATATAATTTTTGACTATTAAATATTTAAAAAAGTAGATGTTTTCCTTATATTTAAAATGTATCCCGTCAAATGGGAAAGTATAAAATCAATAAAAGAAGGCTTGTTTTTACTGAATTCTGAAAAGACAACGCCGTAACGCGCGCGCAGACCGCGCCGAAAGACAAGAAAGAAAGTAAAAAAGAAAAGACCGCCCAAAGGCGGTCAAGGGTCAAATGGTTTCGTTTTCGATGGATCAGACAAACGTCACGTCCATGAAGAATACGGCGACCGGCTCGTCGTCCCCGGCATGGGTTTCTTGAGCGTCGAACATGTATGTTCCGGCGATGTTGGACGTCACATACCAGACGTAAGTTCCGCCGACGCCGACCATTCCTTCTTCAGCCGGATCTTGGATGTATTCGGAGTCCAGTAATCTGAGCATACCGTTTTCAGACATCAGAGCTGTCCATTGGTAACCGGTTGTCGGGTTTCCGCGGGTTTGGATTTGGATGACTTCGGTTGTTTTCGGTGTCGGAACGCCGTCATAGGTGATGACGATGACCGGGCCGCCCGATGGCGTTGTAGCCGGAGCCTCATCATAGACCAGCTTTTGCGTCACACTGTAGACAGTTTCGTTTTTGTCGTTCTTGTAAACAGCGGTAAAGTTGTAGGTACCGGCCTGCTTGGCGGAAATCATGTAGGATATGTTTTTGCTGATGGCGTCTTCAGCGGTCACGACATTTAAGCCGTCCACCGGTGTGTACGTCCAGGAACCGTTGGATCCAAGGTTGCCGGGCAAATTGATTTGGATGATTTCATTGGCAGCAACGGTGGCATTGTTTATCTCAAAGGTGATGGTTGTCACGGGATTGTAGGTGGTGTTTGTCGTATTGTTTGTGGTATTGTTTGTTGTGTTATTCGTGCTGTTCGTCGAATTGTCATCGGACCCGCCGATGCAACCCGAAAGTGCGCATGCGGCCAAAAGGACGCAGAGCAGAACCAGGAGCGTTTTCATTTGCTTCATAGTAAATGAAAATGGGTCGGAATGATATATATAATTTATTTTATATTCGAATGAGATTGAAGTTAACTGATAGCGAAAAAGAATAACAGAAGATTCGGTTAATAAAAAATAGAGCCGGAAAAGAACAAAATTGAGAAGATAAAACGCACATTTTCATTCGACGCCCATCGAATTTTCGGTTTTGGAATTTGAGCGAGCGGCGGCGCGCGCGTTATGGCGATGGTTTTTCTTTTGGATTTTAAAAAAACGATAGCTGTTTTCTTTTTAAAGGACAGCCCGTTCGTCCGGAGAATTCGAATGCTTCGCGTTCGAATTGTCTCGGACGTTTGGCTTGGATGAGAATCAGTTGACAACTTCAAATTGGATCAGAAAAAGACTGTATTGTTAGACGGTTGATTCAAACCAGATCAGGTGAGCAACTGTATTGTTGGAAACAGAAGGTGCAAAACGGTAACAAAAAAGACTGTATTGCCAGAAACAGAAGATGCAAAACGGTAACAAGAAAAAACTGTATTGTCAGAAACAGTAAGGTGCAAAACGGTAACAAGAAACAACTGTATTGTCAGAAACAGAAGATGCAAAACCGGAACAAGAAACAACTGTATTGTCAGAAACAGTAAGGTGCAAAACGGTAACAAGAAACAACTGTATTGTCAGAAACTGGAAGATGCAAAACGGTAACAAGAAACAACTGTATTGTCAGAAACTAGTAAGATACAAAACGGTAACAAGAAAAGACTGTATTGTTGGAGACAGAAGGAGCAAATCAATACTTCAAATAGGATGTATCTTACAAAAGTATTCCGCAAAATACAGACGCAAAGCGTCTGATTTTGCGGGATGGTTTGCTTGTTAAATTGGAACAAGCAAACCCAAATTTTAAGCGACCGAAGGGAGCCGTTCGCGAAGCGAACTTACGGAAACAATCTCCCACCGCCCCTGGAAAATTCCTAGCGAAGCGACGGAATTTTCTTTTAGACAAACGTCACATAAATGTAAAATTTGTCAATCGGCTGGTCTTCCCAGGAACGGGCGTATTGGGCGTCAAACGTGTAGGTTCCGGCAATGTCGGACGTCACATACCATTCGTAAATTCCGCCGACGCCAGCCATTCCGGGTTCGGACGGGTCTTGAACGTAAACGGAATCCAGCAATTTGAGCATGCCGTTTTCAGACATCAGAGCGGTCCATTCGTAACCGGTGGTCGGGTTTCCTTTGGTTTGGATTTTGATGACTTCCGTCACATTCGGGGTCGGAGCGCCGTCATAGGCGATGATGAGTTTCGGATCGGCAGCAGGCGTTGTTGCCGGCGCGATGAAATCCAACTTCTGAACGACGGTGCTGATGGTGCCGCCTTGTGCGTTTTTGTAGACGGCGGTGAAATTGTACGAACCGGCTTGTTTGGCGGTGATTGTAAAGACAGTTGTGCCGCCCGTGACGTCTTCATTCACAATGAAGTCGCTTTGAATGTTCAAACCGTCCGTCGGAACAGCCTCCCATTTGTTGCCCATCCGGGATGCGGTCGGGAAAGAGATTTGAACTTTTTCGTTGGCGGCGATGTCAACGCCGTCTTTTGTCACGGTGATGGTGGTCGCCGGATTGTAGGTGCTGTTGTTGGTTGTGTTGTTGAAAGATACGTTTCCCGTATCATTTGTGCTGTTCGAGCTGTTCGTCGAGTTGTTGCCGGAATCACCGATACAACCCGAAAATGCGCATGCGGCCAAAAGGACGCAAAGCAAAACCAGAAGTGCTGTTTTTTGCTTCATAATAAACAAAAAAGGGTTTGTATCATATATATAATTTAGTTAATATTCAAATGAAATTGAAGTTAACCGATGTCGAAAACAAATGGCGGAAGAAAAGATTCATCAAAATTAAAGACAGAAAAAAGAGAAAAACCGGCTCTTTTGAACCCGCCAAATTGCATTTATTTTTTAAGAGTTATTGCGGCTTACCACATGGCGAACAACTATTTTGACAATCAGAGACAAAAGGGCAAAAAAGAAAGCAATTGCCAGAAGAGCGGAGATGAGATACAGAATCAAACCGACGCCTCCCAACGAATCAGTCATTTTGCTGTAGATGATGATACTGATTGTCAGAATAAAAAGAGCGCATAAAACCAAAAACCGGATCGGTTTTATTTTTTGAGCGGGATTTTTCCGGGCCTCTTTGGAAGCTTGCCGGATCGTTGAATCTATCAAATGCATGTAAAACGCCAACGGAAGGATAATAATAGCGAAGCCCAAAATTAAAAGGAGTCCATAGAAAATAAGTTCATAAAAAGAATATGCGGAAAGAAAACTCATCTTAAAAACCTCATTTTAAAGTTGTTAAATGAGTTTGGATTTAATGATATAAAAAACAATCCGTTTGTCATGAGATGAAAATTAAAAAAATAAAATGAGCCGACCGGCTCATTTTCCTTTTACTTTTTCAACAACCGCATCCGTATAAAAAGACGCGACAAAGATGAGGAAACTCATCAAAAAGGCAAAACAACCGGCACCGATGACAATGAACGTGCACTTTAACGGATCCATGATTTCCGTTAACGGATTCGCGTGCAAAAACCATGCGATTGAAACAATGTAAATGCCGGCGATGACGACGTTAAACAGCATTTGCAGCACGATATTTTTTTGCCGTTTTGGTTTATCACTCAAAAACAAAAAGAACGGGGCAAAGAATCCGGCGATGACCGCCATATTGAATCCGGTCAAAAGAAACGCCGGAACGTTGTAAACATAAATTGCGTCAATGACGATCGCCGCCAAGAGGACGATGAAACCGATGATGGAAAAAGTGCTTTTGTAATTTGTTTTCATAAAATCACATTGAATATTTGAACGGGGTTTTATTTTGAAAAAAATTTCGTTTTGGAAACACCCGTATCATGTGGTTCAATGATGATAAACCTTTCAACTTACCATAAGCGGACGAGAAAAATACGATATAGAATCAATAGAATGATGAGAGCGATCAAAACATAAGCAACAACCATCAATTTTTTTCCATGCCCTTTGGCGACGAAATATCCGAGGGCGCCCAGAATGATTGAAAAAACAAATATGAGTGCCCAAGACTGAATATTTATTTGCGGAAAATCCGGATGAGCCTGCAGAATCTCATAAATGAAATCTAAGAGATTTAAGAAGGGGAGCAAGAAAAACCCGAGAAGAAACGACTTTGTTGGATTTTTAGAAATTAAGCCGTATGCGATGGGGCTGAGAAACATAAACAAATATATAGCGAGCCCGAAAAGAACGGATTCAAAATAGGCCAGACACACGAACAATAAAAGTTCAACAACATAAAATCCGGCAAACAGCATGTTGTTTGTTTTTTCATCGGATTTAGGTGGAAAGTTCATTTCAATCATCCCCGAAAAAATAAAAATTATGAAAAGAGGTAGATTTTAAGATGTGTGAATAAAATTGATAAGCGGACACTTATGGGAGCGTCATCTAAAGAATATTTATCATTGTTTGGATCCTGAATAATATTCAACCAACCACCGAAAAATACAACCGGAAGATCTTCAATTCCTTCTTCCTGAGCATATTCGTCAAGAATTGCTTTCATATTTTCAATGTCTTGCGGCGTTATTTGATCACTTTCCGGATTCAAATAAACGGACACAAAACCGAAAATGTTGCTGCTGTAGCCGCCAATTGGTCCGCCGTTAATGGCCAAATATTTTCCAAACGCTTCATCTTCATGAACAGAAGCTGTGACTCTTTGCAACGAAAGCTGCCAATCATAAGCATCGTCACCGGTTTTCAACGGAACGGAACCGTAGGAAGCCATCGCTTTTTCAGATTCACAACATTTTTTAAAATATCCAGGGTCTGTTGGATGCGTGTTGTCCACATAGGATTGAATTTCACTTTCATTCAGGGGCATTTCCGTTGAAATTCTGATGTCTTCCACATTTCGGAATGCCTCTTCTCCCGAAATTGGGCTGATTAAGCTCAAAAAGAGAAGGAAGAGAATTAATGTCGAGAGTAATGTGTTCAATTTTTGATTCATAAAATCACCAATTTATTTTTAAAAAATAAAAATAATGGCTGCCAAAATCAGCAGCCATTTTAACTTATTTTTTGATTTCTTCATTTGCCGATAATCTGATTCTGTCAAAGTCCTTGACGCCCGATGCGACAACTTTTTTGTACAAAATAACTTCGTCAAATGCGTCCGAACCCTTGTCATCGTAGTTTTCCAAATGAACCCGGTTGTCCGGAACACCGATTGTACACCGACCGTCGAGTTGGGATACGGTTACGAAAAGATAGACTTCACCGACTTCAATCAATTCATCATTCGGTTCCATGAACCCGTAATATCCGTCGTCATACTTTTCAAAAGAATCGAGTTTGACCTCTCTTTCACGGAAAATTTCACGAACCAAATATTCTTCCGTATAGTAACCGCCAATCTGCTTGAGTTCAATTTTATTTTCAAGAGCCGGACCTTTGATCAATTCGATGATTTCAACATCAAAGAGGTTGTACGGATTTTGAACTTCGTTCTTCTGCGCTTGATAATTGCCTTTGTGAGCAACGACGCGGCCGACAAAAATATGATCGCAATAAGCAACCATAGTTTCATCAGATATTTTCCCGTATTTTTCCATGTCGGACTGATAAGCCAATTCCATTTCAGCCGTTCCGGCTCTGATGCGTTCATAATCGCTTTTGTCGACGTCTTGATGATAGATTTCGGACATTGATTTTTTAAACGTTTGGAAATCGTATTCTTCCTGTTCAGCCGGCGACATGTTTTCATAATCTTCCGTGGATTGCAAATAACCAACTGCAACCAACGTCAAGGCAAAAAGAACGACGACTGAAATCGAAAGAATAAATATTTGTCTTTTATTTTTTGAGTTCATGACTTCACCCCCATATGCATCTGTAAACGTCTTTGTCTTTTATTCCCAATGATGTTTGACTCGATCTTCCCTGACACATGATATTTCCATTAATATTAATTTCATTGATTCCCAAAGCGTGTCCTAACTCGTGTGTTAAACATTTTTGTTTCTCAGCAGATGTATAAGTTCCCATCAATGCTGTATTCAACTGAATGTAGGGTGTACCGTTTGCGCTGCGTGTGCTGTTAGCGTAACCAGACGGAATATTAACGCCCGGAGAATTAACATCAACCAGGTAAAGATCTTCAATCGTACTCCAAGTATCTTTGGAGATTGCAACTTTACCCATTGCATTCCATGTTGAAACGGAGGAATTCCACTGGCTAATATAAGTTGTATTTCCACCCCACTGAATTCCTCTTCCCCAGTCAACGGCATCATCTCCCAGTGGCATATGATAACTGCATGCAGATGCTACATTTGTTATCAAAAGAATAGCAAGGGAAATGAAAATTATTTTGAATTTCATTTTCATATTTTTGTCTCCTAATCTTTGCATTTATTTTAAATACCTTCAAAATCAAAGACAGGAGTGAATTCCGTCGAAACCCGATTCGAATTCACTCACGTCTAAGCGCCGGATTTGTGCAACGCAACTTGCACAAATTCGGCGGTGAGTTTCTTTTTTTCAAGATTTTTCTCACAAAGAACGAAAATATTCGCTTGTATAAATAAACACCAGATT
This sequence comes from Methanolapillus africanus, assembly GCF_032714475.1. Classification (NCBI taxonomy): domain Archaea; kingdom Methanobacteriati; phylum Methanobacteriota; class Methanomicrobia; order Methanosarcinales; family Methanosarcinaceae; genus Methanolapillus; species Methanolapillus africanus. The sequence continues at coordinate 51,837 of NZ_JAWDKD010000019.1, read as the reverse complement.
TTGTCAAAATCGAAGATTTTAAATACGAAAACGGATGGCTTAAGATTATTCAAGTAACTGAGTAGATAATCATTTTTTCATTCGAATGATACCGATTAATCCGAGAAGAGCAAAAACAGAAACAACCCCGTTAAAACCGGGAATTGACATTGGTTTTTTCTCCTCTTCAACCGTAAAAAGCTCACGATTTCCATAAACGACGATCGGAACATTTTTGACGCCATGTTCTTTACCGATTTCCGTAATGATGACCATGGATTCATTTAATTCGCTGCTGTTCAGCGGATATGAATCCGATACTTGAACGGCAATAAATTCATAATCGACTCTTACCCATTCAATAAAACCCCCATTATTGACTTTATAATTACTAAAACTTGAATCAAAAGTGACATCACTGCTGATTTCGGTCAACTTTTCATCCCATTCATAGGCTTCAATTCCTCTCGGTTTCTTCGGAACGTTGCCATATGTCATTAAAACTGAATCATTGTTTGTTAAATTTTCAAAATAAGAAGGGCGTGTAGCCGGAAAAAGCCTCGGGCTCGGCGAAACAGCGGGAATAGGTTGATTGGAAATACCGATAACAATCGGAATATTTTGAATACCTTTTTCTTTTGAAATCTTTGTCAAACTGTCAATAATAATATCAAAGTCTTGATCAATCAGATGAAAATTCGGATTTAAACCGACAAAAATATAACCATCGGTTGATGGTGTACAATGAGTGATCGGTCCGCCGGGAACTTGATTGTTGCGAAAATCCGAACTTTGACCGAAAGAATCGCAAACAGAGATCAATTCCATTTGCCAGCCATAAGCTTCTTTTCCCGCATTTTTAACCGGAATTTCTCCGGAAACTTTGTAAGTACGGTTTGATTTTTCCATTTCCGCCAAAGAATCCGGATTCGTGGCGGGCGTCGCATCAATTTGTTCTTGCGTCGTTCCGAAACAGATGGGCGAAAGAAGTAAGAATACAAAAAAGGATAAAAGCAACTTTGTTGAATTCATGATATGACCTCTAAAAATAAAATGAAAATAGGTCGACAGGACCTATTATTCTTGTTTATGAATGTTACATTGTAAGAGGAACAACCCCTAACTTGCTTCTGATCTCTTCAGATGAAGCAAAGAGTGTGACTATTCTTCCACTGGCTTCTTGTTTATAGGCACAAGTAATTCCACAGATGTATGTCCTTCCATTTACCGTCGTATAAACAGGACCGCCACTATCTCCGGGTTGGGAATGATTGTTCTGTACCATGACATCAAGACGAGAGACAGTGTTGTTGAATATGTTCTGATTATAGTAAGCATATCCCGCGTATGTTCCGCTTGTATCCCCCGTATTAATTCCGGACCGGTACAATGCCATTCCGGATGATAAGCCGGAAGAGCCTTTGACCGATACCAGGAAATTGTTTCCGGTATGAATCTTGGCCTGTACATTAGAACACGGAACAAACATGGCGTCAATGTCCTGACGAACGCCCGTCGTCACGCCGATTTTGTTGGAAGACGAAACAGTCGGTTGATAGACAGACATTGCATTTGAGAAATTCGTCAAATGCGCCACCGTTACAATTCCAATTCTGCTGCTGTTGGTTTGATTTTTTGCAGCAAATCCGGATGTTCCGCCATACATTTGTGTTGCAACTCTGGTTCCGCCAATAACAGGTCGCGTTTTGTCAGTGTAATAATTCAATGCTCTGGCAACAATATTCATTGAATTGTTTTCTTCCGACACATTTTCTGCAATAAACTCAATAGGCTGACCAACAGATATGGCGACCGGTATGTTCTGAATACCCTTGGAAGACGCATATTTATTGACGATCTTGTTTATATTGTCCAAATCCTCCTGCTTAATATCGTTTTTAAATTTTTCATCCACAACAAACGAAATATATCCGTCACAATAGGGTCCATACCGAAGAATAAGCCCTTTTTCAAAGTAATCGGATATGTTTTCGTCTTTCGTCATCTCATCGGCAATTGAACTGATGTTGAGCCACCATTCATACGAATCGAGCCCCATTTCCTTTTCAGGAATTTCACCATACAACATCAAAATGTTTTCATTTTTTTGAAATTCATCAAACAATTCCGGTTTTGTGGGTTGTGTTTTGCTGATGATTTCATCCAACTCTTCCTTTGTGTAAGGATTGGACGGATAATTGCGAATGTCTTCGTCCGCCATCGCCGGCCCAATCAGCGCCGCCAGAACAACAAGGGTGCAGATTAAGCTCATTAATTTCATTTTCATATTTTTGTCTCCTAATCTTTGCATTTATTTTAAATACCTTCAAAATCAAAGACAGGAGTGAATTCCGTCGAAACCCGATTCGAATTCACTCACATCTAAGCGCCGGATTTCAGCAACGCAACTTGCTGAAATTCGGCGGTGAGCTTCTTTTTTTCAAAATTTTTCTCACAAAGAACGAAAATATTCGCTTGTATAAATAAACACCAGATTTTATCAAAATCGAAGATTTTAAATACGATAACGATCGGCTCGAAATTGTGGATAGACTGAACAAATAAATGAACAAAGACAAAATTATACAATAGTATTTAAGTTTTTATGAATTGAGCGATATCTTTCAAAAAAAGGATAAAATAATAAGGAATTTTTAATGAATTGACCGATTCCGGAAAATATTCTTTTTTTTCGATGAAATTCATTTTTTTAAAAGGGATTTTTATTTTTTAAAAAAAGAGCGGAGAAAATACATGTATGCAACCGCCAACCCAAAAATCAGCATCAGGAAAATAAGAATTTCTAATCCCCACGTTATCATTTCAGCAATTTGCATGTAAAAACCTCGTCAACTGATCAATTAATTAATTCCCGTTAAAAACCAACAAAATGTCAACAAAACAAAGAGACCCGAATATGCATAATAAAGAATTTTTTGTTTAGGTTCAAAACGGCCAAAACCTGCAAAAAATCCGGCAAACCCGGCTAAAAGACTCATCACGAAAAAGTATGGGAAAAAGGCGCGTGAGAAATCATCCGGAGAAGTAACCATATAGGACAGAACAAACAAAAAAGGAATGCAAAAACCAAAAATGGCTGATTTAATCGGACTTTGTGAATATACCCCATAAGCAAAAATTCCGAGAAACAACAAAAGGAAAAACAATTCACCGATGTTGAGAATTAATGTCAGAAAATAAATCAACAAAACAGAAAGCAAAATGATTGCATTTCTTGTTTCACTTTGATTGAAGAGACCACCCATATAAATCACCAAAATATTAGGAAACTCATGAATTCTCACATCTAAGCGTCGGATCTGGGCAACTCGAATTGTCCAAATCCGATGGTGAGTCCTCATTTTAAATCAAAAAGGATTTTTCACAAAGAAAAATTATATTAAATAGTATAAATAATTATAGGTCTTTCAGACTATGGTTTCTATATAAGCGAATATATTGTATATAGTCTAAATAAGCATCAATAAAAAAATAAACAATGAGAATTCAACTAAAATTGATGAATTGCCCAAAAGTAGAAAAGAAATAAACAGAATAGTCAAAAAACAGAAAAAACTATTTTAAAAACAGAATATAAAAACAAACTTCAAAAAAAAGGTAAAGAATTCAAAATGAATTCCTTATTTTTTGGCTTCAGCCGCTTTCTTTTGTTTAATCTTTTTCAAACTGGACATGCTTTCGCGTTCCGTTTCCCGGAGGGCGCAAACGGATGAACTTGACCTGTTCCCGGAATTCCGGAAATCATGTCTTAAATTCAAGCACTTTCATCAACATTTAATTTTATTGAAAACTTTTATTTAAGACCCTTTAAGAAATCATAATTAAATCCAATTGGTTTAGTCCTTAACCCGAAACAGGATTATAGTCTCCTAAGATTGAGACTAAGATATAAAGTGGCGGATCAAGATAAAGATACAAAGCAATAACTAAAAAAATAATTGTTAATACATAACAACTTAATTTTTTTATTTTGTTATCACTTACCGTTGCCGAAAAAAAACCAGCCAATCCGTTTGAAAATCCCATCAAAAGATATGGAAAAGAATACGAAGCTAAATATAAAGGTGTGTTCGGGGAAACAGATGGGTAAGTGTATAAATTATCAACAAAAATGATGAGGCCTGCAACAAAAGGAAAAAGAAAACCCAAGGCTAAAGCTCTATATTTCATATTTGTTAAAATGCCATAAATAAAACCGCTAAAAATTAAAATTATTATCATTAAAGCAGACCAAAGGATTAAAAATGGGAGAAAACTCCCCATTTTATTAAAAAACGGGAGGTGAGGGACAATTATAAAGAATATAATAAATAAAAATAAAAGTGCACAAAGAAGATAATTATTATTTTTCAGACTTGCATTATAATAATTCATTTTTTAGCCCTCCGATAAAATAAATAAAAATAAGAAAAATATTATTTTTCTTATTTTTTCAAATTAAGTTTAATCTTACTCAGAGTCTACTTCCGACAACAATGATAATAGTTCTTCTGTGTTCACATTGTTTCCAATTCCATTGACGGCTTCATTTTCATCAGTAATAAAGAGTTGGCCTTTTCCAGGATAGGCAAAATAATGTTCCGGTCCCAAACCGTATGAACGTGTTCCAGTGTCTTCAAATAAATACAACAGAACTTGTTGATCTTTTTGATAATTCACTGTATACTCATTAATCATTTCAACATCATTAACCGCACCACCTGATTGCCGGACATATATTTGATTATCTCCCTCTGGGAGCTCTCCTTTATGCACTTCTTCAACCTCAATTAAAGTATCTTGGAAAATCAGATATCCATTTGTTGAAAACATTGATTCTGTTCTAGAACTGGGGTCTGAACCATCTTGCGTATCCCATCTTGCTGGCATATTTTGTTTGACCGTAGCACTTACAATTAAAGTAGCCTTTTCAGTCATCTCCTCTTCAGACATTGGAACTATCGTTGGATTTATGTGTAATTCTATTCCGTCCCTCAGAGTATTCACAACTTCTTGGTTATTTCTGTTAGATGGGTACAAAGCCTTAATACCATTAATATCATCGGATGTTAAACTTCTTTTAACGGGTGGAAGGGCTTCTTCAGTCATAAGTGCCGTCGTATATTCAGAGTGACCCAATCCAACAGCATGCCCAAGTTCATGAAGAGCAACTGTTTCAATGTCGAAAGCATTTGTCAAATTGGCGATAGTTGCACTTGTGGTCCATTCCTGTTCATAATCAAAAACCACCTGAGAATAACGTTTATACGTTTGACCATTTATGGTTTCTTCAATAACTGTTCTCTCTTCAGCTAAATAATCTGGATCAGAAACCAAACCCATCATAACGTCTGTAGAGTTACTGGTGTATCCGGAAGCAGTTGGAATTTGATGAAAATAGAAACTTGATCCTGCATCAGTCCATGTATTTGCTGCACTCAATATAGCAGAATGGTATTGTGAATCTACCGAAGAGTTTATTTCAAGACCACTGTTGTTATCTTCCCACTTATTGTCCCCAATATAATATGCGTTTGCAGATGGTAGTAAAAAGATAAGAACCATTAAAAACGAAAATATTTTCAATTTGTTTTTCATATTTATATCTCCTTAACGTTTTTGTTTTTCGATACTTTTATTTAGTCGAAAATCAAAGAGGAGAATGAATTCTTGTCAACAAGAAGATTCACTCACCTCTAAACATCAGTTGTCGACAATGGAACTGTTGACAACTGAAGGTGGGTTTTACTTTTAATATCCACATTTCCAATTATAAAATGAGAATGACGTTATAAAAAATAATCCTCTTGCAATTGGATATAAAATTAAAACGCATTGGAAAATGAAATATCCAATTTTTATGGCTGTTTTTTAAAAAAATAGAATAAAATAAAAATCTCAAAAAACAAAACTTCAAAAAAGAAAAGAAAGATAAAGAATTCAAAAGAATTCCTTACTTTTTGGCTTCAGCCGCTTTCTTTTGTTTAATCTTTTTTAAACCGGACATGCTTTCGCGTTCCATTTCCCGGAGGGCGCAAACGGATGAACTTGATCTGTTCCCGGGATTCCGGAATGACCTTAAATTCAAGCGCGTTTCGACAGCATATTATTTAAGTTAAAACTTTGTAAAAATAACGAATAAAAACAAAATCATAATCAAACAAGCAAGGTAATAATAACCTCTCAATTCTTTTTTTTCTTCATTAACGGAAGCGCACCAACCGATTGTACCGCCAATGATGGCCGCAATCAAATAATAAGCAGCTTCCGATCCGAAAAATTCGAAACTTGAATAAAAAAACCAGTGAATAATTATCGGGATCAGATAGGCCAAAACCGGAATAAAAAAGCCAAAAACGATTGATAGTCTTCGACTTTTTGATAAGAATCCATAAATGAAACCGCCGGTCAAAAATAATATGATAAAAATCACGAGAAAGAAACTTGATAGAAGTGAGGGAAAAACACCATCCGGGAAATATGCAAAAAATAAGCTGGCTATGAAAAAGAATAAAAGTGCGACAAAAAGAAGAACATTGTTTTTAGGGGTGGAATGATATTGAAAAGACATTTTATTTCCTCCATCGAAAAAAATTAATTGACAAAGTTATAAAAAAATGATTGACTGAAAAACAGTCAATCAACTGAAATACCAATTAATCATTGAAGAAATATCGAAAGACGTTATAAAAAATAATCCTCTTGCAATTGGATATAAAATTAAAACGCATTGGAAAATGAAATATCCAATTTTTATGGCTGTTTTTTAAAAAAATAGAATAAAATAAAAATCTCAAAAAACAAAATTCAAAAAAGAAAAAAAGATAAAGAATCCGAGGATTCCTTATTTTTTGGCCTCAGCCGCTTTTTTTTTTAATCTTTTTCAAACGGAAATGCTTTCGCGTTCCGTTTCCCGGAGGGCGCAAACGGATGAACTTGACCTGTTCCCGGAATTCCGGAAATCGTTTCTTAATTCAAACACAATTACAACAATTATATTTAAAAATATTTTTCAAATTATGACCCAAAAATTATTTACTGTTTTTAGAATTATTTCCGGCAGCAACCGCTTTTTTGATAATGAAATATAACGCGCCAAATATCAAAATTGTAACGAAAGTCAACACCAGTAAAATTAACAGTTCTGTAATCATTTTACAACCTCAACGTTTTTAATAAAAATTAATTGATAATATTGTAAAAATATAATTTTATTCTTTGCCTTGTACCTTGCCAATAACTTTATCAGCATACAATGCAGAAAAAACAAAAATGGCACCTAAGATCAAAGAAAGTATATTGTTAATCCACATGTTGACAATAATCATGTTTGTATCCATTTGATTGAAGTAATTCATTTTCCATAAATAAAACCAAATAACCATATAAATAAATAAAAAAATCAAATCAACTATAAGAGCCGGTTTCCAATTTTTGGGTTTTTCTTTAATAATACACATTCCAAAGAAAAAAACTGCAAAAAATGCAATTATCCCCGAAAACGTGACCAAACTTTCTGTCATATACGACTTATAAATTCCAAAACTTATTATAAACAGTAATAAAATACAAAATATACCTAAAACAAAATATATTTTTTTTAAAAAAGCCATAATAACACTTCCAAAAATTAAAATGATTGACTGAAAAACAGTCAATCAACTGAAATACCAATTAATCATTGAAGAAATATCTAACCTGTCCGATCGTAATAAAAGCACCTGCCCCAGGAAGTCCTGTAGTCATATATGTTAAAGCCAAATATGGGATGCTTATATCTAAACTATCATCTGAATTTTTAGCAACCAGATAGTATAATCCGATACATGCACCAAGAATGGCAACAAGAGGACCAAGTACCTGTCCCACGCCGGGAACGAGCATAGTAATTGCAGCTCCGGCCGCACCCAAAATATAAGCACTGCCCTCAAATGCCAACTCAGCATCGTCTGGCGAAAAATAAACATGGACTCCGCCTGTTACAGAATTTCCATATGTTTCAGCATAACTACCATCGCCAAAGCTTCCAGAAGCTAAAGCGGAAATTCCATTTACAGAAGCAATTTCATTGGAAATACCACTTGATAACATTTCTTCATCTGTTACTGTCGCAAAATATACTCTATTCGGATTATTAGGATCCCTCCATGCAACACTGTATGCAGTAACTCCATCTTCTGAAGTAAAACGAACAACTTTTTCATTTGAAGTTTCCATTATTGTTTCTGAATTATCCATTAAATATTCAAATTCTTCTTTCAAAATTTCCTCTCTTTCACTGTCAGCTTGTGCATTTATTGCCGGAATAAATACCATACCAAATACCAATATCATTAACAATAAAGATATTGATTTAATTAATTTGTTTTTCATTTTATTTCCTCTTTAACATTTTTGTTTTTCAATACATTTATGTATCAGGAAATCAAAGAAGAGAATGAATTCTTGTCAACAAGAAGATTCACTCACCTCTAAACATCAGTTGTCAACAATGGAACTGTTGACAACTGAAGGTGGGTTTTACTTTTAATGACCCACATTTCCAATTATAAAATGAGAAGGACGTTATAAAAAATAATCCTCTTGCAATTGGATATAAAATTAAAGCACATTGGAAAATGAAATATCCAATTTTTATGGCTGTTTTTTAAAAAAATAGAATAAAATAAAAATCTCAAAAAACAAAAGAAAAAAAAGAAAGAAAAAAAGATAAAGAATTCAAAAAGAATTCCTTACTTTTTGGCTTCAGCCGCTTTCTTTTGTTTAATCTTTTTCAAACTGGACATGCTTTCGCGTTCCATTTCCTCAAGGCGCAAACGGATGAACTTGACCTGTTCCTGGAATTCCGGAATCACCTTAAATTCAAGCGCGTTCACACGGCGCTTGGTCTTTTCGATGTCTTCGAGAAGTCTTTTCATGGTTGTTTCAAGTTCGGCGGCGACGATAATCTTTTCCACGAGAACTTCGTAGGCGTCGGCCACTTCATCAATGTATGTGTCGGTTCCGATCAGACCGTAGCCGCGTTCATGGAGCGGTTTTTTAACACCGCTGCCGTGAATTTTCGGAACGACAACACCCATGATGTTTGTGCTTTTGAGTTCAATGGTCGGGACAGCATCGACGGCGAAAGACGCGGATTTGAGCGTGAAGGAACCGTCTACGGCGCTCGCTAAGTTCGATTTTTGAACGGCGAATTCGTAAGCGGCGTCTAACTCTTCCCGGACGCCTCGCGCTTGATTCAGAATCTTGAAGAATTCAAGAATCAAACCGTCCCGTTTCATTTTGAGCAACTTGTACCCGTTTTGGGAAAGCTTGATTTTCTTCTGAACGTCCTGAAGTTCAGAACGCGTCGGCTTTACATCTTGGACTGCCATTGAACATCACCCAAATTATTTTTTCGGATAATATTTGTCAATGTATTTGTTGTCAATTCTGTGCAAATACTGAGTCGGAAGGCTACCCAAGATATCCCAGCCGACCTGGAGCGTGTCTTCGATGGTTCTGTTTTCAACACGGCCTTGGCGGACAAATTTGTCCTCGAAAAGGTCGGCGAATTCCAAAATCTTTTTGTCGCGTTCAGAGAGAGCTTCTTTTCCGACGATGGCCACGAGACCACGGAGGTCACGGCCTTCGGCGTAACCGGCATAAAGCTGGTCAGAAACCGCCTTGTGGTCTTCTCTGGTCTTGCCGTTTCCGATACCGAGGTTCATCAAACGGGACAAGGACGGAAGAACGTTAATGGGCGGATAGATACCCTTTCTGTGCAGTTCTCTGGAAACCACGATCTGGCCTTCGGTGATGTAACCGGACAAGTCAGGAATCGGGTGGGTAATGTCGTCGCCCGGCATCGTCAGGATCGGAATCTGAGTAACGGATCCTTTGTTTCCTTTGATAACGCCGGCGCGTTCGTAGATACCGGCCAGGTCAGTGTACATGTAACCGGGGTAACCACGGCGGGCCGGAACTTCTTCACGGGCCGCACCCATCTGGCGGAGCGCTTCACAATAGTTTGTGACGTCCGTCAAGATAACGAGAACGTGCATGTTGTGTTCATAAGCCAAGTATTCAGCAGCGGTGAGCGCCATTTTCGGGGTGATCAAACGCTCGACGGCCGGGTCGTCCGCAAGGTTCAAGAAAACGACAGCGCGCTCAAGAGCGCCGGTCTTTTCAAAGTCCTGCATGGCGAACTGGGCTTCTTCGTTGGTGATACCCATCGCAGCGAACACCACGGCGAACTTCTCTTCAGAACCCGGCACTTTGGCCTGTCTCGCAATCTGGAGCGCAATGTCCATGTGCGGAAGACCGGAAGCCGAGAAAATCGGAAGTTTCTGACCGCGAACGAGGGTGTTTGTACCGTCGATGGTGGAGATACCGGTTTGAATGAATTCACTCGGCTGTGCGCGAGAATACGGGTTCATCGCAGCGCCGTGAATGTCCATCATTTTTTCCGGAATGATTTGCGGACCGCCGTCTCTGGGCTGTCCGGAACCGGATAAAATACGGCCGAGCAAGTCGATCGATGCCGCGAGTTTCAACGTTTCGCCGCTGAAAATCACACTGCATTCGCTGTTCAGACCGCCCGTTCCTTCATAAACCTGAACGACCACAGTATCTTCGGAGGTATCCAAAACTTCTCCTCTTTTGACGGAACCGTCAGCCAATTTGATGTTCACGAATTCACCGTAGCCGACCGGCTCTGTTTTCTCAACGAAAATCAAGGGGCCTGCCACTTGCGTGATTGTCTTGTATTCTTTGACCATTTTAATAACCTCCGCCAATGTTTGCGAATTCGGTTTCCATCTTGCTCATCACTTGAGTCAGCAATTCGTCAAAGTTCTCTTCGTACTTGACTTTCGCAAGTTCGGATTTGGATTCCATGTTGATGAGATCCTTCACCATCGCGCCGTCGGCCAAGTGTTTCTGAGCCGTGTCGCCGTAGTACATAATGCTCTTGAGGAGCTTGTACTGGTGATCAAAGGAACAGTACGTGTCGACCGGGTGGAACGAGTTCTGCTGAAGGAAGATTTCACGAACCATACGGGCGGTTTCAAGAGTCACCTGTTGGGATTCCGGAAGCGCGTCCGATCCGACCAACTGAACGATTTCCAAAAGTTCGGATTCGACTTGGAGAATACCCATCGCTTTGTCGCGGAGGTCGTTCCAGTCAGGCGCCACGTTTTCCGTGTACCACGGGTTTAACGTGTCCATGTAAAGAGAGTAACTGTTGAGCCAGTTAATGGCCGGGAAGTGTCTCTTCTGAGACAGCTTGGAGTCCAGAGCCCAGAACACTTTCACAATACGGAGCGTGTTTTGAGTGACCGGTTCGGAGAAGTCGCCGCCGGCCGGAGAAACGGCACCAATAACGGTAATAGATCCGACTTTGTTACAAAGCGACTCGGCAACGCCGGCGCGCTCGTAGAATTCGGCGAGACGGGCGGACAAGTAAGCCGGGTAACCTTCTTCACCGGGCATTTCTTCGAGACGAGAGGAAATTTCTCTCATGGCTTCGGCCCATCTTGAGGTGGAGTCGGCCATCAAGGAAACGTCGTATCCCATGTCACGGAAGTATTCGGCAATCGTGATGCCCGTGTAAACGGAAGCTTCACGAGCGGCCACCGGCATGTTGGACGTGTTGGCAATCAAAACCGTACGTTCCATGAGCGGGCGTCCGGTTTGCGGGTCTTCGAGTTCCGGGAACTCGTTCAAAACTTCCGCCATTTCGTTGCCGCGTTCACCGCAACCGATGTAAACCACAATGTTCGCGTCACTCCATTTTGCAAGCTGCTGCTGGGTAACGGTCTTTCCGGAACCGAACGGACCCGGAATGGCTGCTGTACCGCCTTTGGCGACCGGGAACAAAGCGTCAAGAACACGCTGTCCGGTAATCAAGGGTGTTTTCGGAGCCATCTTTTTCTGGACGGGTCTGGGCATTCTGACCGGCCACTTGTGGGCCATTTTGAGTTCCGTGCCGTCTTTCAACTTACCGATCACATCAACGACGGTAAAGTTGCCGCTTTTGATTTCAGCGATTTCGCCGCCGGCCGTGTTGGACGGAATCATGACGCGGTGTTCGATATTGGCGGTTTCCTGAACGGTACCGATAATGTCGCCCGGCTTCACAATGTCGCCTTTTTTGACGGTGGCTTTAAATTCCCAGATTCTGTCATGGCTTAAACCGTCTGCAGAAACGCCTCTGTGAATGAAATTTCCCATTTCTTCTTTGAGAACGCTGAGCGGTCTTTGAATACCATCATAGATACTTTCGAGCAATCCCGGTCCAAGTTCAACCGAGAGGGGGAGACCCGTGTTTTCCACAGGCTCGCCCGGCTTCACACCGGACGTGTCCTCATAAACCTGAACGATGGACTTGTTTCCAACGATTTTAATGACTTCGCCCATGAGACCTTCATGACCGACTTTAACCACGTCATACATTTTCGTGTTTAAGTCGACAACGGTAACCACGGGACCCGCCACTCGATAAATTTTACCTTTTACTTCCACAGATCAACACCTACCGCCTGTTTGATTTTATCCCTTAAATTTGTCGAACCTGCGCCGGAACCGCCCAAAGCAACAACAGTGGGCTGAACGGAATCATTCAACATGGCTTTTAAAGAGTCCGGCAGTTTTAAAATATCATCATTGTGCATCACCAAGATGCCGACATCCTTGTCTTCAAGGACAGTTCTGACGGCGACGTCGATGGTGACATTTTCGGTATCATAGATTTTCCGGATACCGGCAAGCCGAAATCCCGTCACGAAATCACTGTTTCCAACAACCGATATTTCCATCAGAGAATCACCAACTGGTCCTTAATTAAATCATTATCCATACCGACCGACTTTCCGCGAACGATGATTCTCAAATTGCGAACCTCGTTGGATTTGTAAATAATGTATTCTAAAATCGGAATAATGGAGATGATGTTCCGACGCGAATACGAGGTCACTTTTGTCAGGTTGTACCGCAAAAGTTTGGTTTCGACATCCGTTAAGGAAACAGATTGAATGGCCTTGTTGTCAAGAGCCGGTCCGATCGCGTCCCAATACGGTGATTTTCGAAGAGCCTCAATAAAGTCGTCATAACACAATTTTTCTAATTTTTCGGCATCTAAGTCAAGTCCGTGAGGAATCAACAAAGAGGAGACATCCTCAATCAAACAGACATTGCTTGATGCGTCGCCCGATGCTCCGATGTCGTATTTTTTGACACGGAGAAGCAGCATTAAGTTTTGAATATCAATTTCTCGCCGAACAAACTGGTCAAACTGCTTCCGGTCTGCCGATCCGGGGTAACCGATCGCCTCAAAGAGGTTTTCGTAGTAGAATTTGTCCAATTCGTTTTCGATTTCCTGAAGGTTATCGCCGTTGTATTTGCTTAAAATCGGCGCGTAAATCGAATCGCTAAAGGCTGCCAAGATTTCATCCATGGATTTGGACACAAGGTTGGACAACAACGTGTATCTCAGCATACCGCCTGTCACCAGGGATTCTAAGATTTGTTCGTCGGCAATGTTGTGTTTCTTTCCGCGGAGAATGGTTTTAATATCGTCGATGTCGAAAACCCGAAGATATTCTTGAACAAGCTCGTGCGGTTCGCCTTCTGTGATTCTTAAGATTTTTTGAAATGAAACAGCCATGTTTCTGTTCAGGGCGTGTTCGATCAGATTGACGCCTTTATACTCTCTTGAGAGGTCATCGATATCTTGCTTGTACTCGGATTCTCCGATTTTCCGGGTGATTTCATCCAGACTCATGTTGAGGAGTCTCGGATACATATCGCGCGGCATGAGTTTGACACGCATGGCACGGATACGCGTCACCGCGTACGGATAATTGGACGAGCCTTTTCCAATGGACGGAAGACGCGTTGGAATGTATTTGGCCATACTGTCCGGAAGTTTTTTCTGGACTTTTCCGGCCCACTCCTGAATCTTTTGCGAACTCTGACCCATCGAAATCACCCGTTGAGAATGTCGGAGATCGATTTCAAGGAACGGTCATAAACTGTTTTGAGAATTAAGTCATATGTAAAATCCAAGCGAACGGTGCCGTCTTTGTTTTCAATAACAATGCCGCCGACACAGTCGATGTTTCCGCCGTATTCCAATTTGGAATTCTTTTGGACGAGTTCCGCAGATTTTTCATTTGAATAAATCTTGTGACCGCCTTTCTCATGGTTTTTAATCAGCGTTTTGAGATATTTTTCGTTCTCGCTTGCAGGCAAATTTTCGATCTTGTCAAGGGCTTGATCATAAACTTGATCCAAAAGAGCTTTGCGCTTGTTTAAAACAATGCGTTTCACCTCTAAATTGGCGCTTGATAATACCTGTTGGCGCTGTTGTTCGAGTTTCTCTTCAACCTCTAAAAGACGGGACCCCAGTGCTTCTTTGGAAGCCTGACGGGCTTCTCCGATGATTTGGAGAGACGCGGCATCCGCTTCCTCGCCAATCCGTCGGACATCTGCTTTGGCGCCCTCAGTAATATCATTTAATACGATTTCCAGTCCCATGCTAACACCTTTAAAAAATTAAGAGCGGATGATTCCGCCCTTAAGTTTTCGATTTTAGATCAAAATTGCAACGACAAGTCCGAAGATGACGATTGTTTCAGGAAGAACGGTCAAAACGAGTGCTTTACCGAAAAGGCTTTCGTTTTCGACCATGGCGCCGATTGCAGCGGTACCGATGACTTTTTCGCCCCAGGCTGTTGCGAGACCGGTGCCGACGATTGCGATTGCTTGTGCTAATGCTTGAACAGATTCTGTTGTAAGTTCCATAAAATTATTCCTCCGTAGTAGTCGTATATTTCTTAATGTGTCCAAAAGGTTTGTAAATTTTTCCGCCGCCCGAGTAGAATTTGCCGAATAATTCGACATACTGCAATCTGAGTGCGTGTAAGCCGGGGGCGATAATACTCAAAACGCAGTTTAAAGAGTGCCCAAGGATAAAGATCAGTAAAGATACAATAACCAAAAGGCTGAAACCTTCAGTCGGGGACCAAATAAGCCCGCCGAAAGCGATATTATTCACAGTCGATGCAATGTAGATGGAAGAAAGACCCACCGCAATAATACGAGTGTAGGACATGATGTTTCCGAGAAGACCCGGAAGTTCGATCGGTCCTTTGATGCCTTCTCCTTTGAAGAGCATATACACGCCGATAACTGTGACAATCGCAAAAACGCCAACCAGCAGATATGAATTTAACAAAAGATATGCTGCGGCTGCGGCGATGACGCCAATCTCAATAACAATCCAGCTGATTTTTTCGTAGACGGCGTGTTTGGTGCCGTGCTGACTTTTAACATCGAAGAATCCGACGATGAAACCGAAGTTCAAATGTAAAAATCCGAAAGTGGCTGTTGCGATCAACATCGTCATAATCATGTGTGTTCTGTGAATCGGGAACATGAAGGGTTCGCCCGGAACCAACGCGAAATTGGAAATGTAAGTTTCCCATCCCGGAATCAGGCCCGGCGTGTACACGCCATGCGATTCATATCCCGCAAGCGGGAATCCCATGAACTCGCCATAGATAATGCCGAAAATTAACGCTGAGATTTGACAATAAATAAGTACGTACATCAATGGTTTGATACTGTCTGATTTCATGAATTTAAGTATCAGGAACGCAACCGTCATCAAAATAAGGGCGTATCCGATGTCCCCGAGAATCATACCGTAGATGAGCGGGAACGAGATGGCCAAGATTGACGAAGGATCGATTTCGGTGTATTTCGGCCTGGAATAAAGGTCGGTGACCGTTTCCATGGGTTTGGCCATTTTCTTGTTTTCATACGCGACCGGAATCTTTGCAATCTCTTTTTCGTCATGCAAGTGGAGTTCTTCGGTGGTGATGTAAACGCCGTTATCGGTTTTTGCCGCGACTTCTTTGACGAACAGGTCAAAGTCGTCGGTCGGGACATAGCCTTCCAATACAAAAGCGTGATCAGACGTGGCAATTCTTAAAGGCAGTTCTGATTTCTCGCTCAAAATGCTCAGGAATTCATCGCTGGCAAGGATGAAGTTACCGTATTTTTGATTGAGTTCTGAAACTGTTGCAGATAAAGCTTCAAGTTGTGCGTGTATGCTTGATTTTTCGGCGTCGAGCTCTTGGAATAAAGCGGACGGCTTACCGGTTTTGTCCGGCGCTTTGGTTTCTCTGTACCCCATGTCGGCCAGAAGTGCTGCCACTTCTTTTTCGTGCGTTTTGGAGACAAATAAAACAAAGAACTTGGAACCGGGCTCGTTGTGGAGCTCGTAAGCGTCGGTGATTTCCAAAAGTTTGGACTCGTTCAGCGAGGAAACGGTGCCTGAGAAAACAGCCAGATTGTTGTATCCGCGGTAATTTTGCAGATCCATGTCGAGTCCCAAAAACGGTAAAAGTTCCTTTTCTGCGGATTCGATTTCTTTCACTCGGGTGTCGAGTTTGGACATTTTTTCAGTGTTTTCGTTGATTTCCGCATCGATTTGATCCAGTTTTTGGTCAAGTTCGCTTTCCACGACCGACGTTTTCATCGGAACGGTGTCGGCATTTGGCTTGACGTTTAAAACATTGGAAATGGAGCGGACTTTCACGAGTTTTCGGGAGACTTCTTCTCCGTACTCAACCGGAACGCCGATTGTAAAATCAGAGTCGTCGCCTTCAACGAAATCTTCAACGTGGAGCACGTCAAGATCGTGTAAAACATCAATCGTTGGCTGAAGATATTTTTTGTGACCGGCTAAAATGCACTTGGTCATTCGTTTCGGGTAACTCATACGCGTATCTCCCTTTCAAACTCCTCGAGTAAAAATGAAACAGCTTTTGGAATATTTGATTGGGATTTCACAGCTACAGCTTCAGCTTCACGAAGCCCTTCGTTGATAATTTCAGCGCGTTTGGATTCGAGCTCTTGCTCTCCTTCTCTTTGAGCGGCCTGTGCGGCTTTGACGGATTCTTCTTCTCCGTCCTCAACGATTTGGCGAGCTTCGGCGCGGGCCTTAGCGAGTTTTCTGTTCTTATCTTCGAGAGCGTCGCTGGTCGCTTTTTTTGCATCTTCTTCTGCCCTTTTAATTTCAGATAAGATTTCATTGTTAGCCATGCGAATACCGTCTCTTGTGTTTTAAAAAAATGACTTTAAATTATCATTAATATCAATCGTCTCATATTATATTGAAACATTCATGATAATTAACGGTAATTTAAATTTAAGGGTAACTAGACAATAATTACCCCATATATAAGCACATTGGTTATACTTTTTGACGATTTTTCAACCCTTTTTGAAGCTGTGTTTTGTCCCGTTTTTCCTCGTTTCTCATGATTGTTCATGATTATGAGGGCACGCATAAAAACAGCAGACAGAGAAAGATTTTATCAAAAAATCATCAAAATGACAAAACGAATAAAGATTATCTCTGTTATATAAGTTTTGGAGAAGAGAGCGTTTTGAAAAAATCGATACCAGAAGAATGAACCTAAAAAGTCGTTCATATGGATTCATGACATATTTGATTTTTGAAAATTTTATAAAATTTATTGGATTTAAAATGTATAGAAATATTAGATTCTTCCGGATAGGATCAGAAAAAATCTAAAAAGAATAAATTTGCCGTTTCGCCGGCCCAATTGATGTACTTTCCGTTCTCTTTGGAATCATATTTTGCAAAAGGATACACCAAACCGTAATGATTCGGACCCAATTCATTCGCATAACCGGAATCCTCTTCCACATAAACCAAATATTTTTCCCCAAGTTCATAATCTTCCGGACCGCACCCTTCGACATGCCTCCAAGTAAAATCGCCGACAGTTCCCCCGCCGGCGCGTAGAAGAATGTATTTCGGAACGTTTTCCCCTTTGTAAACCTCGTTGACTTCGAGAACAAGATCAGCATAAATAAACTCGCTGTTGTTGGTCATCATCGACATGAATTCTTCCGTTTCGCCGTTTTCGTTCACGGATTCATAAATTTGAATTCCTTTGGGAAGCGCCGCGTCCGGCGTACTCCACCGTGCCGGCATTTTTTCTTTGACGGTGACAACAGCGATAATATCGGCATTGGCTTTCATTTGCCGGTTTGACATGGCAATGAGCGACACATTCGGCCCGAGAGTCGTTGGCAGCCAACCATGTTTTGACAAAATATCAGATCCGGAATTCGGCGCATCGTTTGGATAAAAGGAGAGATATTTCTCAAGATGAGATTCGTACGGAACAGCCGGATCCGTACCGGCAAAAAGATCACGGGACGGATCAAATGTGGATTCAGACGGCGCGGACGCCGGAAGATGAAAAGTATCGTAAACAATATAACCGACACTGAAAAGTAAAAGGGATATAAAAATGACAAAGAAAATAACATGAATTGTTTGTGTTTTTTCCGTAAATTCACCTTCTACTCATTTTTAAATTTTCAAAATTGGTTGATGATTTTAAGAAACGATTTAATAAGATATTTACTTTGTCAATTTTTATAATTTAATGGCTTATTTTAAACCGTCATATTTGTATCCGGCTGCAACAGAAATGGCGACGCCGACCATAAATATTCCGAAAAACACATACTCAAGCGTCCGTGGTAAAAACGGATTCAAAAGCAGCAAAGCATAGGAATAGGCGCCCATCGTTAAAAGAAACAGATTCAATGATTCGGGAAATTTATGTCCGTCGATCAGAACCAAACGAATGAAAAGCGGACCCAAAATGTAAAACACACTCAAAGATGAAAAGGCGTTATAATCCGTATAATAACTTAAACAAGCCAGATAAGCAATATTGATCAGGCTGAAAACAAAATAAAAAATATTGATGTTTGTTTTTTGTTCCGGTGTCATGATAAAAACTCCTAAAATTACCAGCCCAACATTTTAAATTTTTTCCGATACCAGCCTTCATATATCGTAAAAACGGTCAAATAAATTAAACAAAGCAAACCAACAGCAAGTTGAAAATCCGGATACCAATCAGAACCCATGAAATAGAAAACAACCACACCCATAGACAAAGCGATGGTCCCACATTTCCACAAGATAGAGACGTTTTTTCTGCAAAGAATAGCCGGCAATAAAAATAAAGGAATCATCAGAAAAGCCGAGTCTTGACCGATTCCTAAATAGACGTCGTAGTAGAGGAAAATTAAAATGAACAAAATTAAGAAAACGGAAAGGATAATAGTATAATCTTTTTGTTCCGGCGTCATAGAAATCACCTGCTGTTCAGAAAAAATGAAATAATTATTTCAAAAGATAAGAACCGCCATACATAATTTCATAAGTCCCGTTCTTGTCGATCAAATACAACAAATACCGGTCGCCCGTTTTAAAGTCCCAAGCCGTCGGCGTTTGAAGGTCATTTGTGAAAGACAAATCTTTCCCGTTGTAATTGCCGGCATAAACGCTGACATTGACGTCTCCGCTTTCTTGTCCTTTGACAGAATCCTCAATCGTAAACACAACATTTGATTTGAGTAACGCATCGAAGTCCGTTTTTTCCGTCATTGAAACGTTTGACGCTTCTTCCTTGACAACGCCGTAAAAGACCAAATCGGAATTTGTAATCAACCCGGAAGCGACATGAGACGCTGCTGTGTATGGTGGTATGACCGGTCCGCACGAAATAATGCCGTCAAAACCATCACTGTTGTTTGCAGCAACCGGTTTTGGAACAAAAGAAATCTTTGAAACGGCCAACAGCCCGCTTTCCGGAACATTGGATATTCCCCCGGAAAGGAATTGCCGGATAATTTCATTGTTGGGATTCAACCCGTATGCTGTCGGATTCATCCGGTCGTACCGGACAAGTTGTTCATAAGGCCGAACTTCCAACATTCCGTTCGGCAAAGACTGGTACAATTCTTCAAAAGTCACCGGTTCATCCAACGCGTTAACCCACGGATCGGATTGGCGGTTAATTTGACCCATCGGCGTCATGATCAGATAATGATCCGGACCGATTTTTTTTGTAATCCCCGGATCTTCAATCAAAAAGAAAACAAAATTGTCGCCCCATTTGTATTCTTCGTTGTAAAAGTGGTTATCAAAAATCCGGACGGTAACAAAATCAGATATATTGTCGCCGCCTTGGTAACATTCATTCACAAGAACGGTGAGGTCGGTATAGGCGTTGCCGTCCGAAATGTAATCTTGGTAAAAGATGTTGCCTTTCAACCCCGTTTGAGCCAAAACCGGTTCACCGACATCAATGACGACGCCGGACAAAACCACGTCGCTTTTGTTGCTGAGTTCGGCATAAGAATAATCCGAATAATCAAAATAGATCGATACTGTCACACATTTCTGAGATTGGTAATAGCCAATCCCGGCAACAGCGAAGAGTAAAATGCACAAAATGACAGCTGCAAGGATGTAGGTTTTTTTCATGGCAACCACTTCAAATTAAAAATGGTCTGAGGAAATAAATATATTTTGAATATTGGAAGTGATATAAAATATCAATATTGACGGAACAGCCCCATTCCGAATGTTATCCCGCAAGTTCGGACCTCTGAACACCGCAGGCGTGAAGAGGGCGGAACTTGGCGGATTTCGATAAAATGAGATGAAGTTGGCAGAACAGCTGCTCAGTTCCATACTTTTAGAAACTGTGTTGCACCTGCAGGTGACTATTTTTAGATGACAGATTGCACTTTCAGTTTACAATTTCAGATTGTACCTGTTCGCGATATCCGTAAAATACAGATGCTTCGCATCTGATTTTACGGGATGGTTTGCCCGACATCTCCAAAAATGATACCCTAATTTTTGAGACACAAAAATAAAAATGCACGCCATAACGCGCGCGCCGACCGCCGCTCAAAAAAGAAAAAAGATGATGAAGAAGAGAAAAAAGAAGAAAAATTACAATTCTTCCGCTTTCAATTCAAAAAGAGCCACGCCGTCCTTGGTCGGCGGCGCCAGCCAGTCGACAATTCTCAAAAGAGCGTCCATGGATTCCGCTTTAATTTCAATTTCGATTGATCCGAGGGGTTCCTCGTCGGCCGGGAAATTCAAGCGTTTCACATAAGCCACTTGCTTGTTCAAAAAAACATGAATTTCGGATTCCGATTCCACCACGCCGTTCAAAAGGGCGGTTTTGGTCGTGTCGATGATTTCTTCTTTTCGAATCAAATAGTGAACGCCGGACAACAATTCGGTGCCGCCGGAAACCATAAGCGCACGGTTCGGAATTTGGCCGTTTAAGTCGATGCAGACGACGTCGGCGTCGGCGACCAAACTGTCCGAATTCGGGCGGCCGTAATTGATCAAATTCAAAAGAGCACGTTTGACTTTGTCGGGGTTTTCCGTCGGGAAAACAGGCGCCGAAAACGTCACGTTATATTTGGAAGAGGAAGCGGTTTTAAAATCCATGAAAACACCTCATTGCTGACATTTTTTGTCTTCGGCAATCATTTCGTCAAACAATTGCCGGATATTTTTTTGGTAGGCGGCCAGCGTCGACGTGTTCTCAATGACGCGGTCGGACGCGGCAATCGCCTCGCCCATGCCCCAGCCGATTTCGCGGGCGTCGCGCTCTTTGAGCTTGTCGATGGAATCCATATCGTCCTCGCGTTTTCGGACAACAATCCGGTCAAAGCGTTCTTCCACCGGCGAGTCGATCGCAATCGACACCAGCATAAAACCGTCGCCCAAATGTTCTTTGAAGTAATCGACTTCCGCAATGCCGCGGACGCCGTCGATGACCAGGACGTTGGAACGGTTGGTTTTCATTTTTTCGAGAATCATCGCCATGCAGCGTTTGGCAATGGCGTCCATGCCTTCTGTTTCCCGAAGTTCGGTCGCGATTTTGCCGCCGTCGGCCGGGTCGGCTCCCCGAAGTTCCACTTCACGGCGGATGACGTCGCCCATTGTCACAACCGGGATGCCCATTCCCCGCGCGACGTTTGACGCCTCCGATTTTCCTGACGCCGGCATGCCGACGAATGCAATAATTTTCAAAAAAATTCTCCTCTGAATGATGAATAATTTTAATTTTAATTTTAATTTCAATTCCGGCCGAAATAAATCCGGTACGGAATCACTTATTGATTTTGTTTTCAATAATCGTTCATCCGTATTATAGATATTCATGCTTTTGACCGGATTTTGGAAACCACGCGTTTGTACAGGCCAAAGACAAGCGACACAAAAGCCATGTAAACAAAAGCGGCGGTAAAGAACGAAATGCTTCGAACGGTCGTGGAGACGACGTCTATGATTTCAGGAGGCAACGGCTTAAAATAAAGGAAAAGAACGTCGGCGGTCAAAGCCTCAAACACAAACATCAGCACAAAGCTGCCGAGCGTAATCAGAAAGAGAGAGACCGGCGAATAAGCGATTTTTCGAGAATCAACGCGGTCTTTCCAAAAGAAAAGCTTGTAAAAAACAAGCGTCGAAATGATGCTCATGAAGAGAAACTCGACAAGTAAAAGAGTCAAAACCCTGAAATTTAAATCCGGATCGAAATCAGGAACAACATACCCGTACCAATAAATAAAAACAAAAAGCATGACCAGATACATTGAAAAAGTCACAACGGCTTTTTTATGAAACGTCTCCGTCCGGGCGCGGTTTTCCTGATAGACCAAAAATAAATTGACCAGTGAGTAGTAAAGAAAGATCAAAAACAAGCCGGATAAAACCGGACCCGGACCTGACAGAATCAAGTCATGAAGACCGGTCATCAGCAAAAAGGAATAGATGAAGACATAAAAAATCGAAAAAGCGATCCCGTGAAGGAAAACATTTCCGGGGTAACGGAAGAGTTTGCGGAAAGCGAAATACATAATGCCGACGCCGATAAAAATCATCAGGATGTTTAAAAGCGGACCCAAAGACTCAATCGTCGAATTGACCGTCAAAGATCCGTCGTGCAAAAAATAAAAGAGGAACAAATAAACCGGCACAATCGAGATCAATACGTAGAAAACAAGCAAAGCTAAAAGATCTAAAACCGAAACTTTCAAGTCATGAGACCGACGCTTGGAATTTTCGACTTTGCCGAGAGATTGATTCGTCATTGTAACGCCTCCTTTAATTGATATTAAATAGATTTATAAATTAATAATTACCAAAAAATAAAAAATCCTATTGTATATATATTTTATTATAAAATATTATGAATGATAATTCTGAACTCGGACAGACGAAAAAATTGCAGAAGAAATGAAATTAAAAAATAACAAAAATAACAAAAATGACAAAGAGAAAAAATGATAAAAGTAAAAAAATGAGAATATAAAAGAAATGACAAACAGAAAGAAATGACAAACAAAAAGAAATGACAAACAAAAACGATTCAAAAATATGGCGGAAAAAATTTCCGCCGACAGATAAAATCGAGGTTTTAGGGTTTTAAAAGGTCTTCCAATTTCATTTCCGTGGACCGTTCCAAATAATATTGGAACAAGTCTTCCCCCCACCGCATGGACGACGCGTCAAAACTCATCATTGAGTGGTTGTGGTAAATGCCGTTGTTGTTGAAAAGGGAAAACGAAAAGAAGTGGTCGGTCACAACGCTGGACGCCATTTCGATCGGCGCGTCGTAGACATAAAACTTCGCATTCGGGCGGGATAAATATTCTTCCAGAAGGAACGGGTAATCGCTGCTGAACCGGTTAAAAACGGATAGCGGGATGATGATGGAAATCTCAACGCCTTTTCGGGCCAATTCCAAATAAGTGGAGTGGTACGTCGGACTGAAAAAGGACGAAACTTCCCGGATCCGCGTGGATTTGAACAAATTTTCCTCAAACTTAATCGGCAATTCGTACAGGCGGTGAAGCTCGGGCTCGACCAGAACACAATTTTTGAGCTCGTCCATCCGGTCTAAAAGACACGCGGGAATGGCGGAAAGGTTGTGGTCACTCCAATAGTCTTTGTTTTCTGAATAGATGTCCAGCATATTGAGAAGCGGCAGCATTTTTTGAACGATCACGCCGCCCATGACGGTCAACGAATAAAGGTTATCGGCATAAACGATCAGCCCTTGGTCCATCAAAATTTTCATTTGAGTCATCAGCGCGCTCGTGTTGACATTCAAGGCAATTTTGATGTCTTCGATGTCCTTGGGACCCGACAGCAAAAAAATCAAAACGTTTTTCCGTTTCTCCGACAAGAAAAGAGTTCCGATCAGCTCAGTTGTCATTTAATTCCTCCGAACAGTCAAGACAGTTTTGAGTTTCACATTCAGATCCGCACCCGCGCCGACGTTCGCGGCCGCATTCGCGTTTGTATACACGTTCACAATCACGTTCACATTCACATTCGCGTTCATACTCGCATCCGTATCCGTATTCATTATTTTTGTCAAATTCATTTTCGCACTCGCCGACCATTTCCGTGCCGGATTCTTTCAACACCGGCAGGCGGACGACAAAATAAGCGCCGGATTGGCGGGCTTTCGCCAAAATTTCACCTTGGTGCGCCAGAATAATATTTTTCGCCACATAGAGACCGGATTCGACGCCTTCCAAGTGGGTTGAATAGGACCGGTTGGAATCAATAAACGTAATGCTCTGGAACAGATAAGGAATTTCAGGATCGCTGATCGGTTTTCCGGTATCCGCCACCGTAATTTCAATCATATTGCCGTCGTCGGACAACGAAACTTTCAGAGAAATTTCGCCGCCTTGCGGCGTGTTGACGCAGGCGTTTTCAATCAGCGTCGTGAAGACGACCAGCAGCCGTTCCGAATCGCCGATGATGGCCGGAAGATGTTCCGGGAATTTTTTTCGGAAACAGATGCCTTTGTCTTCGATCAGCAAAATTGTGTTGAGACTGACATGTTCAAACAAAGATTTGAGATCGATGCGCTCAATGCGGTAATTGAGCATGCCGCTGCGTTCCATACTCAGATAAAGAATGGAATCAACCAAGTGTTTCACGCGGTTGGCTAAGATCAGTCCCTGCTCGATCACGCTTTGCTGTTGTTCGTAGGACAAAAGAATAAATTCCTCCGCCAGGAGGTTTTTGTATTTGTAAACGTTGTGCTTGTCCGCAATTTCCACGGATTTGTGAACGTCTTCCAAGAATTCCCGCGACATCATCGACATGGTGCGCAGTTTCGCGTAGTGGTCCGAGAGTTCTTGAGACCGTTTTTGAAGCGCTTCTTCAAGCCGTTTTTTCTGAATCAGTTCCCAAAGCCCTTGCATGAGAAGCGTCAGATGCATGACGTCGCTGTCGTTGTAATCGGTGTCTTTATTGCCGACGCCGACGACGATGACGACGCGCCCGCCGTCCAAAATCGGAACGTGCATGTAGCGGTGAAGCGTCACGTGTCCTTTGGGATATCCTTTTTTGAGCGGATTGGACGTGGTGTAGTCGTTTAAAATCAACGGCTGGCGCGTCCGGACGGCTTCGCCCCAAAGTCCGGTATCGTGCAGCGGATAAACGTACGGGCGGTTATTTTCATCAATGGAACACTCGCGGACGGATGTTTTGGACCAGGAGTGCATAATCAAAGCCGTTTCGTCGGGCGTCGGAAACGCCAGATAACCGACCCGGCTTTTGGACAGCCGGACCGCTTCTTCCCGGACAAAGTCCACGATTTCCTGAAGCGGCGACGCGCTCATCTTTTTCAGCGTGAGCAAAACTTCCTGGCGCGCGAGACTCAGCGCCGTGTCTTCTTCCGCTTTTTTTTGTTCCGTCACGTCAAAGACAAGGCCCTGATAATGCGTGATTTTCCCCGATTCGTTGCGTCCGATGATGGTGCGTTGTTCCACCCAGCGGACGGATCCGAATTTGGTGTAAATGCGGTACGTAATCGTGAATCCAAATAAGTCTGTTGCCATCGAATATTTTTCAAAACTGCGGCGGACGCCTGCAAGATCGTCCAAATAGATGATGTTTTCGTAATTGTAGTGGTAGTCCGAAAACTCTTCCGCCGGATAACCGAGCTGAATGACGTTTTTAGAAATATATTCCACCGGAAGACCCGGTTCAGCCCGGAACCGGAAAACGATCACCGGACTGCTGTTTAAAATAAACTCCAATTCATTTTCAATATCGGAATCTGTCATATTCACACACCTTTTTTTACAAACGGAATGGAAAATGACTTCAAGGTTAATAAATTGTAAGGGTGATAAAATTGAAGGGGCGGCGGCTCGCAGGAGGCGGGCGCGTGCGTTATCGCGGCACATTTTCGTTCAGTGCCTTTGAAAACAGGAGTGGTTTTTTGAAGATTTCAATGAATTCGATGTCTAATTTATTTAAAATATCATGAAACTGCCCCGAAAATTCGAACGCGTTTCGCGTTTGAATTTCTCGGAGACCGATAAGAAATTGGAAATCATATCAGTGGATGCAATCCGTACAGTCAGCTGCAGGTACAAACTGTAAAATAACGAACAGTAGATTCAAATTGAAAAACGAACAACTGTAAGATGAAAATTGCAAAATGAACAACAACAGGCGCGAACAGCAAATTAAAAAAAAGACGCAAACTGAAAAACAGAACAGCCGGTCATAAAATATAAAAAAATAATTCTTTGCGTTCACGCAAAGAATTATCGAATTAAGCGGCTGAAACTTGCCAATAGAAAACCGGGTAAACCCATTCTTCCGTGTCTGTTGTTTTAAATTTAAAGCCGGATTCGGGCATTTTCCAAACGGTGTCCGGATAAGACGGATTTGTGCTGTCCACTGTTCCGTCAAAGAATTTCCAGCCGATATCGGTGTACGTTGTCTGAACGACAAAGTCCGCGTCCGGTTTTCCGGTTCCGTCTAAGTTGGTACCGTCTGCAGGCGGAATATTTGGAGTTGTATTATTTTTAAGCACCAGGGTTTCAGATGCCAAATTTGAATCGGCCGTGACAGCCCCCGCCAATGCGCCAATGATGCGTTGCGGGAAATTCTGATTGCTGACGGCGTTGATGAGCGGCATTAAAGCAACATTTGATGAAACGTTTTGATCGATTGTAAAAACATTACCGGCAATACCGCCAAGTTTAATCCGCCCGGTTACGTTTCCTGTGGCGTAGCAGTTCGAAATCTCTCCGTTGGTGACTCTTCCGGCAATGCCGCCGATTTCCTCACCGTCCGGGGCAGTTAAAGAACCTGAGACGTTACAAATTGTATAACAATTCCGAATAGTTCCGGAATTAGATCCATATCCAACGCCCCCGGCAATTCCGCCGACATGTGAGGTTCCTGTAACATTTCCGGTCACATAACAATTCACAACGGTCCCATCCACACGGCCTGCAACGGCGCCGGTCGTATTGGACGTGGCGTCGATATTCACATCAATCAAAGCAACGTTTTTAACAGTACCACTGCTGCCGACAACGCCGAACAATCCGTTATTTTCATTCGCGTCCTGAACCGTCGTCAATCCGGTGATCACATAACCGTTCCCGTTAAATGTTCCGTTAAAATATCCGGTTGATGAGTTTCGGCCAAGCGGAACCCAAACTTTGCCGGTCATGTCAATATCATCAACAAGACGGTATTTTTTGGATAGACTGTCACTGGTTTCGCCGACTGCTTTTAATTGTTCGAAATTTTCAATATCGATATAATCATCAATGTCATCCATCGGCGGTTTTGTCGGATCAGGATCCAATTCCGGATCCGGTTCAGGTTCCTGATTATTGCCGCTCGGACGTCCGCCGGTTGACGGCGTGACGATAACCGGCGGAAGCGGCTCAGCGGCCGGTGTGATGGGCGTCGATGACGGTTCGGATGTTGAGCCGGACGTGTCAATGGCAAATCCCATGCCGGTTGAATTTGTCATATTTGTTTCATTTTGGTTGATTATGGGTCCGTCGTCATTCATGACGTTGACAACATAAACAAATAAAAGAGCGAGGAGAAGTAAAAGAAGAAGAGCGATAAGAATCTTCTTTTTATTATTTTTCGAATCTGAAACCATTATGTGATCATTCCATTATTATATATCCCATATAATAGAAACTATTTCGAATAAGGAATCTATTCTATAAATATGTATTTGAGTATAATTTTGATATCGTTTCCGCTTGCATAAAATAAGGTTTCTTTATTCAAAATCAAGCAGAAATTTATGATAAAGTAATTCAATTGGTGGAAATATCGGATCAAAAAAAGAGAAGAAAAGATAAAAAAATAAGAAAGAGAGAAAGAAAAAAGAAAAAAGAAAAATAAAGGAAAAAGGAAAAGAAAACCAGAGTTTATTGCTTTCCTTTCTCTTTGCCCAGGTCAAACGCTTTCAGATTCACGTCCAAAAACTTGGGCGGAACCAACGCTTGAATGCAATCTTTAAACGTTTTTTCCTGAATCGGAATGAAATTGGACGCGGCGCCGATCATGACGACGTTGGCCGCCTGCCGGTTTCCGGCCGCTTTCGCGACGTCCGTCGCGTTAAACGGAATCACTTTGAAATGCGCCGACAGTTTTTCGGCGAGTTCAGAAACAGCCGGATAAGCGGCTTTCCCGGTCGTCACCGTAAACGGCAGAACCGTTTCCGTGTTCATGAGGATGACGCCGCCTTTTTTCATCAAATGCGCGTAACGGACGGCTTCAATCGGTTCCAAGGCAATCATTAGGTCGGCGCTTTTTTGAGGAATCAATGAACCGTAAGCGCTGCCGATCCGGACGTGGTTTTCCACCGAACCGCCGCGCTGGGCCATGCCGTGGGTTTCCGCGGCCTGAACGGCCATGCCTTCCATAACGGCGGCGCGTCCCAAAATATCGGACGCCAGAATCGCACCCTGGCCGCCGACGCCGCAAATCACGACATCGTATTTGACGTCGGTTTTGCCGTCGTTGGGAACCATCCCGAAACATTGAATTTTGTTGTCGACCGGAATCATTCTTTCACCTCCAAAATGGCGTGGAACGGACATATTTGCGCGCAGACGCCGCAGCCGATACACTGAGAATTAATAAACGCAACGGCTTCTTTCGTATTGAATTCCGTTGCCGGACAGCCGAATGAAATACATTTTTTACAGCCGCGGCAAAGTTCTTTGGAAACGGCGTACGGCTTTCGTTTGACGCCTTCTTTGCGGGCCACGATTGCACAGGCTTGTTTCACAATGACGACGGCGGTGCCTTCAAAGGCTTTGGCTTCACGGAAAGCGGTTTTCATTTCTTCATAATTGTAAGCGTCAACAACGCGGACAAATTTCGTGCCGACCGCAATGCAAATCGCTTCAAGGGACACGGCAACCGTTTCTTCGCCGGTGGCGGTCATGCCGACATTCGGGTTCGGCTGGTGCCCGGTCATGGCGGTAATCCGGTTGTCTAAAATCGCCACCGTGATATTGGATTTGTTGTAAACGGCGTTCATGAGCGAATTCACGCCGGTGTGCAGGAACGTGGAATCGCCGATCGTACAGCAAATTCCTTTTTTTTCGCCGGCGGCGGACATGCCGGACGACATGCTGATGCTGGCGCCCATACAAATTGTGGTGTCGACGGCGCCGCTGTGAATTCCCAATGTGTAGCAGCCGATGTCGCTCGGGAAAACGGCGTTTTTGCCGAACACGTCTTTAATCACTTGGAAAGCCGAGCGGTGGGAACAGCCGACGCACAAAGCCGGCGGCCGCGGCGGCAAAACGATTTCCGCCAAATCTTTCGGAACCAAACCGGCATTCGGCACGGTCACCGTTGCTGTCAGTTCAGAATCCATCTGTGCCAAAACACTCGGATTGCATTCGTCCTTAAAAACGGCAAGGACAGCGTTTCTGCAAATATCAAAATTCAGTTCGTTCATGCGCGGCACCGGGTCTTTGCCGATGATTTGCGTTTTAATTTTGTCTTTGTGTTTTTCCGCAATGATCCGGACGTTGTTTTCCACAATCGGTTCCAGTTCTTCAACAATCAGAACTTTGTCGCAGTGGGAAAGCATGTCCAGAACCAATTTTTCCGGAATGGGATAAGCCGTAATTTTCAAAAAGGACGCGTTGACGCCCAAATAGTGAAGCGCTTCTTTGGCGTAAACGGACGCGATGCCGGAAGCGATCACACCGATTTTAGAGTTGCCGCACAATTCCAAGGTGTTCCAGGGCGAATTTTCCAATTCTTTTTCCATGGCCGCGTAGCGTTCCAAAATCACTTTATGCCGGGCTTTCGCGTTGTTCGGCATCATGACCCAATGCGCCGGATCTTTGGTGAAATCGGCTGTGTGGGCGTTTGGTTGGATTTCGCCGAGAACGACGCCGGACTTTCCGTGACTGATTCTCGTCGTCGGCCGGAACAGAACCGGCGTTTCGAACTTTTCCGAAAATTCAAACGCATACGGAATCATGTCTTTGGCGTCCTGGATGGTCGCCGGGTCAAAGCAGGGAATTTGCGCAAATTCGGCGTAACGGCGCGTGTCCTGTTCGTTTTGAGACGAATGGAAAGACGGGTCGTCGGCCGATATGATAATCATGCCGCCTTTGACGCCGGAATAAGCCACCGTCATCAGCGGGTCGGCGCCGACGTTGAGCCCGACATGTTTCATGGTCACAAGCGAGCGGACGCCTGTGAAAGCCGCGCCGATCGCAACCTCGACCGCCACTTTTTCGTTCACGGACCATTCGACGTAAAAGTCGCGGTCCTTTTGTTCGCGTAAAATATCGATGATTTCGGAAGACGGGGTTCCGGGGTATCCGGACACGACGCCGACGCCTCCTTCCCGAACGCCGCGCGCAATGGCGGCGTTTCCGAGCATATATTCTTTGGTCATCAAAAAACTCCGATTTGATTTGTAAATTTAAAAATATAAATTTGATGATTAATCAAGATGAAAGATATAGTAGGATTGAATTTGTTTTTAAAATGATTTTGGTTCCAAAATGAATATATTTGGAACTGTTGCCGGGTTGTTGCGGACGGCGGCGCCGCGCGCGTTACGGCGAACATTTTCGGACGACGGCAAAAAAACCATCCCCGCTTTTTTCATAAAATTAAAGAATACCGACAATAAACGCCACCAATGCCAGAAGCATGGCGATTTTGAGCAGCTTTGAGGACAACGTGTAATCTTTTTTCCAAATCAGGACGTAAACCGTGTACAAGAAACACAACTCGACCGGAACGAGCGCATACAAATAATAAACGCCGAGCTCGCCCATAAAGTACGGCGCCGGGCTGAGAATCATAGCGACGATTCCCATCGCGGCCGCCAAATAAGCCGCCGGTTTTTCGCCGTATTTGATCGGAAACGTCACGGCGCCGTCTTGTGCGTCGCCGTCGATGTCTTCGATGTCTTTGACGATTTCACGCGACGCAGTGGCGAAAAACGCTAAAACGGCGAGCGGCAAAAGCGCAAGAATGCCTGCCCAGCCGAAAAACGCGGCGCCGAACAGGAAGGTGGAACCGGTCAAATAAGCGATGGACAAATTGCCGATCAGAATCGTGCGTTTCAGGGATTTGGCGTACCAAATCAGCATGAAGACGTTGAGAAAACCGAAAACACCGGCGATCGGATTGATGAGAAACGCGATGAGAAGCGCGACGGAAAAGCTGGCGATCGCCAAATAAACGGCTTCGGTCAGGCTGACGCGTCCCGACGGCAGCGGCCGATTCGGTTTGTTGACGCGGTCGATGTCGATATCGTAGTAGTCGTTGAGAACATTTCCGGCGCCGGACGCCAGAAAAACCATGACGAAAATGTCCAGCAGAATAAACGCGTCGTAGAGAGAATTGATTTCAGACGGCGTGTAGCCGAGAATGGACGAGGCGATGAAAACGGCAATGACGGATGAAAAGCCGGCCATGATGCAGTTTTTGTACCGCATCAGTTCCAGGTAATCCTTTGCTTTTTGAACCAACTGAACCATTGTCGCATCTCGTTTCGAAATTGAAGAATAAAATGAAAAATGAAAAATAAAATTTAAAAAAGAAAATGGATTTATTTTTTCGGAACGACGTCAAGCATCCGGTCCAGCGCCTTTTTGGCGCGAATCCGTATGTCTTCGGGAACAGTCACCGCCGGCTGTTCCGTTTCAAGCGCCCGCAAAATGGACGGCAGCGTTGCCATCTTCATGTTGGAACAGTACGTGTATTGAGAAATCGGATAAAAGATTTTGTCCGGACTGTCTTTTTTGAGTTTGTGAATCATCGCCTGTTCGGTCCCGATGATGAATTCTTTTTCGGAAGACGCGGCGGCGTATTTGATGATTCCGGCCGTGCTGTAAATGCCGTCGGCCAGTTCCAAAACGTCGGGGCGGCATTCCGGGTGCGCCAAAAAGATGGCGTTCGGATGCGCGGCTTTGGCGTCAAGAACGTCTTGTTTTGTAATTTGCTGGTGAACCGGACAGAAGCCGTTCCAGAAGTGAACAACCTTGTCCGTGTGCAGCGAAACGTAATGTCCCAGATTTTTGTCCGGAATGAATAAAATTTCGTCGTTTGGAATGGATGCCACGACTTCTTTGGCGTTGGCGGACGTGCAGCAAATGTCGGATTCCGCTTTGACGGCGGCCGAACTGTTGACGTAGCAGACCACGGCTGCGTTCGGATATTTCGCCTTTTCCGCTTTGAGGGAATCCACCGTCACCATGTCCGCCATCGGACATCCGGCGTCGGCGTCCGGCATCAAAACTTTCTTTTTCGGCGATAAAATGTAAGCGCTTTCCGCCATGAAATGAACGCCGGCAAAAACGATGATGTCGCAATCGACATCCACAGCGGCTTGGCTGAGAGCGAGCGAATCGCCGACGATGTCGGCAATGTCTTGGACTTCCGGCCGGGAATAGTTGTGCGCGAGAATGAGCGCGTTTTTCTCTTTCTTCAACTCGGCAATCCGAAGAATGGTTTCTTCCGCATTCATGAGAATCACAAAATAATAATGAATAACACGATTAAATGATGAGTTAAATGAATCATTCTATTAATATTAAACCGTTTCCGAATTGTTAACCCAATTTGAGCTGCACCTGCTGTAAACTGTAGATTGAATCCGGTTCCGACAAGATACATATTTATTGGTCCGATTTGCACCTGCAGTTTCCAACAATACAGTTATTTCCGGGTCCGATTTGTACCTGCTGGTTCCAAAAATACAGTTGTTTCTTGGTCCGATTTGTACCTACCGTTTCCAACAATACACATGTTTCCGGGTCCGATTTGTATCTGCCGTTTCCAACAATACACATGTTTCCGGGTCCGATTTGTATCTACCGTTTCCAACAATACAGTTGATTTCTGATCCGATTTGCATCTGCAGTTGTCAGTTTGGTTTGCATCAGCTGTTTCCGTATCAATTCCGGCCATCGGAATCCGAGAAATTCGAGCGCGATGCGCGCTCGAATTTTCGGGGCGGTTTGCTTGACATCTTCAAAGCCGGCCTTGTTTTTTCAAAAATGCCAAAAGAAAATGTGTGCCGTAACGCGCGCGCACGGCGCCGCCCAAAAAAAGAAAAAAGAAATGTTAAAGAGAAAATATCTAAAATTTTGAGGGTGTTTTATAAATAATTGTATTACCCTATGCATGGGATGGAGGGTTGTATATGCAAGAAAAACCAAACAAAAAACCAATATATAAAAGATGGTGGTTCATTTTAATTTGTATTTTTTTCTTATTAACACTTATGGGAATGTTACTTGGAGAAGATGACACAACTTCAAAAAATAATTCGACTGGCGGAAATAATTCGACTTCTGTGAATAATTCACCAGTTGTATCTCCCCCGAATTCTCTGGAAGAAGCCATTAACAAAACAATAAGCGAGTGCCATTCGAAGAAAATATCAGCTGTTGTTAACAATAACCTTGAAACCAGTGATCCAGATGATAAAATTGTTGTAATTCGTCTCAAAGGACCGGATAATTTTACAAAAAAGATGATAAGAACAGGCATGTTGCTTGATGCTAACAGAATATTTTCAGAATTAAAAAAGTGGGATGAAGTTTCAGAAGTTGTCATCCTTTGGTCATT
Source organism: Methanolapillus africanus (assembly GCF_032714475.1). Classification (NCBI taxonomy): domain Archaea; kingdom Methanobacteriati; phylum Methanobacteriota; class Methanomicrobia; order Methanosarcinales; family Methanosarcinaceae; genus Methanolapillus; species Methanolapillus africanus. Next base: position 18,023 of record NZ_JAWDKD010000019.1, on the reverse strand, counting down.
ACCCTTAACCGATGTTTATGGAAATACAAAGGATAGTACAGTTTTAAAAATAACACTTGAACGCGAAACAATGGACAAAATAAACTTTGACAACTTTAATTATGAAAATTATGCATTATTGGCTGATTATTATTACGAACATCCAGTGTTGACAAATTGAACTTAAATAAAAACAAAATCAGGGATTGAGGTAATCCTCAATCTCTGATTCAAAAAAGAATTCTTTTTCCCCAAAAGCCGGCGTCAGCTGGTCAAACCAAGTCGCATTGGGATTGTATTCCGCAAAAAACGGTTTGGCCACCCAATCCGGATTTCGTCCTTGGATGAACCTCAAAACGAATATTTTTTTGCCGTAAACTTCGCTCGTGCCGAGAATTTGGATTTTGCCGGCGTGGTCGCTCATGATCGGACCGCGGACAGTCCGGCAGATGCCGCTCACGCTTTGATACGCTTCCCGGAAAACTTGTTGGGCGCGCTCCAAGGGCAATTCAAAATAGTGTTTGGCGCCGGTGTCCCGGGCGACGAACATGTAATACGGAATGCAGCCGAGATCGGTTTGCTTGCGCCACATTTGAGCCCATGATGTTGGGTCGTTGTTGATGTGGTTGAGGACCGGCGATTGCGTTCGGATTTGCGCGTTCGTGCATAAAATCCGGTGAATCGCTTCGCGGACGGCTTTGGTTTCCATTTCTTTCGGATGGTTGAAGTGCGCCATGACCGCCAAATGTTTGTCGGCGGCGACGACTTTTTCAAACATGCCGATCATGTCGTCCGCGTCGGCGTCGGTTGTGAACCGGTACGGCCAGTGCGCCAAGGCTTTGGTACCGATCCGGATCGTTTTGATTTGCTTCATGTCGTCTTCGAGCAGCCGGTCGATGTATTTGGAAAAAACGGACGTTTTCATGGTCATCGGGTCGCCGCCGGTAAACAGCACATCAGTGACGTCCGGTTTGGATTTGATGTAATCCATGTACGTTTCATAATCTTCCTTGATGGCGAATTTGGAGTCGGCCATGCTTGAAATTTTGGAAAACTGGGGCCAACGGAAACAAAAAGAACAGTAGGCGTAACATGTTTGGCCTTGATTCGGGAACAGCAAAACGGTTTCCCTGTATTTGTGCTGCAGGCCGTTGAGTTTTGTTCCGTTAAAAACCGGAACGTTGTGAGATTGACCCGACGGGTGCGGGTTCAGCGATAAGCGGATAACTTCAACGGCGCTATCCAGAGCCTCTTTATCGCGGGGGTCTTCCGTCTTTTGGTATTTGCGCAAAAGCGTTTTGACCGTATCATAATCGTGTTCGAAAAGCATGTCTTTTCGCGGGAAATGAAGCGAAAACATCGGATCCGCCGCCGCATTTTCCCAATCGATCAGCTCGTCTGTCGCGTAATTGTTGGTCTTAAACGGCAAAACCTGCCCGACCACTTCGACGGCTTCGATATCTTTTTCAGACAAATATTTGGCCTGTTCAATTTCTTTGAAATTGTTTAACGTCCAGGCCTTATAAGTCTGCGCATTCTCATTTGTCATCATAATATGAACCTCCTATTCGTTTTTTGACAATATCGCGCATGATCTCTATGTTGCCATTTTTGTTTGAAGTTCATCTGTGATAAGTTTTTCGAAAACATCCTGAAAAAAACAAGATGTGAATAATTGAAAAAAGAGACAGCAGCGAGCTGAATTATAAAAAATATTTTCGAGAAAATAAATATATAAATCAATATATAATTTGTTTTTGGATTGGATTTTTGAAATTTTGAACAAAAAAAGATAAAAAGCGTATCTGCAGAGATTCCCATCAAAAATAAAAATAAAATTCGTTCGCAAAATGCAAACGAATTTTTTATTGAAAGATATTTGTTTGAGGTCTGTTGACAGATGGATTTTTCAATCAGGGCGTTTGCCAAGACAAAACCGGATAGGCATTGTTGTTGTCAATTCTCCAAATTGTTCCGATTCCATCTGCGCTGATGCTCCAGGAAAGCGGAGCGTTGCTGTAGAACGTCAGCGTTTTGGCGGTTGCGTCCGAAACGTCGGCGCCGTCTTTTCCGTTTGCAGCCGGAGTCCAAGTTCCGCCGGTCATTGATTCAACGGCATAGTTGTTTTGCAAAGTATTGCCCGCTGCGTTATAGCCAACAACACGACCCTTGTTGGTACCCGTTGTGGTAATTTCTTCGGTCAAGACCACACTGGTCTTGATTGTGGTTCCTGTATTTGCAAACCCAACCAATCCACCTGTATTGTCGGCCCCTTTAATTTCACCACCCTGTGCATAACAATTATCGACAGAACTTTGATTAATGTACCCGATTAATCCGCCGGTTCCATATCCTCCCGAATATGAGTTATCGAACGTAACAGAACCGGTTGCATAACTATTTTCAATGACACACCCTCTACTGGCATGTCCGATCAGACCACCTGTTCCCGGTCCATACCCGCCGATCGCCAACATACTGATATCAATTTGACTGGGTAAAACGTCGCCCGTCAAATAGCAATTGTTGACCGTAATGTTTTCAACCCATCCGATTAAACCGCCCGCCGAGTGATTGCCTGAAACTGAATTGCCCGTATAACTGCAATTTTCAACCACAAAGTGGTATTGCACAACCGTCATGTATCCACCTCCGCCAATTAGCCCGCCGACAGCAAATCCGCCTTCAATTGTTTCTCCATTTGCATGACAGTTTGTTACGGATGCATAAGAATTGTCACCAATTAATCCGCCAACATATTGGGTGCCGATTACACTTCCTGAAGCATTGCATTCTGAAACGGTCCCTTCTATCATTTTACCAACGAGACCGCCTATGCCGGAAGCAGGAGATAAAAGTCCTGAGTACGGATTGGTGTAATCTCTGTAACCTTCCACATCTCCAAACGCTTCACAGTTTTGGATCGTTGCATAATTAGTTTGTCCGATCAAACCTCCTATTTCTTGCAGACCGGATACATTGCCATATGCTTTACAAGATCCAACAGAGTAATCTGCCATGTATCCTATTTCTCCGATCAGACCACCCATGCTGGCTGAAGATTTTGTTCCGTTGACAAAAACATTGGTGTTGCATTCTATTATATTTCCATTCCCATCAACATAACCAACTAAGCCGCCGCCATATGTGTCCGCCGTTAAATTTCCGGAAACATCGACATTTTGAATGTCAATGTCTGTTCCGTATCCTAAGAGGCCGCCTGAGAAAAGACTGCCCATAATGTTGATTTCATCTAATTTAACATCCTCAAATGTTGCTCCATCTGCACAGCCAAATAATCCGGTCACAGCAGTTTCATAATCAACTTGCGGATCAAAAGACTGTTCAATAAACAATCCGGTAATTTCATGCCCATTTCCATTGAAATTTCCCGAGAATGGAACTGAATCAACCATAAATATCATGGTATCGACAACACCTTCTCCAATCGGCACCCAACCTTTTCCGTCAACAAATGCGCGGTCAACTTTACCACTGCCCGTATTCCATTCCGCCGGAATCTCGATGTCTGTTGTTAGCTCAAAATCTTTTCCGGCACCAGCTGCTCCTGTATAGTATCTCATAGCGTCCAACTGAACAACGTGTGTCATTTCAAACGGCTCCGTGACACCGTCGCCGGATTCAAAAGGATAGTTCACCGATGTGTCGTTAGATAAAGTAGGAAGAGAGAATGTGTAGGTGTAAATCACACCACTGCTCACGTTGTTTGACGTCAAAATGTCGCCACTCAGTTTGATCAAATAATAATTGCCGGAAGAAATCGATTCGTATACGCTAATATCCGCATTGGTTAGTGCAATTTCTCCGGAATCCGTTCCGCCCAATTCATCATATTCAACCAGCAAAGTGTTTGCATCAACGGTATTTCCGGCCGGAACAAAGAGAAGGACCCGCAGGTAATCAACATCAGGGTCGCCATTTTCCCCGACCCACAGCTTATAATCATAAAGTTCCGCATCTAAATCGATAGGTGTTGGTGGATTTGGCGGATTCGGATCCGTACCGTTGCCGCCCGGCGTCACATTTTTCGGTGGGAGCGGGGTTTCAGGCGTCGTATTATTGGCCGGCGGCAATTCAAATCCGGCTGAATTTTGAGATGAAACCGAACAGCTGTAACAGCTTGTCCCGATTTCACGATCTGCCAGGCATGTCGTAAATAACAGTATGAGCAGCAGGACTATGAGAAGAATGATACCGATCCTGACTCGGTTTTGATTCTTAGTGGTCAACCCAATCACCTATTTAAATCTCTGTTTGAAAAACGTTATGTGATTACATCTTAATAAAAATATTAAAATCTAATAAATATATATATGCAAAATGATGGATATAAATATAACCATATAAAAAGAATGTAAAGGTATATGATTGATATAAAATTTATAAAATAAGAAAAATAACTTAGGAGAGTCTGTAAAAATAAGAAAATGATGAAAAATGGAGAAAATAAAAAAATAAGATAAAATAAAAAATTGGATCAATCCAAACACTGAAAAAACAGAAAAATCAGACGCCGATTTGAATCGGGTCTGTAATTCTTTTCAGCGTCGAAATCGCAGACAGCGCCGCCAAATAGCTGGTTTTCGGATTGATCGGCGACGGTTTGTTTTCAATCGTCATTTTCATGTGTCCGAAATCCCCGAACACTTCCAGTTCGTGAATGTTGTCTGAAATCGTCGGGTCGGCAATGACTTTGACGACCGTTTTTTCAAAACCGAGACCGCACAAACTGATGGTTGCGCAAACGTTCACATTTTTCGGGAAAGCGACAACCGCGTCCGTGGCTTTTCCTTCAAACAGAAGCGTCGGCGTTGTGATGTCGGCAAGATTGATTTTCTTTTCAGCCAAATAAGGCGAACCGGCCAAACCTGAAATCGGTTTTCGGGTCGTCACGGTAACTGATTTAATCCCGGCAATAGCCGCCGATTTCAAACCATCGGTTCCGGCAATCGCGCCGGACGGGAGATAAACTTTACAATTGTGATCCGCCGCCGTCTTTTGAATTTTGGCGTAAAAATCCGGATTTTGGAATGCGCCGGCGCTTAAAACCATCATGTCTTTGCCGTGCTCTAAAATCATCGGCGCGTATTTTAAAACGGCTTCCTGAGACGCACACTCAATAATGAGGTCGCAGCTTTTCGCCATCTCTTCCGGCATTGTTTTTTGAGGGGAGGAATTTTGAAGCGTTTGAAGAACGGATTCAACTTTCTCAGCGGAAAAATCGAAAATGCCGGCTAATTCAGCGGCGACAACTCCGGAATCGACCGCCGCACAGATTTGAGAACCGATAAAACCGCAACCGATGACACCGATTTTTATCATAAGATAACCCCCAATGAAAAAGAATGAAAATTATGGAAATTTATGAAATAATGAAAATAATAGAATGATAAAAATTATAAGCAAATGTCAAAAAAGAAGTCAACGGCTAAATATACCTTTTGATACGAAAAAAATTAAAAAATCAAAACAATTAAAAGGATAAAAACGTTTTTTAAATAAATTTGAAGAAAATAAAGAAAAAGAAAAAAGAGAGAAGAAAAGGGAAATAGAAGGGAAAGGGAAGAAGAAAATGATTTTAACAAAAGAAATCGAAATATTTTTGGAAGAAGACCTTCGGGACGACGACGTCTCCTGCACGCTTGTTCCGAATAAACAGGTGAACGCCGTTATTTTTACGAAACAGAACTGCATCGTTTCCGGACTTGAAATTGCGGCAGCCATTTTAGATTATATGAACATTTCTTACGCTCAGAAGAAAAATCCGGGCGACTTCGCCAACAAGGGAGAGATTTTGTTTGAATTGTCCGGCGACTCCGTTGCCGTTTTACGCGCCGAGCGTCTGGTGCTGAACTTTTTATCCCGCCTCTGCGGCATTGCCACCAACACGCACGAATACGTTTCCATCGTCGAAAAAAGCGTTTCTGATTACAATAAAAAGAACCAAACCAACCTGAAACCGCCGAAAATCGCAGCCACCCGAAAGACGACGCCCGGTATTCGCAAATTCGAGAAAAAGGCAGTTATTGACGGCGGCGGCGATTCCCACCGCAACAATCTGGCGGACTTGGTGATGATTAAGGATAACCACATCGAAATTATGGGTTTTGAAAATGCTTTTTTGGAAGCCAAAAAGAAAGCGTCCTTTTCTAAAAAAATAGAAATGGAAGCCGACCTCAAAGAACAAGCCGTTTTGGCCGCCCGCCTCGGCGCCGACATTGTGATGCTGGACAACATGACGCCAGCCGAAATTCGGGAAACGGTTGCGCTGTTGATTGAAAACGGTTTGCGCGACAGCGTTCTTTTGGAAGCGTCCGGCGGCATCAAAAAAGAAAACTTGGCCGACTATGCGGCGTCCGGCGTCGATGTGATTTCGCTCAGCGCCGTCACGAACGACGCCAAATGGATCGACATCAGCTTAGATATTCAAAAATAAAACGCGCTGCGGGAAGAAAATGTCCGGCAAAAAAGACGTGGACGCCTGGGATTTGGAATACGCGCATTTGGAATGGGGCGGCGGTTCCGACGCGGCGTGGATGAAAGAAAAAATCCCGCCCGGACGTTTGATTTTAGACGCCGGATGCGGAACCGGTCGTTTTTTAAAAGAATTTTATGCGTCAAACCCTTGTATCGGACTCGATTTTTCAAAGCCGGCGGTTGTTCGTTCGGCTGAAGCCATTGAACGCTTATATAACAAGCTGCCCGAATCCAAGAAAATAAACGCTTACCTGCCGGAATTTGTTGTCGGCGATATCACCCGGCTGCCGTTTTCCGGCGGTTTTGACGCGATCATTTGTCTGGGCGTTCTTCAGCATTTGGAGAAAGCGGGGCGAGAAAAAGCCGTATCCGAATTTTTCCGCATTCTTCAACCAAACGGATATGTTTTTTTTGAAGCATTCGGCGTCAAAGATATGAAATTCGGAAGTGAAGAGCCGGAACCCGGACCCGAGCCGAACACGTTTGTCCGAAAAAACGGAATCATGTATCATTATTTTGATGAAAGCGAAGTCAGAGACTTGTTTGAAAAAAACGGATTTCAGACCATTGACATCGTTTCGCGGGAAAAAGAAAAGAAATATGATGGCGTCGTGCACATCCGGCATCATATCCGCGGTATTTTTGAAAAACGGTAAAAGAGAAAAGAGAACAAAAACGATCGAGTGGACTCAGCGGTCAAAAATTTAAAAAAATGGATAGTCCCGAACGGATTCGAACCATTGTCGTCGGCTCCAAAGGCCGACATGATTGACCACTACACTACGGGACTAAAAGATGATAGCTTACTTGAAGCAGACTTAGAGAAGGAAAAAGTAGCATAAAAAGATTTTGATGAAAACCGGGATTTTCAGGGAAATTTCCGATTTCTCTTCTCATTTCTTTTGTTTTTTTCTTGTTTTTTACTTTTTTGTGCGTGCCGCCCCGCGCGCGTTATAGCAATCGTTTTTGATGAAACGTCATTGAAACCGTGGCGTTTCTTCTTGATTTTGTTCAAGCAAAAAGATGTATTGACTTGAAAATTCAGATTGTATCTACCGTCCACTACTTTTAAATTCAATTTGCACCTGCAGTGAACTATTTTTAGATTTTAGATTGCACCTGCTGTTTCTGAAAATACAGTTGTTTCCGGATCCGGTTTGTATCTACTGTTTTCTAAAAATACAGTTTTTTCTTGTTCCGGTTTGTATCTGTTGCTGCTGTGCCCATCCAATCTCATCGGATTCCGATTAAACAGACGCGAAACGCGTCTGTTTAATCGGGACGGCTTGCTTGATATAAAAAAAGGTCAAGATTTGATTTTGATTATTTCTTCAACAGCGACTGTCCGGTCATTTCAGCCGGTATTTCCAAATCCATAATCTCAAGCAGCGTCGGCGCAATATCGCACAACTTTCCGCCGTCCCTGAGCGTACAAACCGCTTTGCCGTCCTTTTTGTTTTTCTCATCCACGTAGATGATTTTCACCGGGTTTGTCGTATGAGCCGTGTGCGGTTTTTTGTTGTCGTCCAACATCTGCTCAGCGTTTCCGTGATCCGCCGTGATGATGACGGCGCCGCCTTTTTCAAGAATCTTCTCGACAAGGACGCCGGCGCATTCGTCGACGGTCTCGACGGCCTTTGTGGCCGCTTCAAAAATACCGGTGTGTCCGACCATGTCCATGTTCGCGAAATTCAAGACAATGAAATCATATTTGTCTTCGTCAATCGCTTCCAAAAGCCTTTCCGTGACAATATAAGCGCTCATCTCCGGCTGTTCGTCGTAAGTCGCCACTTTCGGCGACGGAATCAAAATCCGGTTTTCATCAGGATTCGGCTCTTCCACGCCGCCGTTAAAGAAAAACGTGACGTGGGCGTACTTTTCGGTTTCCGCGATTCTCAACTGCCGGATGCCGCAGGATGATAAGTATTCTCCCAGCGTATTTTTGATGTCCTTGGGCGGATACGCGATCGGGACGTCCAGTTCTTCGTCGTATTGCGTCATGCAAACGAAAAAGACGTTCGGATGAACCTTGCGCGTGAATCCGGAAAACTTATTGTCCGGCAGCGTCATTGCGTATGTCAATTGGCGCGCGCGGTCAGGGCGGAAATTAAAGAAAATAACGGAATCATTATCGGAAATGACGGAAACGCGTTTGGCATTCTCCATGAGGACGATTGGTTTCACAAATTCATCCGTTTCGCCTTTGTCAAAAGATGCTTGCAGCGCTTTTTTCCAATCCGCCGCGTCAACAACCGCCACCGGAATTTCCGGCTTGCCGGCGGTCAGCACATCATAGGCGGCTTGCGTTCGCTCCCAGCGTTTGTCGCGGTCCATCGCATAATAGCGGCCCATTATTGTGGACAATTTTCCGATCTGTTCTTTCGTCATGAAATTTTCAAGATCCTCAAGGTCGTTCATCGCCGATTTCGGCGCCACGTCGCGCCCGTCCAAGAATGCGTGAACAAAAACCTGATCGCGGCTCAACCCTTCTCTTTTCGCAAAGAGAAGCAACGCTTTCAAATGATTCAGGCTGCTGTGAACGCCGCCGTAGGAAACGAGCCCCATCAAATGAAGCGCCGATTTCTTTGTTTTGGCGTTTTCAATCGCCGAGAGAAGCGTCGGATTTTTGAAAAACGTTCCGTCCTCGATTTCTTTGTTTATCAGCGTCAAGTCCTGGTAAATCACACGTCCGGCGCCCATATTCAGATGTCCGACCTCGGAATTTCCCATCTGGCCGGCCGGCAGTCCGACCGCAATGCCGGAAGCTTCACACAGGCATGTCGGGTAGTGTTTTTCAAAAAAATCCAAATTCGGCGTGTTGGCGGCAGCCACCGCGTTTCCCATGTGTTTGGATTCAAACCCCCAGCCGTCCAAAATCATGAGGAGGAGCGGGGATTTTTGAGAAGGATTATTTTTGGAAATATGAGAATTCATCATGTGTCAAAAAGAGGAATCAAAGAATTTGAATGTTTCTTTGAATTGAAATTTGAAATGTTCTGTCGGGATTAATTTCATTTTTTTCATGAAATAGCTGCCGGTTTATGATGAAGGCGTCCCATATGTGTATAAGTTCACATTCGGATTCGTTTTGAAATTCAAATTGTTTTTGAAATCGGAATCGTCTGTGATGTAATTAAAGCGGCTTCGACTGCATCTGGAATCGACGGCGAAGAAATCAATCGGATCGTACAAGTGCGTGTCAAAACTTGAAACAAACGCTTCAATATCTTTGATGTCGACCGAATCGCCTTCCACGGAATAATTTTGAACAATTTGTTGGAGAAGAGATCCCAATTTCATTTTGAGTTCTTTTCTTTCTTGGTGGTTGCGGCGGTAGCGTTTTAATTTGACACGACATTGATTCTCTTTGCAATAATTATCGTATTCTTTTTTTTCAATAACGTGCAATACTTCTTGAAGATTTAAAGACGAGATAAACAACGGATTTCCATTATTTTTTAAATATTTTACAAAATCCGAATAAATTTTAATTTTATTTTTGTTTTGGGACCGATCGGTGTCATCCGTGTACAAAAATAAAAGAATATTTGCATCAATGAAGTATTTCTCTTTCGGGTCCACAGTTTCATTGAGTGGGATTTGATATATCATTCTGAAACCCCCAGCTCTTCCATCATATCGCGAATACTCTGTATGTACATTTCTTGTTCTTCCGGCGTCGAACTGTAAAATTTGACAGCTGTACGGTAACATTGATTATATACAAGGTCGCCAAGTTCCGACAGATTTTCAACTCTTATTCTCGAATCATATTCGTCTTTTGTCATTGAACTCAAATGCTCAGTCAATGAAACCTTAAAAAATAGAGCGGTGTACGAATCAATATCAGTAAAATCAACTGTTACGGAATCGCCGCGTTCCAATATTTGGTCGATGACAGAACAAATAATTTCTCCATCACCATACGAAAACCCTTCCGAAACGTAATCTTTTGTTTTAATCAGAATCATTTTTTCCCTCCTTCAATTTTGGATATTTTTCGAAATGGTCCCGTTCTATAAATCAGTTTCGAAAATTTACAAAAGAAAAAATTTAAATACAGATTCTCTCGATTTCTATATTTTTGGGAAATATAAATTTTCAGGGAAAATATTCATTCAAAATAGGAATCAAATGATTGAAAATAAAAAAGGCGTCAGACGGCCGCCGCTTTTTTGACCGCATATTTTTGTTCTTCTTTTTTCAATACTTTCAACTGGCGGAGAATAAACAAAATTGTCAGAACGCCTGTCATCACGTCCACAATCGGGAATGAGATCCAAACGCCGGTCAGTCCCCAAAAGATCGGAATCACGGTCAGAACCGGCAGAATAAACAATTGGCGCGCAATCGTCAGCAAAAACGATTCTTTGGCTTTGCCGAGCGCCTGCAAAAAGGCGGATCCGATGATTGCAAACGCGACGATCGGGATGCTGAGGTCGGCCAGCCAATAGGCGACGACGGCTTCTTCAATAAGCGGCAAATCTGTGGTGAAAATGCCGAATATTTCGGCTGTAAAGGCGTAACTGATCACACCCAAAATCAAACTGCTGACAACGGCCCAAATGGCGGCGGTTTTGAATATTTCCCGCACCCGTGTATAGTTTTTGGCGCCGTAGTTGTATCCCGTGAGCGGAATCATTCCCTGAACAATGCCGATGACCGGAATGATCACGACGCCGAAAATGCGGTTGATGAGCCCAAAAATCGCAATGGAGACGTCGCCGCCGTAGAGAACCAAGTTGCGGTTGACGATGATAAACATCAACGTGAGCGATCCTTCCCGAACAAATTCGGAGGCGCCGATCTTAACGATGTCCCAGGAAACCCGGGGATTAAACACAAGCCAACGGGCGCTGAATTTCAGGCTGCTGACGCGGTACATGTAAAAAATCAAAAAGATGAAGTTGATCATTTGCGCGATGACGGTCGCAATGGCAGCGCCTGCGATTCCCCAATCGAAAATGAAAATAAAGACATAATCCAAAACAATGTTGGTGACGCTGGAAACTGCATACATGCCCATAATATACATGGAATTGCCTTCCGCCATGACGATTGCCGTCAGTGTGATGGTCAGTACTTGAAAAACACAGCCGATTAAAATCCAATACATGTAATCTTTCGCAAACGGAAGAATCGTATCAGTGGCGCCGAACAGCCGAAGCGACGGTTCCAGCAGGAAAAATCCGGCGATTGTAAAGATGAGGCTGACCAAAATCCCCAAAATAATCATGTTTCCAATGCCTTTTTTGACCCGTTCTTGATCTTTGGCGCCAAACCCGCGGGAAATGTAAGACGACCCGCCGACGCCGACACCGGACGCCGCGGCAACGATCAAATACATGATCGGAAACGCAATGGTGAGCGCGCCGAGACCGAGAACGCCGTCGTCGCCGAGACCGCGGCCGACAAAAACCGTATCGACAAACCCGTAAAGCGTTTGAATCGTCAACGAAACGATGGCCGGCGCCGCTAACCACGCAAGCGCTTTTTTGACGCTTCCGGATTCCATCATTTCGAATTTGTTGGTCATAAGGATCAGCCGAGATTATTTTGATTAAATATAAAAATGTTTTAAATTATGAACGTGAAACGTTGCTGCTCTTATAAATAATGGTTTATGAAAAAATTTCGTCGCCGGTTTGACGGCGATTCTAAAAATGACGGAAAATTGGAATATTTCAGAGGCGGCGGACGCGCAGAAATTGTGCCGAACGCCGCTCTTTCAAACCGTTTCAAAAAAGAAACAAATCGTTTAATGGAGGAAGTGCCGCATGCCGGTGAAAACCATTGCAACGCCGAGGCGGTTGGCGGTGGCAATCACTTCTTCGTCGCGGATGGAGCCGCCCGGGGACAAAATGTAATTCAGTCCGGCTTCGTGGGCGAAAATGACGCTGTCGTCGAACGGGAAAAAGGCGTCTGACGCCATGACGCATTCCGAAATGACTTGCTTCTGATAATCTTCAAGCGTGATGGTCATCGGGGTTTCGGCGTTCATCCGGTCGTACATGGTTTTTAAATTGTCGTAAGCTTTGGGCGCGCCGAGTTTTCGGATGGAGTCCACACGGTTGGGCTGGCCGGCGCCCATGCCGAGAAGCATGTAGTACCCCGGTTCGTATTCGTAAGCAATGGAAATCGAATTCGATTTGATGCACTTGCAAACGCTCATGGCGAACTCGGACACGCCTTTTTTAGCGTCCGGGAACTTTTCCGTCGTCACAAGATCCCATTTCTCAAAGAGGCCGACGTCGCGGGTTTGTTCGAGAAGTCCGCCGGTGACGTGTTTGTACACCAGTTTGTTGTCAAACGGTTTGTCAAAGTCTTTGAGTTCCAAAAGACGAAGGCTTTCACTTTTCTTTTTGAGGATTTCCAAGGCTTCCGGTTCAAATCCGGGGGCGACGATGATTTCAATGAATTTTTTGTCGAGACACTTTGCCGTTTCCACGTCAAAAACGCGGTTGACGCAAATGATGCTGCCGAATGCCGACACCGGGTCGCCGTCCCACGCTGCCAAAAAGGCGTTTTTCAGCGTTTTACCGGTGGCCAGGCCGCACGGATTGTTGTGTTTCACAATCACAACGCTCGGGTTGGGACTGTTGAGGTCCTTGAGCGTTAAAATGGCGTTGTCGATGTCGATATAATTGTTGTAGGACAGTTCTTTGCCGTGAAGCTGCTGGGCGCTTGACAAACTCGGACCCGCACAGCGCGTGTCTTTGTAAAACGAAGCGTCTTGGTGCCAGTTTTCGCCGTAGCGGAGTTTTTCGCCGCCGACAAAGGAGAAGCGTTTGACTTTTTCATCGAGAAGCGTCCGGCTCAAATACGTGTCAATCGCGCCGTCGTAATCGGCGGTGTGCCGGAAGGCTTTGACCATCATCTTTTCTTTGAGGGGCAGCGACACGTTGCCGGCGTTTTCCTTCAATTCTTTTTCGATGGCGGGATAGTCGGACGGGTCGCAGACGACGGTCACGAATTTGTAATTTTTCGCCGCCGCCCGGAGAAGAGACGGACCGCCGATGTCGATGTTTTCAACGGCATCTTCGATTGTCACGCCTTCTTTGGCAACCGTTTCCCTGAACGGATAGAGATTGACGACGACCATGTCGATCGCGGAAATGCCCTGCGCCACGGCTTGGGCGGCATGCGTCGGATTGTCTCTTAAGTAAAGCAAAGCGCCGTGAATTTTCGGGTGAAGGGTTTTGACGCGCCCGTCCATCATTTCGGGAAATCCGGTCACATCGGAGACGTCCAGAACCTTAATGCCGGCGTCTCGAAGCGTTTTTGCCGTTCCGCCGGTTGAAATGATTTCAAAGTTGTGCGCAACCAACGTTTTTGTAAAATCGACGATACCTGTTTTATCGGAAACACTGATGAGTGCTCTCTTGACCAAAAAAATCACCAACTCCGTTTCAATCCGAATGATCGGATGAAAATGAAAATAACTATCAGTTGAATTTGAAATTAAAGATGAATATGATTAAAATTAAATGAATATAATTGAAATTAAATGAATAGATTGAAATTAAGTGGATTGAATTCGAATAATGACTGAATTGACTGGCAAATAACTGAAATTATGCGAAACCTATCAAAGAGGTAAGTCAAAAAATAAAAACCTTGTGTTATGGCGACATCTCTTTTAATTTTTGGAGATTGATCTGCCCCTTTATTTTTTCTAAATAATACCGCATTCCGAGGCAAAAAAGTATCCCAAACCAAGACAAAATTATTTATCGTTTGTTTACTTGTCTCTCGTACATTCTTATACGTTTGAATCCTATATTTATACTCCAAAAAAGGATGTCAAATCCGAAATAAAAATAAAAATAAAAACAGAAAAGTAAAACCGCATCAATAAAATATCGGAACGGTGTTTTAGGTGTGGTTTTGTGACAATTGATAAAGGTTTTCAAAAATGAGTCAACCGGATAATCGCTTTGAGCAAGGAAGAACGCTTCTGCTGGACGGCCGGTATAAAGAAGCGGGAGACATTTTTGCGCAGCTTTCCAAGGAGATGCCGAAATTTAAAAAGGCATGGGAGAGCTTGGCATTTACGTATGTCCAGTTGAACGACTATGACCGGGCCATCGCCTGTTACGAAGAGATTTTGATCCGGTATCCGAAGGATCATGCCTTCTGGAATCAAAAAGCGGTTTTGGAAGAACAAACCGGTCAATATGACAAAGCCATGGCGTCGGTCGAAAAGGCACTGAAATTCGATCCGGGAAACGCCGAATATCTTTATTCCAAAGGATTTATTCTCTACCGGCAAAAGCAGCTCAATGACGCGATCATGTATTTTGACAGGGCATTGGAAACGGATCCGTTTTTGTTCGCCGCGGCCGACCTGAAATGCGTTTGCCTGATGTCGCTGGGCATCTATGACGAGCTTGCCGCCTCTTGCATTCTTTTCATCGACCGGTTTGAAAGTTTCGTCGTCGACGGCAGTGAAGAAGACCGTGAGGGCACGCTTTTCGGAAAAGGCGGCGACGTTGAACTTCGAAAAGAAGACATGCGCCGGCTTTACAGCTACCAGTCTTTTGCTTTTATGAAGATGGGCGCTTTTGAAAAATCGGAAGAAGTTTTGGAAAAAGAACTTCTCATCAGCCCGGACGACGCCGGCGTTTATTATTATTTGGGACTCATGCAAAACGCGACCGGAAAACTTCAAAAAGCGGTGGTTTCTTTTGAACGCGTGATTGAACTCGATCCCAATTTCATGAGCGCACGAATTCAACTCGGTTTTGTGTTGTCCAAAATCAATACGCACGATTCTTTGGAACAGGCGCTTTTGGTTTTTGATAAAATTGTCGCGATCGAACCTGAAAATTTAAGCGTGCGCTATGAAGTCGGCAAGATTCACCTCCGGTTAAACGAGCCGGAAAAAGCCTTGGCGGCGTTTAATTACGTTTCGCAGATGGACCCCGCGTTCATTCCGGTTTATGAGGAAATCGGCAAATTAAAATTGGCGTCCGCCGGTCAAAATCCGGCCATGCTCGATGAAGCCGTCGCCGTTTTGTCCAAAGCTCAAAACATTGATCCGTTCCACTACGAAATTACAAACATGCTCGGTATCGTTTATGCCAAAAAAGGGGACAACACGCAGGCCATTCAAAATTTTGACCGGGCCATTCATGCCGACCCGTTCAATCCGAAGGCGTATTTCAATAAAGCGCTGATTTTGGTGAAAGAAAAACGGTATGAAGAAGCGGTTCAATTCTTTGCGGAATCTCTCCGATACGACGCTCTGAATCCGGACGTGCTTGATAATTACGCGACGACGCTCTTTAAGTTGGAGCGGTATTCGGATGCTTTGACCGTATTTAAAAAGTTGAAAACGGTCGAGCCGAATTATGAAAACGTGGATGAAAACATTCAGATTGTAGAAGACAAATTGAAAAACTAATTTCAATTTGTTTTTTTGATTTTTACTTCCTTTTCTCTTTTTTGGTGAGCGGCCTGCGCGCGCGTTACAGCGACACATTTTCTTTTGGATTTTTAAAAGTTGTCGGGTCTGTTTTCGTTTAATTTTAGGCGTCTGTTCCCTCTCACGTCAATGTCCCGCCTAAACAGACGCTTTGCGTCTGTTTAGGCGGATATCGCCGGACGGAAAGTGCAATTAATCGCAACAAATGCAGAACTGAGCCAAACGACACGTGTATTGTTAGGACCTCCTGCTGAAAACCGGACCATAAAATATGTGTCTTGTTGAAAACAGTTGCTGTAAAACGGAACAAGAATCATCTGTATTTTTGGAAACGGCGGGTACAAGCTGAAATCTTAAAACAGTCATCTGTAGATGCAAACTGCAAAAGTAAAAATGAACCCCCGCTTTTTGATGGCCTGTCTTCAAAAAACAAATGCTATAACGCGCGCGCCGGACGCAGACGAATAAATAAAAATTAAGCTTTTTGGTGATGATATTGTTATTGAAACAGGATCAAAAATGAATGATTGCCGGAACGGCAACAATTTCATCCGTCAAACCCGAAAGGCTATATATTCGAAACGCGTTGACGTGTTTTATGACGCTCATGAAAGATTGTAAAAACGGAATTGTCGGCGACGCCATCAAAACGGTTGCTGCCGACGAAGGCATTGATCCGGCGGATCTTTGCCGGCTGGTCGCCAAGGGGCTCGTGACCATTCCGAAAAACAACAACAAAAACCGGGAGATTACACCGGTCGGCATCGGTCAAATGATGCGCACAAAAATCAACGCGAATGTCGGCACATCCCGGGATTATATCGATGCACAAGATGAGATTTTAAAAGCGAAAACGGCTGTCCGGTACGGCGCCGGCGCCATTATGGATCTGTCCACCGGCGGCGATTTGGATGATGTCCGGCAGCAGATTTTGTCCGAAATTACCGTCCCGGTCGGCACGGTTCCCTTGTATGACGCGGCCGCCAGTGCGCCGATGGTCGTTGAAATGACGTCCGACGATATGTTTAACGCCGTCCGCCGCCACGCCAAACAGGGCGTCGACTTCGTGACCGTTCATGCCGGCATCAATCAAAATACCGTTTCCAAATTGATGAAATCCGGCCGGATGATGGATGTCGTCAGCCGCGGAGGGTCGTTTACGGTGGCATGGATGATTCACAACGACGCCGAAAATCCGTTCTATCAGGAATTTGATTATTTGCTTGAAATCGCGGCCGGATACGACGTCACGCTCAGTCTCGGCGATGGCATGCGCCCTGGATGCATTCATGACGCGTCGGACGCGCCGATGTTTGAGGAAATCCTCGTCCTCGGTGAATTGGTTCTTCGGTCGCGGGCGGCAGACGTCCAAACCTTTGTCGAAGGTCCGGGACACGTTCCCATCGATCAGATTCAAACCTCCGTTCATTTCATGAAACAGACCTGCCACGACGCGCCACTTTATTTGCTTGGTCCGATTGTCACCGATATCGCGCCCGGATTTGACCACATCACGTCCGCCATCGGCAGCACGATTGCCGGAGCGGCCGGCGTTGACTTTATGTGTATGGTCAGCCCATCCGAACACTTGGCGCTGCCGACGGTGGAAGATATTAAAACAGGCATGCAGGTCACACAAATTGCAGCTCATGCAGTGGATTTAGTCAAAACCGGCCCCAAAGAACGCGCTTGGAAGATGGATAACCAAATGGCGGCCGCCCGAAAAAATCTGGATTGGGAGACGCAGTATAAGTTGTCGATTGATCCGGTTCACGCCCGAAAAGTCCGCGAATCCCGGAATTCGGAGTCGGAAGCCTGTTCGATGTGCGGAAATCTGTGCGCCATGAAAATCGTTGAGCGGGAACTTGAAAAAGGGAAAAAGAACAGTTTGGAAAAAGCGGCAAAAACCCAAAAATAACGAATCGTTCTTTTCATATTTATTTTTGGGTCACGATAAGAACAACCAAATAAATTGGTGTTCAAATCATGATTATGCAGATGAAAAACAAATACATTTACCGTTCTAAAATTTCAGAATCCAAATTTCGGCAAATTGTGAAGCTTTTTGCCTTAGATCTGGATGCAACCCAAATATCCCAAATTGTTGGTTTAAGTCGGG
>NZ_JAWDKD010000018.1:0-367644 GCF_032714475.1 Methanolapillus africanus | reverse complement strand
CCGGAAACCGGAAACCGGAAACCGGAAACCGGAAACCGGAAACCGGAAACCGGAAACCGGAAACCGGAAACCGGAAACCGGAAACCGGAAACCGGAAACCGGAAACCGGAAACCGGAAACCGGAAACCGGAAACAAAAAATCGCCCCTCGGCTTGCCGCCGCGCCCCACGCGCGCGTGATCGCAATCACTTTTGACGAATCGTCCAAAACCGTCCTCAGTTTTCAAAACCCTCAAAAAAATTGAATCGTAAGCATTTAATTCTAAGAATGAATTCTTTTCACCATTATTAAAAAGGAAAATCGTTATGAGTGACATTTTAAGGCGCGGGCGCTTAAGCAAAAGCCCGGATGAGGAAATGCGGAATTATACGTCGTCGATGGCGGCGGACAAATGGATTTTCGAAGCGGACGTCTACGTCGATTTGGCGCACACGCTCATGCTGGCGAAACAGGGCATTATCTTAAAATCGGATTGCCAAAAGATTCTGGCCGGTCTTCTTCAAATTCGGGAAGAAGGGATGGAAAAATTGGATTTCAGCTACGAAGACATCCACATTTCTTTGGAATCCCGGCTCATCGATCTCATCGGCGCCGAGGCCGGCGGCCGTATGCATTCGGGGCGCTCCCGCAACGACGAAGTGGCGACCTGCATCCGGTTTGCGCTGCGCGGCGAACTTCTCTCTCTTCTCGATGACTTGACCGCGCTCCAACACGTTTTGGTGGCTCTTGCCCGCCAACATTTAACAACTGTCATGCCCGGCTTTACGCACCTTCAACATGCACAGCCGACGACGTTTGCGCACCACATGATGGCGCACGCCGACGCGCTGGAACGCGACATCGAACGTGTGATTTCGGCTTACGCGCGCGTCAACTTATGCCCTCTCGGGGCGGCGGCTTTCGCGTCGACCGGTTTTAATTTGGACCGGGAAATGACTGCCAAATCGCTCGGATTCTCCAAACCGATGACGAATTCTATGGACGCGGTCAGTAGCCGCGACTTTTTAATCGAATGCGCCGCTGCTTTCTCAAACATTATGATCAATCTCAGCCGGATGGCTGAAGAACTTATCATTTGGTCCGGTCAGGAATTTAATTTTGTGGAGCTCGACGACACGTATGCGTCGACGTCTTCGATTATGCCGCAAAAGAAAAACCCGGACACGGCAGAGCTCATGCGCGGCAAATCCGGAACTGTGATCGGCGCGCTGTCGGCGCTTTTGGTGACAACGAAAGGCCTGCCGCTCAGCTACAACCGCGATCTTCAGGAGGCGACGCCCAATATTATTCGCAGCTCAAGCGTCACCGCCGCCTCCGTTCGGATGATGGCGGGCATGCTGTCGACGCTGACGGTTCACACCGACGTCATGGAAAAACAGGCGCCGGCCGGATTCACGAGCGCGACCGAACTCGCGGACACCATGGTTCGGGAAGCGAAAATTCCGTTCAGGACGGCGCACCAAATCGTCGGAACGCTCAGCCGGGGGACATCTATTGAGCCGACGCTTGAAGAAATCGACGCCGTGTCCATGGACGTGATCGGCGAAAAATTATCGGCGCGCGGTTTGACTCAAAAAGCGGTCAAGGACGCGTTGGATCCGATGGAAAACGTCAAAAGACGGGCTGTCCTCGGCGGTCCGGCGCCCGAACAAATGAAAAAATCAATTTCGGAAAAAGAAAAAAGAATTCAAGCACTCGAATCCCAAATTTCCGGGTTGAACAGCGCGGTTGAAAACGCGTTAAACGGTTTGGTCGAAGACGTTAAAAAAGAAATTTGATGAACGATCATCTCTTTCATCTTTTTCTTTTCATTCTTTGATTTTTCCGTTCTTATTTGTCATCGGTTCGTTCCATATTTATCATTAAAATTGATTATTAAAAAATATAATATATCGGATTGAATTCATTCAGATTATACAATTTGATTATATTCTATTGTCCATTTTATTCTTATCACTCATATTAACCATTTAACTATTAAAACAACGAGGATTCTAAAATGTCGTACAAGATTGGAGATTTTGTAAAAATCGAGAAGGATGGCGCTTTTTTTGAAGGCCATGTGATTCAGGGCGACCCCGGCTACATCACGATTAAAATGACCGGCGGCGGTTATATTTCCGGATTTTTGCAAGACGATGTAAATGTTGAAATTTTAGAATCGCCGGATGTTCCGCCGGTGTTTCTCGTCCGTCCCTGTGCGGAAAACGCGCCTGCTTTTTCAAAAAGCAAATCCGGCGTCAAAATTTCCATCCTCTCCACCGGCGGCACCATTGCCTGTTATTTTAATCCGGACACCGGCAGCGTCGTTCCGTCGTTTTCGGCGGCCGACATCTTATCCGAAGTGCCGGAACTGGACGGTTTCGCCGACTTCTCCGCCCGCGAAGTGTGCAGCCTTCTGTCCGAAAACATGGGTCCTGAACACTGGGTGAAGCTTGCCGAAGCCATTTATGAAGAAATCAACAATGGCGCCGACGGTATTATCGTGACGCACGGCACCGACACCATGGCTTTTTCGGCGGCAGCGGTGGCTTATATGATTGAAACCCCGGTCCCGATCGTTTTCACCGGCGCTCAGAAAAGCCCGGACCGCCCGAGCAGCGACAACCACATGAACTTGATTTGCGCCGCCAAAGTCGCTAAAAGCGACATTGCCGAAGTCACGATTGTGATGCACGGCAGCATGTCCGACGACTTCTGTTACGTTCACCGCGCCGTCAAAGCCCGAAAGATGCACACCAGTCGCCGCGACACGTTCAAATCCATCAACATGCTGCCGCTGGCGCTCATTGATTACAAAACCGACCGCTTTGAACTTTTGTCCAACTATGTCAATTATCAAAAGCGCGGCGAAAAAAAGCTGTCCATCGCACCGAAATTGGAAACCAGATGCGCAATCGTCAAGTTCGTGCCGGGTTCCAGTCCCGATATTTTTGACTACTATTTGGAAAACGGTTACAAAGGCTTGATTCTTGAAGGCGTCGGACTCGGTCACGTTTCTAACGACTGGATTCCGCTGATTCAAAAGGCGACGGTCATGAAAGTGCCGGTCGTGATCACATCTCAGTGCAGCTCCGGCGCAACGGCGTGCGATACTTATGAAACCGGTCAAAATATGAAAAAAGCCGGCGCCATTGAAGCGATCGACCAAACCACGGAAGCCGTTTTCGTGAAATTGATGTGGCTCCTCGGTCAGGGTTATGATTACGAAACCGTCAAAAAGAAGATTGTTGAAGATTACCGCGGAGAAATTTCGCCGATGATTATTGACTAAAACAAAGCTGTTGCTTTGTTTTAATCTTTTTTTATGACCACTCTGAGATATTTATGAACTCTTTTTTTGAACAAGTTTACGAAATTGTGGCGCAAATCCCTTGCGGCAAAGTCGTTTCCTACGGCCAAATCGGACAAATGCTGGGGCATCCGCGCGCGGCGCGCCAAGTCGGTTGGGCGATGCGGCGCTGCCCTGAAAATCTGCCGTGGCAACGCGTCGTCATGGCCGACGGTTCAATTACAGGCGGTGATTTTGCAGATATGCGCCGTTTCCTCTTGGAAAATGAAGGCGTTTCATTTTTGCCGGACGGGCGCGTCGATATGAAAGCATGCCGGTGGTCCGGCGCCGCCGGCGCGGACACCGATTGATAAAATACAACAACGTTATTTTCGTTTTTACTCTTTTTGAGCCAGCCGTTTTCCGATTTCAAACGCTGCGGCGCAGTCTTTCGGGAATTGTTCCGCTTTCACTTTTGCCTTGTGCGTTTCATTGAACATGGCGGCGGCATATTTGGAATAATCGTTGAATTGGTACGTGTCAAAAACCGGCAAATATTCGGAACTGCCGTGAAGCGTTCTTTCCAATGTTTTCGGATGTGATTCTAAGAATTCTCTATAGTATTGGAAGATCTCTTGGGGTACATTCATGGTAAAAAAGAAGGCTGAGGAAATCTTTCCGGAAAAAACCGGTTTGTTATAATCGTCATAGCTGATGATCGGAAAAATCAGCCGTTCGATAAACGAACGCATTTCGCCGGTGACGTCGGCCAAATAAATCGGTGATCCGAGCAAAAGAACGTCAGAATTCATTATTTTTTCAAGGACGGGCGTCAAATCGTCTTTCATGGCGCATCTTCCCGGATTTTTGGTATCTTTTCGCTTGCAGGCAAAACAGCTGGTACAGCCTTTGTAGTTGAGGTCGTACAAATGAACGGTTTCGGTTGTTGCGCCGGCCGACGCGGCGCCGTCGAGTGCGTGCTTTAAAATTGTGGCTGTGTTGTGGTTTTTCCGAGGACTTCCGTTAATGGCGATTGCATGCATTTTAATTTCTCCATGTTTAAAATAAAATATGAGTCTGCAAAACAAAACAAAAAAATAAAACAAAATAACACAAAAATAAAAATGAACTTATAATTTCTTTCGTTTTATTTAAACCTTCACAGCCGAAAACATCAGTTTCGCCGCTGCGAATCCGAGAATGACGCCTGCAAAACTGAGCGCCAGGTTCAAAAAGACGTTCAAAATGGCCAAAACATATTTTTCGGTTGCCAGGAAGTCGACGGTTTCCAAACTGAACGCCGAAAACGTGGACAGTCCGCCGAGGAATCCGGTGGTCAAAAAGAGTTTGATTTTCGGCGACAATTCCGTCGTCTGCTGTTCCGCGCCGATAATGAAGCCGATCAAAAAACCGGCGACAACGTTTGAAATCAACGTTCCGAACGGAAAAGAAATGCCGAAATTTTTGGACGTCAGGGTGATGAGATAGCGTGCGCACGCACCCAAAAATCCGCCGATTCCGACACATAGAAGTTCTGCAATCATGTTATGGTTTTATTATTTTTTTTGTATTTAATGGGTTTGGATTTTCTTTATTTTTATGTTTCTTGTTTATTTTCATCAATCAAAATTATGGGGAAAAACTCCACTTCATCGGGAAATTCTTTTTCCAAAAACATTTTTGCTTTTTGTGAGATTATCATGAGTCTTTGAGGTGTTTTTTGTGCGTTAGAAACAGAGCCTGTTGGCGTTCCTACGTTACAAAATGTTGTTGGATAAATGTATTCAAAACTCTAATTGAAATCAACAGATTTTTCCAGTATTTTTTTGTCATAATATATCTTGTAATTTTCTAAAAATAAAAAGATATATCCAAGGACTTTATTTGTTCTAAATTTTGTCTTTTTTGAAATCGGTGGTAGAATATTTGACGACGTTAATTGAAAATATTTTGTATCTTTATATTCATCTTTTCTATCTTTTCGGTGATGGACTGGTCGATATTCGATGCCAGAAAGATCTGATTGCTTTAATGTTTCAACAGCATTTTTGCTCAATATAAATTCATTGTTGCATGTTTGGGCGATGTTTTTTCCTTCCATTTTTCTAAAATCAATAATTAAATCGGAAACTTGTACTTCAATATATGGCAACCCTTGTTTAATTTGAGTTATTTTAAACTGTGTTCCATAAAATTTGCATCCGTTCCCTGCGTTTTTCTTGGATTGAAGCAAGTAGAGGTCTGAGTATTCTATTTTCGGATTTTTATTATTCAAATTTGGAATATATCTAAATGAAATGTATGTGATAGAAAACGCTATGAGGCCCGAGAATATAAATCCATATTCTATTTTTAAATAATCAAACAAAAAAATTAATAAAATATACAAAATTAAAAAACAAAATATGTATACGACAATTGCTATTGTCTCTGAAAAACTTCCTTTAGGATATTGGTTGTAATATTTTTTGGGAATAGCAACAAACCCAATTAATAAGAGTGCAAATCCAATAATAATACTTAAAAAAGTCATGTTTCACACTTGCTTTTCATTTTTTTCGTCATCTATTAAAATTATCGGAATGAAATCATCTTCTGTTTGATTGAATTGCTTAACTAAGAGTTCTTTCATCTTTTTTGAAATAACCCAAAATCTCTGAGATATATAAAAATCATCTCCGAAATGTTCAAAAGTTTGGTTCAAATCGAATATTTCACCCATCACATCAGATTTGTAGTAATACTTGTTGTTTTCAACCCATATCTTTAAAGGAAGTTTTTTAATTTTTATAACGGTCGGTGAAGATAATTGTGGCATAATATGTTTGCAAACAATTTGGTAATATTTTTTATCTGTTAAATATTGAATTTGAAATCCACTTGATTTAAAAATTTTTACGGGACGAGTTGCATATCCGTTTATTCCATTTTGTTCCAAAACATTCAACGTATTTTCATTGACGACAATCTCTCCATGTATTGTCATAATCAAACCGTCTTCTAAAAGTGCGGGGTTCCATTCGATGCTTAAATCCGTGGTTTGCCTTTTAATCATTAACTCTGTCGCTGTTCTTTTTTTGTTTATGATTTCATATCTTGTGTTACTGTATCTTATTTGAGCATTCGGTATGTAGATAAATAACTCATAATTCTTCTCTTCTCGGCTAAGAATTTCGGGTTCATCATCGGCGATGATATATTTTCTGAATATGTAAATTAGAATAATACTCAAAATAATTGGAATTATCGAATCAAAATACGACAGCTTTGAAACATCTAAGATGTCATCCGATATTATGGCAATAATGAGGATGGATACAACGAGAATTAAAATAGAAAGCCCCGGAATTGTAAATATGGCTCGGATTAGGAATCTGTTGTATCTTTTGTCCATTGTGTAAATGAAATTCTTTTGAGCCGCCAGATAAATTCCAGGAAGCATTGAGGATAAAATAAAAATGATTTGTTCCGGCGTCATTTCAATTCCGCCTGTTCTTGGTTTTCATTACTTCTATTTCCTTTAGTGGCATGTGTGGTAAGATAATTGAAAAACAATAACATGACAGCATCTGCTAAAATGAAGCACAAATACATTAAAATGGAATTATCATATGTTTCAACTGAGAATATCCATGAGATTATTTTGGTTGAAGATATCCATACTGCTGTCGGAAAAATAATTGATAACGATAAATATCCTGTTATAGTTAGAAAAGCGGCAATTCCAATAGGTGGTAGGTAGGAATTTGTTTTAGAGTGTACCTTGAAAAATGTTCCATTCAATATCAGATAAGCAGCTACTACGAACTGAAGCGCAAAACAAACGAGTACAATACCAGAGTTAGTCGGGTCAACAAACGCAAAATACAATATAAAGATGATTGCTTGAGCAATAAACACAATCGAAAATAATGTTTTTGTATCCTGTAAGTTTGGCACTTTCATGTAGATTCCTTTTCAGATTTTTGGTCGTGGTCTGTATCATTCACAAAGATAACCGGGTGAAACGTTATTTCTTTAGGGAATTCTCGTTCTAATATTGTTTTTGTTTTACTGGAAACAAGAATCATCCTTTGCGGTGTTCTATCTTTTTGAAAGGGGGATATTGCGACATATTGAGTGTATTCAAATGTTGTTGGATAAATGTATTCATCACTGAAATTAAAATCTAATATTTTATTTCTCACATCTTCCTCATAATAAAGAGTCCATGTATCTAACAGCTTGAAAATATATTCCGAATATTTTTTTGTAATAATTTTTGTTTTTTCCGAAGCTGGGGGCAAAATATTTGTCGATCCTAATTGGAAATAATTTAAATTTTGATATTTCTCACCATTTTTGTCATACACCGGTCTCAAAAGAAATCCTGTCAGATCATTTTGATTTAGAACTTGAACCGCATATTCACTCAGAATTATTTCATCACTGTTTGTCTACGCAATATTTTTGTTGTTCATCCTTTTCAAATCAATTCGAAGATCAGTCATTTGTCTTCTGAAAAAGGGCAATTTGGCTTTTTGTTGAACTGTTTCAAATTCCGTTCCATATGTTGTGTAACCTTTTCCGCAAGGCTTTAGGACCTGCATTAAATAAAGTTCCGAATTTATTTTTTTATTCTTTTTTGCAACGGATGTTATATATTCAGCATATATCAAATTTAAAACAGTAAGTATCCCACTTGTTGTCAACGGAATCCATATTGAATCTGCATATTTCTCAAAACTTAAGACAATGAAATAAAATGCAAGTTCTGCGACTAAACTTATGATAATTATGTATCGGTAGTGTGGATAATATCTATTGGATCGATCGTCACATATGAAACTGCTGATCAGAATCATTAAAAATCCAATAATAAATATTAGAAAAGTCATGTTTTCACTTTACTTCATTTCTCTCGTCTATTTGGTTAATGAAAAAATCGTGCATTGCAGTCCCAAAATCATACCAAACGCAGCAGTTTTCATAATTTCGCCTCAATCAATTATGTTTGGATAATATTTGGTTCTTTTCGTATATTTTTATAATTGATACTTATTGATACCAATTAGTATCAATTGGTATCAATAAGTATCAGTAGATATTCAAAAACACTTACAAGACGGCGATGTCACAGAAAAAGAGAAAGATTTGTTTTATTTCGTCTTATCAACTTACGGAACAAACGAGTTTTCCACAAAGCAGCTTGAAAAAGACTACCGTGACGTTGCTTACGCGACCGTTCGAACTTTCGTCATGAAATTTGAGGAATTCGGTTTGCTGAAAGCGCAGAAATACGGCAGCCGGGTGAAGTATAAAGTGAAATAATTTGAAAACAATTCTATCTCAAGAAAACCATCCCGCTTAAACAGACGTGTTTCGCGTCTGTTTAAGCGGATTTCACTGATTAAGATTTGAGTGGAGATTGACTATGTCGGAAATTGTCCGTGTTGACGTAAAATCAGAACTTAGAGATATTGAAATTCCTCAAATTCATTGATTTTAGAGAACAGATTCCGTGTTAAAATCAGAACTTAGAGATATTGAAATTGAAACACGACGAACGCTGCGACGGCTACAAATCTTGTTAAAATCAAAACTTAGAGATATTGAAATATGGCAACCGTCGGACTACACATAGTATGGAACGGTTAAAATCAGAATTTAGAGATATTGAAATACGATAACTATTAACGGAACAAGGTAATGTATCCCAATCAAAAATGAGTGGTATTGAAATAGAACAAGTTCATTTTTCAAAATCTTTTTAGATTTTTGTTAAAATCAGACCTTAGAGGTATTGAAATGCTTATGATGGAAATAACTATTATCAAGAAATAACAAATTAGAATCAGGCCTTAAAGATATTGAAACTGATAAAGGGATGGCAAAACTCAAACCAATCTCAAATCATAGTTCAATCTCAAATCATAGTTTAAAGATATTGAAATGGCTGAACCCATTTTTCAAAAGCGAGTGGTTGTAAGTAAAATCTGAACTTTAGATATTGAAATGTTATGTTGGCGTGGTTTTGCCCCGATTGTATGCATTGTTAAAATCAGAACTTAAAGATATTGAAATACGATGTCTATCAGTGCATCCTTTTCAACCCATACTGTTTAAAATCAGATTTTTAATGCTTCCCATTCCCGTAATTCTTCTTCAATTGGTGAATATGTTCATGCGTTTCCTCATGAGAATGCAAATGAATATGTCCTTCGCCGCTCTCAATTTGCTTTAAAATTTCATCCACGGATTCTTCAAAGTTGAGCGGCAGTTCTTCACAATCAAACCCGATGCAAGACAGCAGCTGGAACAACTTAAACACTTCCGGCGCTTCCAAATTGTTTTCCTGAAGCAATTTAATATTTGAGAAAATCTCTCTTGGCGTTCCGGTTTCAATAATTCTTTCATTCAGAACAATCACGCGGTCTGCCAGTTCCGACAACAAATTGACGTCATGCGTCGCCACAATCGTGGTAATGCCTTCTTTGTTCAATTTGTCAATAATGGCCAACACATCGCGTTTGCTTTTCGGATCCAAGTTGGCGGTCGGCTCGTCGAGGACCAAAATCTTCGGCCGAAGCGCGACGATGGACGCCAAAACCACTTTTTTCTTTTGCCCGAAACTGAGATGGTGCGGAACACGGTCCCGAAGGTCGGCAATTCCGGTCATTGCCATCGCTTCTTCAACACGCTTTTTTGTTTCGTCTTCCGACAATCCCAAATTCAAAGGACCGAAAGCAACGTCGTCAAAAACGGTCGGCATAAACAACTGGTTGTCCGGGTCGGCGAACATAATGCCGATTTCTTTGACGCGGTCGGCATTTTTATATTCGGAAATATCTTTGCCGGCGACTTTGATGTGGCCTTTGCTTTTGAATGTGTAGTTGAGATGAAGGAAAAGCGTGGTTTTTCCGGCGCCGTTTGGGCCGACGATGGCAATCTTTTCGCCCGGGAAAACGTCAAAAGAAATGTTGTCCAGCGCTGTTTTTTTGTTCGGATAAATGTAAGTCAGATTGGACAGAGACAGAACCGGATCTTTTTTGTTGATACTGTTTTCCAACTGATTTGCCTCTGATTCCATTTCAATCACTTTTCACATTCAATTTATAATTCGTAATATAATTCGTCAATTTATAATCTAAATATCAATTCATTTTCAATTTTTCCTTAAACGCCAACTGCACTTAAATATGAAACGATTGTCGGAATTTGGATGGCAACGGCAACAACAATTCCCAGCACGACGATTGCATAATCCTTGGCATACATCTTGTTTTTTGTAATAATCGCCGGTTTTCCGGTGTAACCCTTCGACACCATCGATTGATAAACAGCGTCGGCGCGCTCAAATCCGTTAATAAAAAGCATGGCGACGGTATTGGCGGCGGCTCTCATCGACCGCATGGAAATTTTCGGCGTGAATCCTTTGGACGCCATGGAATTTCTCATGCTGTCTAATTCTTTGGCGAACACGAAAATGTAGCGGTAGGAAAACATCAATATTTGAAGAATAAAAATCGGAACCTTCAAGTCGTACAGAACTTTAACAATCAAATCGAATTTGGTCGTCCCGAGGAGAATTGTAATCAACAGAAGAGCTGCTGTTGCGCGGATCAAGATGAGAACCGCTTCCGAAATGCCGGCGCTTGTGATGTTAAAAATCCAAACGGACCAGACAATTTCTTCGCCGTTTGCGCTGCCGGTGCTGAACAAAAGCGCGACGGCAAAAATGAAGACGAACAAAAACGGCGCCGCCATTCTTTTGAGAACGTATGAAACCGGCAGTTTGGCTAAAATCCACAGAAGAATGGCCAAAAGCAGAATGAATGCCGCCGCTTCCGTTGATTTGACGATCGACACTGAAAAGATGAGCAGCAAAAAAACGATGACTTTCGTCATCGGATTCATGCGCTGAATCGGGGCGTCAATGGCCGAATACGTTTCAGATGGCAGTTTCATTTTTTCACGGCAACGGTTTCTATTGGTTTTTGAATTTTACGCGTTCATTTCTGTTTTTGATTTAAATTATTTTTTCTGCTTCCGGGACATGAAGTACATCAAAATGCCGGCGATACCGACGATATATCCGAGTCCGGCAAAGACGTTAAACCAAGAAACGTGACTGTGGTCGCCGGCGGCGCCCGAAGATCCGGCTGCCAAATCAATCCGGCGTTCTGCTGCGTGTTCGCCTGAAATGACTTTGACGCGGTAAATATTGACGCCCGGTTTGATGTCGAAAACAGCTGTTCCGTTGTCATCTGTTTTTCCGGTCAAATAAAGAGATTCGGTTTCGGTTCCGTTGCTGACGGAAATTGCGTAAACTTGATAATCGCAGTTCGCCATCGGTTCGTTTCCTTGGTACCAGGCTTGAACTTTGACGCCGTTGGGTTCCAAAGTCATGTACGTTCCGTGCGCTGCGGCCGGTGCGGCCAGCATCGTCAGCATGAGGCTGAAAAGGACAAGTAAAGAGATGGTTTTTTGAATTTTCATATTGGATCTCCTGTTTATATTTGATTTTGTTTTTGATAACTTATCTTATTTTCATTTTTGAATGTCAAGCAAACCATCCCGCAAATTCTGACGCAAAAATTCCATCGCTTCGCTAGGAATTTTTCAAGGGCGGTGGGAGTCTGTTTCTGTAAATTCGCTTCGCGAATGGCTCCCTCCGGTCGCAAAATATTTGGTTTGGCTGTTCTAACATTCCCAAGAAAACCATCCCGCAAAATCAGACGCTTTGCGTCTGTATTTTGCGGATTACGATCAGTTGGGAATGTGTAATTTTATCAGATTATTGTTTACAGTTCTGGTTTGCATCTGCAGTTGACTGTTTTTAGATTTCAGATTGCACCTGCAGTTTGCAAATACAGATGATAAAACCAACTTGCATCTACAGTTTTCTGTTTTTGGATTTCAGTTTGCACCTGCAGTTCGCAAATACAGATGATAAAACCAATTTACATCTACAGTTTTCTGTTTTTTGATTTCAGATTGTACCTACAGTTTGCAAATACAGATGATAAAACCAATTTGCATCTACAGTTTTCTGTTTAACTGTATCTGCTGAGTGGTATCCGTAAAATACAAACGCTATCGCGTTTGATTTTACGGGATGGTTTGCTTGGGATTTTAATTTGACAAATTATTTCCTGCGACCGGAGGGAGCCATTCGCGAAGCGAATTCTATGTATTCCGAGTTCCACCGCCTTTGAAAAATTCCTAGCGAAGCGACGGAATTTTTCGGTTGATGTTACGGGGTGGTTTGCTTGGGGTTTTTAATAAATGTTTTTGTGTAATATTTTTGTGAATAATATTTTCGTGAATACATTACTTATGAAGCTGCCGTTTTCTTTTCCGGTAACATTTCCGGTTTCACTTTTGCAATAAACGGCACAATCAGTCCGCTGATTATTCCTTCCACAATCATAAGCGGCAGATTCATAATGATCAGGAGCGCAAACGTCAGCAGCCACGGAGAACCGGCCAACGTTTTCATGACGCTTTCCAAAATGGCAAATTGGGACGCAAACGCTTGAACGCTGTCAATGCTGCCGAAAGTGATTCCACCGAAAATGAGCACAACGCCCAAAATCAGGGTGGAAATCAGGATGGCAAAGACGCTGGCAACGGCGCCGGAGATTGCGTAGTTCGTCTTTTTGGACAGCGCGACGAAAACCAAATATCCGAGCAATGCCGGAAATCCCATGATGAACGTGTTGACGCCCAAAACGGCAAGGCCGCCGTTTCCAAGCAGCAGTGCTTGAAGCAGCAGTCCGATGAAAATACAGACGAATGCGAACGGTCCAAGAAGTATGCCGACCAAACCGGCAAGCACCAAATGGAGGGACGTTGGCGGCAGCGGAATCCGGAACATGCAGGCGACGAAAAAGGCGGCGGTCATCACGGCGATTTGAGGAATCTTTTGATTCATGTCGTCCGTGCTTTTCTTTCCCCACCACAAACTGCCGGCTAATAATATGATCGTCAACAGCCAGCCGGCGGCAAGAAGCCAGGCCGGGAGAACACCTTCTGAAATATGCATTTGAAAACTCCGATTGTGTTACTTTTGTGTCATGTTGTAATATTGTAATAATCTGTGAGTCCAAATGACGTTACCCTATTTAACGGTTATTACGAATTTTCAAATTAGTAGCAACAACAATTCTGACTGAATTATATTTTAAATGATTCCCTGACATTCGCAAGCAAATCTTTTATATACTTTCCACACCCTTTGTTCATTTGTCGACCGTGACACAGTGTGTCATGGTAGCAAGTGACACAAAGTTTCAGCAATCATAATCCTATAATTAATATATGATGCCGATACTTACACACAATTTTAATCAAAACGGTCAATAAAATTAATTAAATAAATATAGAATTGAAACTTAAAAATAAAAATTTAAGAATTGAAGGTAAAAATTTAATCTAAAGATTAAAAATTAAATTAAAATTTACAGGAGTAATGTTGTTAAATGTTTCTTGGAATTGTTGATCCCCTCGTTTGGAGCGCTTATCTGTTGTCTATTTTCGCAGCCCTCTGGTGCATGTATTATGGAATCCGGCACTGGAACAACGACAACTGAATTCGATTCATATTTGCATAACTTATTTGCATTGACTTTAAATCACAATTTCATCATCATTTCACAGGACTGTTATAACTATGTTTGATTCATCTTCTTTCACATCCGTTGCGGCGGCCTCGTCCGTCAACGATATCATCCCGCCGGATTTATTCCATTCCACCGGGATCAACATGCCCGCATTGCTCTTCTTAATCGCTATTTACTTGGCTGCAACCATTGCCTTGGCCTGGTACGGCTACAGAAAGACGAAAAATGCTGCCGACTACATGGTCGCCGGCCGAAAAACCAACTCGCTCGTCATGGCGATTTCCTACGGCGCCACCTTCATCAGCACGTCTGCCATCATCGGATTCGGCGGCGTCGCGGCTGCTTACGGCATGGGGATGCTGTGGCTGGCTTTCTTGAACATTCTCGTCGGCATCATCATCGCTTTCTTGGTTTTCGGACCGATTATGCGCCGGATGGGACAGTTCCTTCACGCGTCCACGTTCCCGGAATTTATCGGCAAACGCTTTGAATCCCGCGGCCTTCAATCCTGGCTCGGTATTTTTATCGCCGTTACCATGCCGCTTTACGCGGCCAGCGTTCTCATCGGTTCCGCACGCTTTATTGAAACAACGCTCGGCCTCGATTACAAAGCCGCGCTCATTATCTTTACAATCCTCGTTGCCGCATACGTTATTGTCGGCGGCATGATCTCCGTTCTGTACACCGACGCGTTCCAAGGCATTATTATGTTCGTCGGCATGTTCCTGCTGCTCGTCCTTACTTACGTCAAACTCGGCGGCGTCATTGAAGCTCATACCGCGCTCAGCAACATGGCTTCGCTCGTTCCCGCGAATTTGGTCGCCATCGGTCATCAAGGGTGGACATCCATGCCGGTTTTCGGATCACAGTTGTGGTGGACAATGGTTTCGTCCCTCATCTTGGGTGTCGGTATCGGTATTATCGCGCAGCCGCAACTGGCTGTTCGTTTCATGATGGTCAAAGACAAAAAGACATTGAAACGCGCCGTTTTGGCCGGCGGTCCGTTCATCTTCATGATGGCCGGCGTCGCTTACATTGTCGGTCCGCTCTCCAACGTGTTCTTCTACAACACGACCGGAAAAGTTGCCATTGACGCTGTCGGCGGAAATTTGGACGCGATCATCCCTGTTTACATCAACAGCGCGTTGCCTGAGATTTTCGTTCTCATCTTCATGCTCAGTTTGCTGTCGGCCGCCATGTCCACCGCCGGATCCCAATTCCACACCATGGGCACTGCCGTCGGTTACGACTTGGTCCGCAACGGTATTTTCAAAGGAAAATCCGTCCACACCATCCTGTTCACACGAATCGGTATCATCGTGACCATCATTGTGGCCGTCATCTTGGCATTCTACTTGCCGGGAAGCATCATCGCCCGCGCCACCGCGATCTTCATGGGCATGTGTACCGCCGCGTTCCTCCCGATGTACGCTGGTGCGCTCTTCTGGAAGAGAATGACCAAAGCCGGCGCCTACGCAAGCTTTGCCGTCGGATTCCTTGCCAGTATCCTCTGGTATGTGTTTGTCCACGTCGCCGAATCCGGCCCGATCGGCATTTGTGAAGCCCTGTTCGGCGTCTCAACGCTCATCCCGAGTATGGCGTACGTCGACCCGATCTTGATTGCAACGCCGTTGTCCATCATCGTGGCCATCGTCGTCAGTTTGATGACAAAACCGCCGTCGCAGAAAATGGTTGACGACTTGTTTAAAAAAGAAGAAGAAACCACAGCAACAACAACCGTTGACGGTGTTGTGGCTGAATCTGCTTAAATAAAAATGAGTGATTCTGTCACTCATTTGTTTTTTCTTTTTTCATTTTTCTGTTTTATATTTTCATTTTTCTGTTTTTTGATGCGGGCGGCGCCGCGCGCGTTATGGCGACACTTTTTGTTTTGAGTTTTTGAAAAACCGAACGTTCATTTTTTCAAAATCAAGCAAACCATCCCGCAAAAATTCCGTCGCTTCGCTGGGAATTTTTCAGTGGCGGTGTGAGTCTGTTTCAGAAAGTTCGCTGCGCGAACGGCTCCCTACGGTCGCGGAAAAATAATTCGGTAAAATTAAAGATGTCAAGCAAACCATCCCGCAAAATCAGACGCTTTGCGTCTGTATTTTGCGGAATCCATCTGCAAGATACATTCTATTTTATGGTACAGATTGCACCTACTGTTTCTAACAATACAGTTGTTACTTGGTACGGATTTGCACCTGTCGTTTCTAAAAATACAGATATTATTTGGTACCGATTTGTACCTTCAGTTTCCAACAATACAGTTGCTTATCTGATCTGATTTGCACCTCAGTTTTCGATCTAAATTGTATCTGCTGAGTGGTATCCGTAAAATACAGATGCTTCGCATCTGATTTTACGGGACGGTTTGCTTGAAGTTTTAAAAAACCGTTCCATCATTTTTGTTTTATCCTAAAACCGCCCCCACGGTTTTGAAATCTCAAAAAAATGTGTCGCCATAACGCGCGCGCCCGCAGCCGCCCCAAACCAAACCGCCAATAACGTTTCCTCTATTGTTAACATTTATTTTCAATTGGAATTTATATTTAAAATGAGATGTCGTCTTCTATTGTTAACCCCGTTCCGCAATGGCAGAATTTATATATGATTTAATTGTTTTGCATATGTTCATAATTTATCATTATATAAATAGTGTCTGAAACAGAGCCGCTTGTATTCAGTTTCATTCCTGTTTATCTTTATTTTAACCCCAAAACGGCAAAACAATTCTTCAAATTTATTGTTTATTTATTCATTAAAACATTTCAAAAACTCATTTTGCCGGCGTCCCCGGTTTTGTTTTTGGATATGAGAGGGATATTTCGTGAAAGAATCAATCAACTCTTCAGAAATCGATAAAACCTTTTTCAACGAGCTTAAAAAAGACAAAGGGACTGAAAAAGTTCTCTTGTGCTTCAATTGCAACGGCTGCTCGACCGGATGCCCGATGAAGGACATCGAGCCCAATTTCGATATCAAACGGTATATGCGAATGGCCGGTCTCGGACTCAAAAACCGTATTTTAAACGACGAATACTTGTGGTACTGTACGACCTGTTACAAATGCCAGGAACGGTGCCCTGAAGGCGTTCTCAACGTGGACACGCTTTTGCGCATGCGCACGATGGCGGTTCACGAAGGCATCATGCTTGAGCCCCACAAAGACGTCGCGAATTTCGTCGTCACCACCGGACACGCCGTCCCGATCAACGATTCCAACAAAGAGAAACGCAAAGAACTCGGCCTCACCGAAGTGCCGCCGACGGTTCACATGTATCCGGAAGCTTATGAGCAAGTGAAAAAACTCCTCAAAGCCTGCCAATTCGATACACTGGTCGCGAAAAAATAAGTGAAATTTTCATTTTAATTTCATTTTATTCATCATTATAAATCACTATAATTACACTGTCATTGAATGAATGAAAACATCAACCGGGCTTTCAGCGGTTTTGATGTTTTTGGGAGTTTATGTCTATTATGTCTGCTACAGAATCTAAAAAAGAAAATCAAAGTCTTTCTTTGTTCCTCGGCTGCGTCGCGCCGAACCGGTACCCGGGAATCGAGCTCGCTTCCCGTCGGGTCATGAAGGAACTCGGGGTCGATCTTCAGGAGCTTAAAGGCGCTTCCTGCTGTCCGGCGCCCGGCGTTTTCAAATCTTTTGATAAAACCACATGGCTCACCTTAGCCAGCCGCAACATCGTTTTGTCCGAACAGATGGGCATGGATTTGCTGACCGTCTGCAACGGCTGTTTCGGATCCCTCGGCGAAGCCAATCACACTTTAAAACACGATGCTGATCACAAAAAGGAAGTCAACGAAAAGCTCTCCGAAGTCGGCATGCAATACAAAGGCGACATCGAAGTCCGCCACATCATGGAATTTTTGGCGAAAGACGTCGGCGCCGACGCGATCAAAGAAAAAGTGACCGTTCCCCTGGAAGGCATTAAAGTCGCCGTCCACTACGGCTGCCACCTCATCCGCCCGTCCAAAGAAAAAGAAGGACTCGGCAGCGCCGAAAATCCGCGCTTCTTTGATGACTTGGTCGACGCGACCGGCGCGAAAAGCGTCGATTATGAAGACAAGCTTCTTTGCTGCGGCGCCGGCGGCGGCGCACGCTCCGCATTCCTTGACACCACGCTCAAAATGACGGAAAAGAAACTCGACATTCTGAAACGGGAAGAATACGACTGTATCGTCGACGCCTGCCCGTTCTGCCACCTTCAGTTTGACACCGGCCAGGCGCAGCTGAAAAAGACCACCGGCAAAGACTACAACATTCCGGTGCTTCACTACGCGCAGCTTCTCGGTTTGGCGTTCGGTCACACCCCGCAGGAACTCGGCATTCAAATGAACACGACCACCAACCCGGCTTTTGAACAAAAAATCTTGGCGTTGTCCCAAAAGAAGAAGGAGGAGGCTTAAATATGGCAGCCAACACAACAACCTCCGCGGTCGGCGCCGTTGCCGTGATCGGCGGCGGTATTGCGGGTGTTCAATCCGCGCTCGACCTGGCCAACAGCGGCTACAAGGTTTATCTGATTGAATCCAAACCGTCCATCGGCGGCATCATGGCTCAGTTAGACAAAACGTTCCCGACATTGGACTGCTCCGCTTGTATTCTGTCCCCGAAACTCGTGGAAGCCAGCCGCCACCCAAACATTGAACTCATGACATATGCCGAAGTGGTCGGCCTGTCCGGCGACGTCGGCAACTTCACGGTGTCCGTGAACAAAAAGAGCCGCTACATCGACCCCGACAAATGCGTCGGCTGCGGCGATTGTATTGCAAAATGCCCGAAAAAAGTCGACGACGAATTCGAAGAAGGCCTGTCTAAGAGAAAAGCCATTTACTTCCAGTTCACCCAGGCGATTCCGAAAATCGTCACCATCGACGCGGAAAACTGTATCATGCTTCAAAAAGGCAAATGCGGCAACTGTAAAAAAGTGTGCCAGCGCGACGCTGTTGACTATGAACTGAAAGATCAAGTCGTTGACATCCACGTCGGCGCCGTCATCATGGCGACCGGATTCAAAGCCTTTGATCCGAAACTGCTTGAAGCCTACCGCTTCGACCACCCTGACGTCGTGACCGCGCTTCAATTTGAGCGCTACACCAACGCCTCCGGACCGTTCGGCGGACACATTCAAACGTCCAAAGGCGAACTCCCGAAAAAGATCGCGTTCATCCAATGCATCGGTTCCAGAAACCCGGAAATCAACAAAGCGTACTGCTCATCCGTCTGCTGCACCTATGCGGTCAAACAATCCCGTTTGATCAAAGACCACCACCCCGAAGTCGACGTGGCGATTTTCAACATCGACCTCCGAACTTTCGGCAAAGGTTACGAAGAATTCGCGCTGCGCGCCCGGGATGAAAACGGCGTTCGTTTCATCAACTCCCGCCCGTCCGGCGTCGATGTGCGCGACGACGGCACGCTTTATTTGAGATACGAAGGCGACGACGGCGCGGTGGCCAAAGAAGACTTTGATTTAATCGTCTTGTCCGTCGGACTCAACGCCCCCGACTCCACCAAAGAACTCGCAAAGACCCTCGGTGTCGAACTCGACAAATATGGTTTTGTCAAAACCGAAGTCGAATCCCCGACCGAAACCTCCAAGAACGGCATTTTCACTGCCGGTGTCGCTCAAGGTCCCAAAGATATTCCGGAATCCGTGGCGCAAGCCAGCGGCGCGGCGTCCAAAGCCGGCGCGCTTCTCAACAGCGCCCGCAAATCCCTGGAAGCCGTCGTTGAAATCGCGCCGGAAACTCCGGTGTCGGGCGACGCCCGCATCGGCGTCATCGTCTGCCGCTGCGGCACCAACATCGGCAGCGTCGTCGACGTGCCGGCCGTCGTGGAATACGCGTCCACTTTGCCCGACGTCATCATCGCCAAAGAAGAAATGTATTCCTGCGCCGACGACACCCAAGGCCGCATTTTGGAAATGATTCGCGATTACAACCTCAACCGTTTCATCGTGGCGGCCTGTACGCCGAGAACCCACGAGCCGCTCTTCCAGCAAACCTGTCAGGAAGCCGGCATGAACCCGTGGCTCTTTGAATTCGCCAACATCCGCGAACACTGCTCTTGGATCCACCACGACAACCCGGAAAAAGCAACCGCTAAAGCCAAAGATTTGGTGCGCCAGGCGGCCGGAAAAGTCCGGTTCTACACCCCGCTTTACAGCCAACAGCTGTCGCTTGTGCACAACGCGGTCGTTCTCGGCGGCGGCGTCGCCGGTCTGACCGTGGCCAACGAACTCGCGGCCAACGGTTACGAAGTCGATTTGATTGAAAAGACCGACAAGCTCGGCGGCAACATCCGCCCGCTTCAAAGCTACGCCTCGATTTTGGAACCGATGGTCAAAGCGGCCACCACCAACCCGAGAATCCACATTCATTACAATTCCGTGATGGAAGACGTGAGCGGTTCGGTCGGCAATTTCCACGGCAAAATCGTCACGGACGACGGCAGTAAAGCCGCTGTTTCCGAACTGGATTTCGGTGTGATTGTGATCGCCACCGGCGGCCATGAACTCCGGCAAGACGGCTTGTTCGGCTACAAACAAAACCCGATCGTCAAGACGCAGCTTGAATTTAAGGAAATGATCGACAACAAGGAAGGCAGCTGGAAAGATTTGATTTTCATCCAGTGCGCCGGCAGCCGCAACAGCGAGCGCCCCTACTGTTCGAGAATTTGCTGTACCAACTCCGTCAAAAATGCGATCCAATATAAGGAACAGCATGCTGACGCTGAAATTTATATCCTGTACCGTGACATCCGCACGTACGGCATGTACGAAGAATATTACACGAAGGCCCGCGAAATGGGCATTCACTTCCTGATGTACGACGAAAACCAGCCGCCGGTCGTCGACGGCAACGTCGTGAAACTCCACGACCTCACCACCCGGCTGGACTTTGAATTGCCGGCCGACTGTGTGATTATCAGCGCGGCCACCGTTGCAGAAGAAGGCAACCACGAGGTGGCGCCGATGATGAAGGTGCCGCTGGACAAAAACGGCTTCTTCCTCGAAGTTCACCCGAAGCTGCGCCCGGTCGATTTCGGAACGGACGGAGTTTTCGTCTGCGGTCTTGCCCAGTCGCCCAAATTGTGCGAAGAAACCATCTCTCAAGCCCAAGCGGCGGCATCCCGCGCCTGCACGATTCTGTCCCGCGATTTCTTGGAGTCTCCGGCGGAAGTGTCCCGCGTGAACTTGGATGTCTGCGTCGGCTGCGGCGCTTGTAAAGATGTTTGCCCGTACCATGCGATTACGATGGAAGAACAAATCGTGACCAAGAAAGGCCTATCCTTTAAGGCGGTCCGCTCCGTCATTAATCCGGCGGCGTGCAAAGGCTGCGGCTGCTGTACGATGGCGTGCCCGACGGCCGCGATTGAACAGGGACACTTTGAGAATAAGCAATTGCTGTCTCAGATCAAGAGTGTGTTCTACTTTGAGGAGGAGGTGAACTAATGGACGCAAAAACCGACATGCAGGACAATACTCAGTCCGGAGTTTCCCACTGCCCGGCAACGAATACGGACTTTGAACCGAAAATCGTGATGTTTTGCTGCAACTGGTGTTCTTACGCCGGAGCCGACGGCGCCGGAATTGCAAGATTCCAGCAGCCGCCCAACATCCGTGTGGTCCGTGTGATGTGTTCCAGCCGTGTGGACGCCGTTCACATTTACACC
The DNA here is from genome assembly GCF_032714475.1 of Methanolapillus africanus. Lineage (NCBI taxonomy): Archaea > Methanobacteriati > Methanobacteriota > Methanomicrobia > Methanosarcinales > Methanosarcinaceae > Methanolapillus > Methanolapillus africanus. The sequence continues at coordinate 346,070 of NZ_JAWDKD010000018.1, read as the reverse complement.
GCCTTTTTGGAAGGCGCTGACGCCGTTTTGATCACGGGCTGCCACATCGGCGACTGCCACTACGTCAACGGCAACGACAAAACGCTTGTGAAATACAAATTTATCAAATCGATGTTGAATGAAATGGGAATTGAAGACGACAGATTGATGCTCCGGTGGATTTCCGCATCGGAAGGACAGCAGTTTGCGGAATTTGTCCGCGAAATGGTGGAAAAGGTCAAAGCGCTGGGCCCCAGCCCGCTCCGCCGCGAAGGGGTGATCTGATGACCGCCCCGGAAAATATTGAAAAGAAAGCACCGGCAGCCGCAACAGGCGCACCGGCAGCAGCACCCGCAGCACCCACCGGCGCAGCTCCTGCAGGAACCGCTCCCGCAGGCGCACCACCGGCCGGCGCGGCACCCGGCGGAAAACCGCCGGAAGGCGCCCCCAAACCGCCCGCCGTTTCCGTTGCAGGCGACGCTCTCAAAGGGTCCGACATCCAAGTCGGCGGCAAATACATCGGCTGGTCGGCCGACGCCGACGTCCGTAAACGCGGCGGCTCCGGCGGTCTCGTGACGGCCGTTCTCGCGGCTGCGCTTGAAAAAGGACTTGTGGCGAACACCGTCGTGTTGAAAAAATCCAACCAGTTTGAAGCGGTTCCGGTTCTGACGTCCAACGTTCAAGACATTTACGAATCGGCCGGTTCCATGCACATGCTGATTTCCAACCCGACCAAATACCTGCGCCACTTTGAGAATGACGCCAACATTGCGATTGCCGTCAAACCGTGCGATATGCGCGGCATCCGTGAACAAGCTAAGCGGAATATGATCAATCTGGACAAAGTTTTCACCATCGGTCTCAACTGCGGCGGCACCATTCCGCCGTACAAGATCCGCCGGGTCGTGGAAGAAGTTTACCAACTCAATCCGGACGACGTCTGCGGCGAAGAAATCGAAAAGGGACAGCTGATTATGGAAACCAAGGACGGCGCCCACCACTCTCAATCCATTGACGAAATGGAAATCGAGGACAACGGCCGCCGTGAAAACTGCCGCTACTGTATTGTGAAAATCGCGACCAACGCTGATTTGGCCTGCGGTAACTGGGGCGTTCTCGGAGATTTATCCGGCAAGGGAACGTTCGTCGAAGTCAATACTGAAAGAGGCGCTCAGTTCTTGAGAAACGCAGTCGACAACGGCTACGCCGAAGTCAAAGCGGCCAGCGAACAAGCGTCGGAAGCGCGCGGCAAAACCAACAACATCATGCTGAAAATGTCGGCCAAAACCAAAGAAAAAGTGTTTGCGCCGATCGACGGCGACAAGTTGGCGGCTTTCCAAAAGGAGCTTGTCAACTGCATTCACTGCGGCGCCTGTAAAACCGTTTGCCCGCCCTGCGCTTGCGGTCCCGAAGCCAAATGTACGTCCTTTGACAAATTATCGGACAGCTACGACATTTCGCTTTTCCACATGATCCGGTTCCTGCACTTGATGGATTCCTGCGTCGGCTGCGGCCAATGCTCGGACGTGTGTCCGGCGGACATTCCGCTCGCGCGCCTCTACCGCAAGTTTGCCAACCCGATTCAGGACGAACTCCAATACACAACCGGAATGGACGACCGGACGCCGCCTTTCTTTGAAATCAAACTCGAGGAGGTGCAGTAAATGGCAGCCAATAACAATAACAACACAGGTCCGTGCGGCACCGGTACGGGAAACACGGACGGGACGAAAGTCTGCGACGTCGTCTTTAAAGAAAACGTTTATTCCACCGTTTGTTCAGGCTGCGGTTTCGGCTGCGGCGTTTACATGCGCGAAATCATGACCGACGTTCCGACCGGAACCGCTTGCGGCGCACCGCTGCTTCACATTGATTACCGAAAAGCGTCACCGGTCAACGAAGGAAAGCTCTGCCGCTTCGGCGTTCAGCTGGCGAAGAACTTCTGTCCGGCTCAAACCATGATTGACGGCGACGAGGCGGACACAAAAACCGCCGTTTCCAAAGCGGCTGAGATTCTCAAGAAAGCCAAACCGGAAAACGTTTGTCTTTTGTCGATCGGCAATGCCGCCAATGAAGAACATTTGATGTTCATGGAAGTCGGCAAAAAGCTGGGCGTTCCGGTCAATACCGGCATGACCGGCCTTTTCAAATCCATCGGCAAACTTCACGCGTACACGGGCCGCGGCGTCACCTATGACGATGTCGCCCAAGCCAAGAAAATTTACCTCTTGGTTGACCCGTATGTGTCGTATCCGCTCTTGGTCCGCCGTTTGATTCGCGCCAAAAGCAAAGGCGCTGAAATCATTTCGTTCGGTCTCAAAGAATTCCCGATCGCCGACAAAAACGTCTTGCTGACGCCGGAAATGAGCCTTTACGACGTCGATTTCAAACCGGACGCCGACACGCTGGTCATTTCCGACTTGACGCCGTACACGCACGCCAAACGCTTGGCGGAAATCGTCGAGTTATCGGCCGGCAAGGGACCGGAATCAGGCAACATGCTTTTCCTGCGCCCGTTCATGAATTCAACCGGCGCTGGTTATTTGTCCAAACACACCAAACAAAAATCGTTTGACGACATCTTGGCGGGAATCGACGACGGCAGCATCAAAGTGCTGTACTGTTTGGAATCCGATTTGATCGACATCTGCTTGAACGACCACGTCAAGGAGACGCTTGAAAACTTGGACGCTTTGATTGTTCAGTCGTCGCGCTACACATCCGCTTGCAACGATGCGAATGTTGTGATTGCGTCCGAACCGTTCTACAAGAAAAAAGGTTCGGTCATGAACTCGGAAGGCCGTTTGATCAATTTGTCCACGGACGCAGGCGAAACATTGCTCACCGGATTTAACGCTTTGTCCGATCTGCTGGCCGCTCTCGGCGGAAAACCGATGACGTTTGACGAAGCGCACGCAAAATCTTTGGAAATGCTCGGCGCAACCGATGACGAATTCAAAATTCAGCCGCTCGAGAAAAAGAGCAAACCGGCGGTTTCAAAAATCTCCGACAAATTGCCGAACGTGGCGACAAACGCGGATTTGGGCAATCCCGACGCGCCGGCGTCCTTCGTGTCGTCGTCGTCCGCCAAAGCCGCGCAGGTTTCCGACGAGGTCAACTTGAAACACGTCTATTTGATGAATCCGTTCCTGTGGAACAACATCGCGGACGAAGACTTCTTTGAAATCAGCCGCTGCGAAGTGAAAAGATTGAAATTGCTCAAAGGATTCACAGCCGACGTGATGTGCAACTGCGGTGAAAAACTGAAAACTTCCGAATATAAAGTGTCCCCGATGGCGGACGGATACATTATTTCCTGGAGCAAACAAGTTTACGCCAAAGCGCCGGTGGTTGACGTGACGGTGAAACGCTCGCCGACCAAGCCGGATGAAAAGATTGTTGTTAAGGAATGCAACATTCCCCAATAATCTTTTTTTCTTTATTTTTTATTTTGTTTTCTTCATTTTGCTTTTTGTTTTCTTCATTTTTCATTTTGCTTTTTGTTTTTCTTTCCTTTTTATTCAAAAATAGTAAACGATCGCATAAACGGAATGTGTCGGGAGGAACTTGATGAGCATTGTTTGTTATCTTTTGGGTTGTAAATGGAATGGCTGCACGTGTGAACGGTGCGGATATGTCCGATACAAGGATCACAAATGGAACGGATGCAAATGCGAAATTTGTGAACAAACTCAAAATTCCGGTCACAAATGGCATGGATGCGTTTGTGAAATATGCGGTCGGAAACGTGATGAAGAACATGATGTCAAGGATTGCGTTTGCGTTTTATGCAAACAAGAATTTCATTCGCCGTCAAAGGGTGTCTGCACATCGTGCGGGAAATTGGTTGTGAAATATGTTCATGAAAGAGTCTATGATCGGGAAATGATCAGCGGCAGCCAACTGACGCGTTATTACAGCATAGCGGATCAAAATTGTCATCGCTGCGGTTCGTCTCCGCACTTGATTTTGTATAATGCCTACTCTATCGGGTCTTTGAGAAAAACGTCGGATCAATGTATCACTTGCGGCGGCGTGGATTATTGTCAAAAATGCAAAATCTATGTTCCGGCTTTGATCGATTTGGATAATTTCAGCGGCGCATGGTCTGCGACCGGCCGACGCTGTCCGTACTGTAAGAACCGCATCTGAGCTCAATTGATTCGAATCAGACGGCGTGAATTCTTTTGATTTTGTTCAATACGTCTTCTCGTCTCTGGTTATACTTTCGATATTTTTGGGTGAGCCGCACTTTTAATTCATCGATATATTTTTATTAAATTCTTCTATTGCATATTTCTGTTATAATCTAATTCGACAAATGTATTATATAATGCCAGATTCTTATTAAATATCATTTCTATTTGACGATGTGTGTTTTATGACTGCAGATAACAAATCGGAAACATTGAAGGCCAAATCCGGTCCGGGTTTATCGGATTCGGTGCCTCTGTGCTCAACGTCTGAACATGTTTTGAGTTCTCCGTCTTCACCGGCAGGTCCGTCTATTTATGATTCCGACGACAAAATCAAAAGCAGTCACGAGCGCATTTTTCTTCACGACCTTTTGAATTCGGTTGGCGGTCTTCATGGCTTTTTGGAATTGATGTCTGAAAATTCGGATCCGGCCAAAATTCAAAAATACGTTTCAAGCTCGCTTGAGTTATGTAATTCTCTCATTGAAGAGATTCAGTCTTACCGCCAGATTACGCTGGCTGAAAACGGCGATTTAAAAGTCCTCAGAAGCGACGTCAACACGGTTGATGTTCTCAAATCGGCGGCGATGAAATTCGAAAATCACGATGTTTCCAAGGGCAAAGTGATTGAAATTTCTCCGGATTCGCAATCGGTTCCGGTTCAAACGGATAAAGTTCTTTTGTCCCGCATTTTGATTAATTTGATGAAAAACGCGCTCGAAGCCACCGATTCCGGCGGTATGGTCGTCATCGGTTCCGAACTGCGCCATCCGAAAAACAACGGCCACCGGAAAGGACGCGGCAACGGCAGCGACTGCAAGGACGCCGCTCACATGGCCGGCGACTGTTATCCGATGGATTTTATCCGCTTTTGGGTGCACAACGATTCCGAAATTCCGGAAGAGTTCAAACCGCATATTTTTAAGAAACAGTTTTCCACCAAAGGCGACAACCGCGGCCTCGGCAGTTACAGCGTTCAGCTTCTGGGCGAGCAATATCTCGGCGGCCAAGTCGGGTTTACGAGCAGCAAAAAAGAAGGAACGACTTTTTACATTGATTTGCCGGTGCAAGTGCCGGAAGAGAAGAATTGATTCTCTCCTTTTTTTCAATTTTTATTTTAATTTTGATTTTTGATTTTTCATGATGTTACATTTATTTATACAAGTTTGGCTTATGTTTTGTTAATAAGCACTTGTCATTGGGTGTTAATCTGATTAGCGCTTTATTTGATATTGTGTTTAAGATTTGAAGGGGCTTATTAAGGTGGTCTTTTATATTCTGCTTTCATTAAAGTTCCTTTTTTCCGAATTTTAAATAATCATATATTCGAATCAGTCTTCTGACATTCGTTTTTTCCGGTGCTTTTACATTTATAAAGAAATCCGGATTCATCTGAAATATTTCTTTAAGAATTCTTTCCAAATCATCAACGTCAATTTCTTCTTCATATAAATGGGCGATTAATCTTGTTTTCTTTTCCAATGAATCATTTTGTTTCCAAATTCCCAATACGCTTCGATCAGAAATTGCGATTGTATGTCTTCTTTTTTTGTATGAACTATTAATGATCGATTCAAAATCATTCATCTTGGCGTCGGTATAACTTGGATAAGTTCCCTCACAGATTGAAAGATATTTATTTAACGGCAAAATACTTGCATTTTTAATCAAATTTGGATAAGCATATTCAAGCAAGTCATCGGCTGTAAAATTCAAATTTTCCATGACGATATCTTCATACCAATCATCTCCACTGATCCCCTTTAATCCGATTAACCCGATTTCAGATGCTTTTCCAATGGCTACGATTAAATGCTCATCTTCAATACGTGTGTCGTCAATAGACCCGACTCTTAAATTTGAAGTCGGCATATTCGTTAAGGTGTAATCGTAAAATTCTTGTTTAAATAAACGTAATACTTTTGCAGGCAATGCTGATTTTTTTGTTGAAAGCGCATCATAAAGTAATTCGAAACGGCTCATTTTTATTTTTGTCATTTCGATGGCTTTGACATCAAAATGAAATGTATACGGACTTATTTCAACATCTTGAAAACTTTCATCATAATCTATGAATATGAATCGGTTTTTTAATTTTTTCAGATTTTCAGCTGAAAGACAATTGATAATTGATTCCAGTATTCTCTGAATATTTGGGTCTGACATGGAATATCCGATGAAAATGATTGGATACTCCATAAATATGGTCATCAGTTTTGCAGCCAAGTACAAACTTTTTCTTTCAAAATCATTGTAATCGCTTTGATTCATGATGATGCTTTTAGGATTGTTGACGCATCCATGTATTTTGTAAATCTCGGCGATACCTTGAATCGGTGAAAATATGAGTTCTTCTTGACCGATGTAAGTTTTGTAACCATCTGTTATGTTTTCTAAAAAACAATCAAAATTTGTTGTGATGAGGCCGGATATACTTTTCTTTGAAATTTGACTTAATTTTCTGATTTCATTTTCGCATTCCGGACGAATTATTGAATTCTTCTTAACATACGCGGCGACTTCAGCTTTGAATGGAGACGCTCCGTCCCGGACATATTCCAAGTATTCATCGTCCAATTGGCGAAAAGAAGAAGTTGAGTACCATTTTTCATTGAAATCTTTTTCAATTAAATCAACAATTTCCGGGAATCCTGAATTTGGATTGTTTATTTTTGCTTTGTTTTCATAACTAACATAGGCAAATTCATCATCGTTGATTCTATTTGCAAAAATCTCCAGCAATGTTTTCCAATCCGGAAGGTTACAATATCGCCGTGTTAGTCCGGAGCCGATAAATAAAAAAGGAATTGTATTAAAACCTTTGATGATTTTTTGCAATTCTTTTGATTCTAAATATACTTGTCGAATTTTTTTATTTTGTTAATTCTATCTAATTCGATTTTATTCATTTGTTTTTAAGTCGTGTAATCCGCGTTGATTTTCACGTAATCGTACGTCAAGTCGCAGCCCCACGCGGTCGCGGTTTCGGATCCGGCGCCCAAATCAATTTTAATGAAAATGGTTTTGGCGGACATGATCTTTTTGAGTTCGTCGAGAACGGCCGGGTCTTTTTCGATGATTTCGCCGTTTTTCACGAGGTCGGCTGTTTTTGTTCCGTTCGATATGGACAGCGTGATTTTCGTTTGGTCGAAATCGGCGCCGGAATAGCCGGCGGCGGCGACGATGCGTCCCCAGTTCGGGTCGTTGCCGAAAATTGCAGTTTTGACCAAAGGCGAGCGGACGATGGATTTGGCGGCCAAGTTCGCGTCGTTTTGGGTTTTGGCGCCGATCACGGTCGATTCGACCAATTTGGTCGCGCCTTCGCCGTCTTTGGCAATCATTTTCGCGAGCTCGATCAAAACGTGATCCAACGCTTTTTGGAAACTGTCCACGGCAGCCGCGTCAATGATTTTGACGCCGGTTTTTCCGGTGGCGGTGAGCAGACACATGTCGTTGGTGCTCGTGTCGCCGTCGACGACAATCATGTTAAAGCTCTTGTTGACCGCGGCCGTTAAACATTTTTGAAGTTGTCCGGACGCAACGGCGGCGTCGGTGTAAACGAATCCGAGCATCGTTCCCATGTTCGGCTCAATCATGCCCGAGCCTTTGGCAATGCCGGCGACGCGGTAGGTTCCGGCGTCGGTTTTGACTTCACAGGCGTAAACTTTCGGGACGAGGTCGGTCGTCATAATCGCGCGCATCGCGCCGATGCTGCCTTCTTCTTCGTCGGAAACCGATGACAGGACCGGGTCGATGTGGGATGTTATCCAAGGCATGTCCATTTTGCGGCCGATGACGCCGGTTGAGGCGACCGCGATGAATTTGTCGTCGACTTTGATCTTTTCAGCGAGCAGGCGCGTCATTTCTTTCGCGTCTTTGAGACCTTGTTCGCCGGTATACGCGTTGGCGTTTCCGCTGTTGGCGATGACGGCCGATAAATAGCCGCCGTTGATGCCGAGTTTGTCTTTGGTGACAATGAGCGGCGCCGCAATCACTTTGTTGCGTGTAAAAACGCCGGCGGCGGGTCCTTCAGCCAAAATGATCGCGAGACCTTTTTTACCGTCCTTTAAACCAAAGGCGGAAACCCCGGAAACGGCGGTAATTCCGCCTTCAATTTGTTGAATCATTTGTTTTCCTCTTATATTTTGAATTTTAAATTTTATTATTTTAAATTTGAATCTTATTATTTTGAATTAATTTGAATCTTAATTTCTAACTTTTAATTTGTTATTTTGAATTTGTTATTTTGATCATCTGTTCTGTTATCTTTTCAATTACGGCAATCCCGGGAACCAGAGTCCTTCCGTTTCCTTGAGTCCGAACATGATGTTCATGTTTTGAATCGCTTGTCCGGAGGCGCCTTTCACCAGATTGTCGATGGCGGACGTGACCACAATTCTGTTGTTGGCGGCTTCCGCTTCGATGCCGATGTGACAGAAGTTGGATCCGCGGATGTTTAAGAGAGACGGGACGCCGTCAACCAGTTGGACGAACGGTTTGTTTTCATAATATTTCGCGTAAATTTCTTTCACTTCGGCCGTCGTGTATTTTTTGGTCGTAAACACGTGCGCTGTCGTCATAATGCCGCGTGCTGCGGGAATAACGTGCGGTGTAAAGCACACATTTGAAAATCCCGGCTGCAGGCGTGAGATCTCCTGCTTCATTTCCGCGAGGTGGCGGTGTGATGTTAATTTGTACGGGATGATGTTTTCTGTCAAATTCGGGAAGTGGGACGTTTGCGTCGGCGTGTTGCCGGCGCCGGTGATGCCGGATTTCGAATCAAAGATCACGTTGTCGAGAACGCCGAGTTTCGCGAGCGGCGCTGCTGCAAGCGTTGCACCCGTCGGGAAACAGCCGGGATTGGCGATCAGGCGCGGATTTTTAGAATTTTTGAGTTCCAATGCCACGTCGTGAACTTCCGGAATTGCGTAGACGGCTTCCCGCGGATCTTTGTGGGGCTGCCCGTAGATCTTTTCAAAATCGGCGACATTGAGGCGGTAGTCGGCGCTCAAATCCACGATCTTGCAGTTGCTTTTGTCAAGCAGTTCGGGAACGATGTCCATAGACGCGCCGTGCGGAACGGCCAAAAAAATCACATCGCAAAGCGTTTTAATGTCATCGTTGCTCAAGTTTTCGAACATCAGTTTGTCATAGAATCCGGACAAATTGGGATGAACCGACGCAATCTTTTTTCCCGCTAAATTCCGGGAGGTAGCGGCGACAACTTCAACCGACGGATGCGTGGCCAGCAGCCGCAACAGTTCTTCGCCGGCATATCCGGACGCGCCGATAATTCCTGCTTTAATCATAATTTTTATTTCCTTCCTTTTTCTCAATTTTTTCAACGGAATTTCTTTTTCCTGAATGAACCCGTTATTTTTATTTCATGTCAATATTTTGTTAATAAAAGTGAAAAAAGAAATATTGAATATATAAAACATGTCCTTAAAATCAAAAATCGAAGGACTTTTTTTGACAACTTTGAAATAAAAATCACATACATTTTAACAAATTTGTTATTTTTATTCTTAGAATCGGCAGTTTTAAATGAACAACAAAAATTCCTACGCTCCATTTCGGAATTTGTTTCTCTTTCAATTTATCAAGCAAACCACCCCGCAAAATCAGACGCCTTTGGCGTCTGTATTTTGCGGATACCACTTACAGTAAGATGCAATTGGAAATAGAAAACGGAAGGTGCAACCCGCAACTCTAAAACAGAAACTGTAGATGCAAACTCTAATCTTAAAACAGAATCAGTAAATGCAAACTGCAATCTCGATACAGAAACAGTAGATGCAAAACTGAAATCCTAAAACAGTCACCCGTAGGTGCAAAATTGAAATCTAAAAACAGAAACTGTAGATGCAAACTCTAATCTTAAAACAGAAACAGTAGGTGCAAAACTGATATTCTAAAATAGTCTCCTGTAGGTGCAAAATTGCAATCTAAAAATAGAAACTGTAGATGCAGACTGAAATTTGAAAGTCACAGTTTGAAATAGGAACTGTTAAATCCAAAAGAACGAATTCAGTTTAATTTATTTTATTTTCATTTTATTTTTATTCAAAATCAAATCCGAGGTTTTCAAATGGTCAAAATTTACTTAGCGGGCCCGCTTTTTTCACAAGCCGAACGCGAATTTAATCAAAAACTCAATTCGATGTTCATAGACATGGGTTTTTCCGTTTTTTTCCCGCAAGAAGACGCGGAAGACAACGATGTTGAGCGCCACAACCAAAACCAATCCGGGATTTTTGCGAGCTGCTTTGCCGGTCTGGACACATCCGATTTGGTGGTTGCGGTTTTGGACGGTCCGGACGTTGACAGCGGCACGGCTTGGGAACTCGGCTACGCATTTGCGGCCGGTATTCCGATCATCGGCATGCGCACCGATTTCCGGATTCATACGCCGAACGAAAAAGTCAATTTGATGATTCAAGAAACGCTGGAAGCTTTTGTTTCGAGCGTGGAAGAACTGCGGGCTGTTTTGGAAAAGTATGTCTGATACTATAAGTACCAATTTCTGAATATTAGTTCCTGTATCTCATTTTAGGTAAATCCGCCAAGTTTATTCAGGACGCAGAGCGTCCTGAATAACTTGCGGGGAGAATGGTTTGGATTGTTCCGAATGTAACAACAGTAACTAACAATACAGGATTTGCTTTGCTCCAAATGTAACAACAGTAACCAACAATACAGGATTTGCTTTGCTTCAAATGTATCAACTGCTGCCGAAAACTGCATCTTATTTTCGCATGGTGCAAAAATAAAACCGCCAACGGACTTGAAGAACGCGCCGCCCCGCATCTCAAAAAAAGAATCGGCGGCTTTAAAAAAGTAAAAAAGAAAAATTACTGTCCGTTTTCTCGAATCCGCTTCACAATTCTCTCTTTCTTCAAAATCGATGCCGCTGCCGCCTCATCCACTTTCAATCTCATTTCTTCAAAGTCAGGCGGCGTCTGTTCACCAATCGCTTTTTTAAGCGGCGTATACGGTGCTTCCCGGAAAAGTGGCTTAAAATCCATTTCCTCCCCATTCCGAATCAAAACGGCGCCCGGCTTTCCTTGAAGTTTTTCTTCCACCCGCCCGACAACAAAAATCTCACTGCCGATCTTTTGAACGGCTTTCATCACCAATTTCGCAACATCCGGCGGACAAATCACAAGCAAAGAGTCAATCGAAACGCCGCGGAAATCAATCGACAGCGCGTCCAACATTTTTGAAACAACCGGATCCACACACTGTTTCAGTTTATCATCCTCAAAGACGAGGCGAACATTCGCTTCTTTGGAAATTTCGTGCGCGTCCCCGCGGATGCCGCCATTTGTGACGTCCGTCATCACATGAATCCGTCGGTTCAACCCGTCATCCAAAATCGCTTGGCAAGCTGTCAGGAAATCAACGTTGAGCGTCCGTTCAACCACGGCTTCCGCGTCAACGTAGCCCGAATAAATGGCGGCCGTCGTAATCGTTCCGCCGCCGGCGCCCCGGCTCATCAAAATCAAATCCCCCGGAACGGCTTGTTTGCGGGCGGTCAACGTCGCGGCGCCGGAAACGGCCGCCGCGCCAACGCATCCTGTCATCCGGTCCCCAATCACCATGTCGCCGCCGATCCGAAGCGTGCTGCCGGTCACGAGCGGAATTCCGGAAAGTTCAGAGACGGCGGAAATGCCGGCCAAATGATCGAAAATCATGGAAACGTCGCCGTCGTCGGCGACGTGGATGTCGGACAACATTGCCAGCGGTTTTGCGCCCATGACGTAAATGTCTCGAAGGGCGGCTCGGGCAACGTGAAAGCCGGCCAAAAACGGATATGAACTCAAACGGGAATGCATGCCGTCGACGGTCAAAATCAAAAAAGAGTTGTCGCCGGACAAATCAGAATGTCCGGAAGAACCGGTCAAATCGAAAGAATCGGTCAAATCGGACGGCACGGAAACGACGCCGGAATCATCTAAATTGGAAGCATCGAGAACAGCGCCCGTCTTTCCGATGACGTCGCCGATCTTGCTGTGTACATAAAAATCGCCGGTTCCGCGCGAGCCGACGCCGAAATTGCCGACGGTGACGCCGGATTTTTGAAATGAAAAAACGTCGCCGGTCAAATCCAATGTCAGACTCACTTCTTCCAACACCGCGTCCGCAATCTTTTTGGCGTCCGCGTCTGTTATGTTTTTAATTTCAGTGATTCTTTTTTGAAGTTTTTCTCCGGCGCCCGGGTCGTTATTTATTATAAATTGCTTTGCGTAGCCTTCTAAGTCCATAATATTGTCTCTGATTTTGATCGTTCTAAATTTTCCTTTTATATCTATTTCTCAGTTTTTTCTTTATTTCTACCCGCTTTTGCTTTATTATTTTATTGTTCGGCTATCCGAAATTTAATGTTCAATGTTAACCTGTAAATCTGTATTTATTTCATCTTAAAACAAGTCCGGTTTCCTTATTGTCTTCTTTAGTTTCATCGGATTTGTTTCCAAAACCTTTATATACTCTGTACGTCTATTAGGATTTGTTTCGTCACGACGAAATATTTTAAACGGACAAAAAACAATGTCCTATATGAAAAAATATGAGTTTTATGAAAAACCCTCTCATTCATATGTTTTCGTAACGGCTTGTTTGTTTAAAACTCTAAAAAACCAATTAAGCAGACTAAGTGAATTCAAAATCACAACACCCAAAGAAAACAAAATACATATGTTTTCCATTCAGTCATTTCCCAAAAAACGAAATCAATCAAAACTGAAAGCAAAAATCCAAAATATTGAAAATTAAGATTCAATTTCAAAATCTTAATTTTCAATCTTTTCAATTATCAAATTATCATCAAATTATCATCATCGTCCTTATCATGTTGTAATTATTTTCATTCTTATTCCTATAATTATTCTCATAATCTTTACTTTAAATAAAAACAAAAAATCAAAAATTTAAACATAAAAATACAGGGATTCAAAAATCATGACACACACATTAAAAGAAGTTAAACCGGGAAACACCTGTCAAATTGTCGGTATCGATGGCAGCAACGTTTTGAAAAACCGCTTGCTGTGCATGGGCGTGACCCCCGGCACTTGCGTGGAAGTCGTCAAAACGGCGCCCATGGGCGATCCGATTGAATTGCGCGTCCGCAACTACAATTTGTCAATCCGGAAAACAGAAGCGTCCGGCATCCATGTTGAAAACATCCGCAAATGTACCGTCCCGGCTGCCGGCGCCGACTCTGCCAAGACAGAAGTGACCGGGAGCGTTTCTTAAATGTCCGGCAAATACACGATTGCACTGGCCGGAAACCCAAACAGCGGAAAAACAACTCTTTTTAACCGGCTGACCGGTTCCAACCAAAAGGTTGGCAACTGGGCCGGCGTCACCATTGAAAAAAAAACCGGTTCTTATATTAAAACCGGTCAAGACGGCCGTAAAGAAACCGTCGACGTCGTCGATTTGCCCGGTATCTATTCGCTCACGCCGTATTCGGCGGAAGAAATTATTGCCCGCAATTATATCATTGATGAAAAACCGGATCTCGTCGTCAATATTATTGACGCGACCAACCTGGAACGCGGTCTTTATCTCACTTTTCAATTGAAAAAACTCGGCTGCTCCGTTATCGTTGCGCTCAACATGATGGACGAAGTCGAAGAAAACGGGACCATTATTGATTTTGAAAAAATGTCCGTCCTGCTGGGCTTTCCGGTCATTCCGATTTCCGCCATCGAAGGCACCGGCATTTCCGCCAAAATGGCCAAACTGATGGGCAAACACACGTCGTCGGTCGCCAAAGGCGGCGTTCAAAAATTGATTGACAAAAGCAACGACATCCTGGATCACAGTTACAAAAACATGCCCGGATATGTTCCCGGAAAAGCCGGCTACGCGTTTGACAAAACCAAATTCGATTTATCTCAGCTCAAATCCGCGGATGAGATCGATTTCGACGAACATTCGTCCGAAGTTTACGATCAAATCACAAAAATCGTCGCCGAATCCGTCAAACAAGGCGAAAAGCAGGTTCAGGCCGAACGCTCCAAAAAGATTGACGCCCTCCTCACCAACAAATGGCTTGGCATCCCGATCTTTTTGGCCATCATGCTGATTGTTTTCCAATTGTCTTTCGGATGGTTCGGTTCAATTTTCTCAGACGCCATCGATATTTTCCTGAACGAAACGCTGGCCGGCTGGGTCGAGGTTTGGTTTACGTCCGCCGGCGTTTCCGATTGGATGTTGGACCTCGTCGTCAACGGCATCATTGCCGGGGTCGGCGGTGTGCTCACCTTCGTTCCGCAGATTGTGATTCTGTTCATCTTCCTGACGCTCATGGAAGACACCGGTTACATGGCCCGCGTGGCGTTTATCATGGACCGTCTCTTCAACAAGATCGGCCTTTCCGGAAAAAGTTTCATTCCGATGATTATGGGCTTCGGCTGCTCCGTTCCGGCCGTCATGTCCGCCCGAACGCTGGACAACGAAATGGACCGCAAAGTCACTATTATGATTACGCCGTTCATGTCTTGCGGCGCCCGGCTTCCGATTTACGGCTTCTTCATCGCCGCGTTCTTCGCCGCGCACGCCGGCATCATCATGTTGTTCATCTATGTGCTCGGCATTGTGATTGCCATTTTCTCGGCCTGGCTTTTGAAAAAGACCCTCTTTAGAGGTCCCGACGCGCCGTTTATTATGGAACTGCCGCCGTACCGGATGCCTGACATTTATACTTACATCAAACACATTTGGGAAAAAGCCCGCGGATTCATTATCCGTGCCGGAACGCTCATCTTTGCGATGTCGATCGTGGTTTGGTTCCTCCAAGGATACAATTTCGCCCTCAAAGCCGTTGATGATCCGGCCGAAAGTATTTTCGGCGTCATCGGTTCCGTCATCGCGCCGCTGTTCGGTCCGCTCGGGTTCGGCGACTGGCGCGCCGCAGACGCGCTGCTCACCGGATTCGTCGCCAAAGAAGCCGTCGTTTCGGTTCTTGAAATCCTGTATTCTCCGGCAGAACTTCTGGTGTCGTTCACACCGGCGGTTGCGCTGTCGTTCATGGTTTTCTGTCTCCTCTATTTGCCCTGCCTGGTGGCGTTTGTCACGATCAAGCGGGAACTCAACAGCTGGAAACTGGCCGTCTTTGCGGCGGCTTACCAAACCGTGATCGCCTACGTGGTTGCCTTTATCGTCTACAGGGTCGCTTTGGTCGGATGGCCGCACATCTCGATGTACTTCACCGGCTGACGGTCTGTTGAAAATTATGTAAATGCGTACGAAATGCTGTACGGGAAACCGTACAGTTCATTTTAAAAAATAAAACTTAAAAATAAAACTTAAAAATAAATTAAAAATAAAACGGAGGCGGAATTATGGATCCTTCCATTCTTCCCCAGCTTCTTGTTTACGGCATGATTGCCTTTGCAGGCATCGTGATTCTTTACAAGCTGTGGGGAATGCTGAACGGAAAAACATCTTGCAGCAGCTGTTCTTCTTCGGGGTGCTGCGCCAAATCAAAAGCATACGGATCAAGCGGCTGTTGTTCGCCGCCGAAATCAAAAACGGACGGCAAAGAGAAAACAAATCCGGCTGCCGGAAATTTGAATGACTCTTTCAAACCGAAAAGTAAAACGTAATATGAAACGGCGTCTCTGTCGTTTCAATATTTACTTAAAAGTTTCAAATTTGCTTAAAAAACCACTCAAATTCATTTTAATTTTATTCAAAATTCCAATAATATACACGGCTGTCATCTTTTTTAGACTCCGTTGAAAGGACCGCACGACACCCTTTCAATTGAAGACAGACTGCCGACTGCCGGTGATTGTTTGCAATCGTTCCCTCAAAGATTTGTCCATCACAAATTACGATTGCGTCACATGCCAATCAAATTGCCGGGCAGCTTTCATAAGGAAGAAAGCAGCGTTTAAAACTCCACCTCTAAACCTGCTTTCTTCTTATCATGATTTTTCTTTTTTGTTTTCTGTTTTCTTTTTTGCGCCGCGGCCGGCGCGCGCGTTACGGCATACATTTTCTTTTTGCATTTTTAAAAATGGGTGGCTTGTTTTTGAATATATCACGCAAGCCATCCCGGAAATTCTGACGCAAAAATTCCGTCGCTTCGCTCGGAATTTTTCAGGGCGGTGGGAGTCTGCTTCTAAAATTCGCTACGCGAACGGCTCCCTTCGGTCGCTAAAAATTTGATTTTGCTTGTTCCAATTTCCCGTGCAAACCATCCCGTAAAATCAGATGCGAAGCATCTGTATTTTACGGATACCGCTGACAAGCACAGTTTCAGTTGTCAACAGTAGAACAGACCGGATTAGGAAAAACCTGTATTGTTGGGAACAGTAGGTGCAATCGGAATTTAAAAATAGTGAACTGTAGGTGCAATTGGAATTTAAAAATAGTAAACTGCAGGTGCAAACTGAAATCTAAAAACAGTTAACTGTAAGGTGCAATCTGCAATCTAAAAATAGTAATCTGTAGGTGCAAATCGGAATGAATCTAAAAATACGGAACTCATCTGCTGTTTTGTCCACTCATCTTATTTTTATAGTAATCGCCAAGTTCCGCCTCTTCACGCCTGCGGCGTTCAGAGTTCGGAACTTGCGGGATAACATTCGGAATGGAAACCGTTCTGTCATGGCGATGTGTTGACGTGCCTGCGTATTGTCGTGCCGATGTGTTGCTAAACCCGTTTGCTGCCGTGTGCCGCGACCGCCGCGCGCGTTATCGCATTCGTTTTTGACGACTGATCCAAAAACGATCGTTATTTTTCAATTATTGCGTTGACACGCCGGACGTCAGTTTCAAGCCGACGATGCCGACGATCAAACATCCCAAAAACAACATTCGTGTCCATGAAGCCGGCTCTTTGAAAACGAGGATGCCGATGATGACGGTTCCGAGGGCTCCGATGCCGGTCCAAATCGCATAAGACGTTCCGAGCGGCAGCGTTCTGGTGGCTTGCGCCAAAAAGTAGAAACTGATGATCATGCCGACAATGGTGGCGGCGGATGGTCCCAATTTTGTAAATCCTTCTGAATATTTCAATCCGGTCGCCCAGACGATCTCAAAAATACCGGCGATGAGCAAATAAATCCATGGTGACATTGATTTTCCTCCGGGGATCTCTAAACTGTCCCCTGGTTCCAATCAATAACGCCAAAATCTTATAAAAATGATTCCTTTTTTCAGTTTTTACACTGAATGCAGAGCGTGTTTTTGCAAGCCTCGTTATCGACTTTCCACTTGTGGCCCCAGGTTTTAAGCGCCTGGACAACTTCCACCAGTTCTTTTCCGCTGTCGGTCAGCGTGTATTCGCACTTGACCGGGAAGGACGACGAATCGATTCTTTTTTCAATTAAGCCTTCGCTTTCCATTTCCTTTAACCGCATGGAGAGCGTCTTGGGCGTGATGTCGCACAGGCAGTTCTTCAATTCATTAAACCGTTTGTCGCACATGTCGCCTTTGTATAATTCGTGAAGAATGCAAAGGGTCCACTTTTTGCCGACAAGGTCCGTAACTTTGTAAATCGTACAATCTTTCATAGGTATCTGAATAGATACTATCTACTATTTAAATAAATATCTTCCTACTAGTAACTATCAAAAAGATAGTATTTCTTCCAAGAACGTCTTTTTGAAAAAACAAAAAACAATCCAAAAACATTTAAAAACCAACCCAAAAACCAACTAAATAATTAATAACCAAAAATTAAAACATAAAATATGGAGCGTCTACGTTCCATATTTTAAAAATTAAAAACAATTTTCAATCTGCTTCAAACGAAAAAAGTATGAAACCGTCAAATGAATGCGGCTTTAAATCTGCTCCCGCTTCATTTGACTTTTCGTTTGCGATTGATCAGACAGGAGTGAATATAATGTTTTGCTATCAGTGCGAAGAAACAATTAACGGAACCGGCTGCACCAACGGCGGCGCGTGCGGTAAAAAGGAAGATGTTGCGGTCCTTCAGGACAAGTTGATTTACGCCCTTAAAGGATACGCCTTTTGCAACATGAAGGCGCGGGAAAAGAATGTTGACGACAAAACCTTTGGTCCTTTCGTCATGGAAGCGCTTTTTGCAACGCTCACCAACGTCAACTTCGATGAAGATTATTTCAAAAAGTCCATTGCGGACACTATTGCACGGCGCGACGCCGTCTGCCATAAAGTCTGCGGCAATGCGGGATGCTCCGCCGCACTTTCCGGCGCGTCCAAAAAGATGGCCGACGCAGCCACCATTTCCCTTGACCAGTTGATGGCGAAAAATCCGGCCGACGTCAGCGTCCTGGCAACGGAAAACGTGGACGTTCGCTCCCTTCGGGAAACATTGGTTTACGGCCTCAAAGGATTGGCCGCTTACGGCATCCACGCCTGTATCTTGGGTTCCGAAAACGAAGAAATTTACAAATTTATTGAAAAGGCCTTGGTCTCCACCTTCGACGACACGCTTTCCGTGGACCAAATGGTCGGACTCCTCTTGGAATGCGGCAGCAACGGCGTGACCGTCATGGCCATGTTGGACGCCGCCAACACCGGCGCTTACGGCAACCCGGCACCGACCGCGGTCAAAACCGGCGTCGGCAAAAATCCGGGAATTCTCATCAGCGGCCACGATTTGAAAGATCTGGAAATGCTGCTCGAGCAAACCAAAGGCACCGGCGTCGATGTCTACACACACGGCGAAATGCTTCCGGCGCACGCTTATCCGGCCTTCCAAAAGTATACAAACCTGGTCGGCAACTACGGCAACGCCTGGTGGCAGCAAAAGGACGAATTTGAAAAATTCAACGGTCCGATTCTGATGACCACCAACTGTCTGGTTCCCCCGAAAGAGTCTTACGCCAACCGTTTGTTCACAACCAACATGGTCGGCTTCTCCGACAAAAAGACCGGCCTCAAACTCAAGAACATCCCGGTCAAGGACGGCAAAAAGGATTTCTCCGAAATCATTGCGCTGGCCAAGAAATGCCCGGCGCCGACGCCGCTTGAAGACGGTACCGTCACCACCGGATTTGCGCACAACGCAACTCTTAGCGTCGCCGACAAAGTGATTGACGCGGTCAAAGGCGGACAAATCAAGAAATTCGTCGTCATGGCCGGCTGCGACGGCCGCCACAAAGAACGTGTGTATTACACTGAATTTGCACAAGCGCTTCCGAAAGACACGGTCATTTTGACGGCCGGCTGCGCCAAATACAGGTACAACAAGCTGGATCTGGGCGACATCGGCGGCATCCCGCGCGTTCTTGACGCCGGACAATGCAACGACTGCTACTCGTTGGTCGTCATTGCGCTGGAACTTGCCAAGGCGTTCGGTCTTGAAAACGTCAACGATTTGCCGGTGGTTTACAACATCGCCTGGTACGAGCAAAAGGCTTGCCTGGTCCTCCTGGCGCTTTTGTCCCTCAATGTTCAAAACATTGTTCTCGGACCGGTCTTGCCGGCGTGTGTTTCACCCAACGTGCTGGATGTTTTGATCAAGACGTTTAACATCAGCAAAAATTCGGACGTGGACGCCGACATGAAGCGTTTGATTACCATCTAACGAATTCGTTTTCGGATTTGTACCCTCTATTATAAATCAAAAACAGTAACAACAAAACAGTAATTACAAAACAGTAACAACAAAACAGTAATTACAAAACAGTAGTTACAAAACAGTAGTTACAAAACAGTAGTTACAAAACAGTAGTTACAAAACAGTAGTTACAAAACAGTAGTTACAAAACAGTAGTTACAAAACAGTAATTGCAAAATATTAAAAACAAAACGGTAAAAACAAATCAGTCATAAAATTGTCTCAGACATTTCAAATGCCGCCGGTTTCTTAAAATCGGCGGCATTTGTAACCTCCTTCTTTTTGAATTCACCTTTCTTTTTGAATTTATTTTTCTTATTCGGATTCATTTCTCACGTTTGTTAATTATATTTATTCTTTGTTTTTCGTCATATCTTCCTAAATTCCTTAGCATAATATTTAAATAACATCGAAATTTCATGTTTATTGATTATGTTTTATAATCTAAATTACAAATGGAGGTCTATTTTCGATGAAAGGATTTGGTGTTATCAAACCGTTTGAACAGGTTGGCTGGGTCGACAAAGAAGTTCCCGTTTTGGGACCGTACGACGCTTTATTGGAGCCGGTGGCGATTTGTCCGTGCACGTCGGACGTTCACACCGCCTACGACATTCCGGCGACGCCCAACCGTATTTTGGGACACGAAGCCGTCGGCCGCGTGATCAAAGTCGGCAGTGAAGTCAAAGACTTTAAAGTCGGCGACGTTGTCGCGGTTCCGGCGGTCACGCCCAAATGGCGCAGCTTAGATGTTCAAGATTCTTACCACCAGCACGCAGGCGGTCTTTTCCAAGGCATGCAATTATCATCCGGTGAAGACGGCTGTATGGCGGAATGTTTCAAAGTCAACGATATTGACATGAACGTTGCCAAAGTGCCGGACGGCGTTGCGCTCGAAGCTGCCGTTTTGGTCGGCGACATGGTCACGACCGGTTTTCACGGCGCGGAACTCGCGGACATTAAGTTCGGCGACAGCGTTTGTGTGATCGGTATCGGTCCGGTCGGTTTGATGGCCGTGGCCGGCAGCGCGCTGCGCGGCGCCGGAAAACTCTTTGCCGTCGGCAGCCGTCCGGTTTGCGTCGAGTTGGCCAAAGAATACGGTGCAACCGACGTCATTGACTACAAGAACGGTCCGATTGCGGAACAAGTCCTCAAATTAAACGGCGGCCACCAAATCGACGTCGTCATCATCGCCGGCGGCGGTACCGGCAGCATCGAAGAAGGATTCAACATGGTGCGCCCCGGCGGAACGGTCGTCAACATTGAAGTTCAATCCGATCCGGAAGGTTTGCTCATTCCGACATTCGGCTCCGGTTTCGGCTGCGGCCACAAAAAGTTCATCGGCGGTCTTTGCCCCGGCGGACGCCGCCGCATGGGACGCCTCTTTGACATGATTTTGGAAGGCCGGATTGACCCGTCCAAAATGATCACGCACAAGTTCTACGGGCTTGACGCTTGCGAAGACGCCTTCTATTTGATGCGCGACAAACCCAAAGATTTGATTAAGCCGATCGTTTATTTCGATAAAAAGGCATAAATCGGGGTCGTTGTCTACAATTCTATAACCTCAGAAAAGCAAACGGGATATGTTTTTCCGTTTGTTTTTCAATCCCTCTTAAATTTAAATTAAAAATTGTTGTTTCAATTGAATTTATTATTGTTCTGTCATTGGTTTATTATTGGTTTTTATTATTGGTTTTTATTATTGGTTGGATTTGTTCATTCGTTCATTATGTTGTTTTTTATTTTGTTTTATTTTGCTTTATTTTGTTTTTCCGTTACAGGTGATTTATTTGTCTCATGAAATCCAATCAACACAGTCTCTGGTTTCAGATCCGGAATCCGAAAAGCCGGTCAAAATCGCTTTGGTTCGCTGCCATATCGTCGCCGAAGTCTGTTCCGGCGGCGGCTGTTTCAAAGCGTTCAACAACAAGACCGTTGCCTTTTCCGATTATGACGATTCCGCCGAAATGGTGGCCGCTTTTACGTGCGGCGGCTGCAGCGGCCGGCGTGTCAAAAGGTTGTGCAAATCCGTTCAAAAATTCGGGGCAACCACCGTTCATTTGAGTTCCTGCATGTGCAAAGACATGGACGGTTACGCCAAGTGTCCGCACATTGATTCCATCAAAAAAATGGTTGAAGATTTGGGGCTTTCCGTTGTCGAAGGAACGCACCATTGAAAATAGGTTGAATTTTTAATTCAACTTTCAATTCTAATTTCAATTCTAATTTCAATTCTAATTTCATTTCTTTTTTCGAGCCAAGCAAACAACCCCGCAAAATCAGACGCTTTGCGTCTGTATTTTGCGGAATCCGATCCGCAGATACATTCCAATTTACAGTACAGGTTGCACCTGCAGTTGACTGTCCTGTTTGTACTTTCTGTTTTCTAATTTTTAGTTCAGATTGCACCTGCAGTTGACAGTTATAGTTTGCATCTACTGCTACTGTATCCTATCTTATTCATCGGATTCCGAGAAAATCAAACGCAAAGCGTTTGATTTTTCGGGAGGGTTTGCACGACATCAAAATTAAGAGTCGGGGTGGTTTGCTTGGCATCTTCAATAAACGCCGTCCGTTTTTAAAAATCAAAATAAAAATGGTCGCCGTACGCGCGCGCCGGCAACCGATCTAAAAAGAAACTCAAACGATTTCCGGTTCAGCCATCTTATCCGACGTATGGGCATTGCCGAAAACCATGCCAAAAACCTTCCGTGCGAACGGTCCGACAATAAAGACCTGAAGCGGGTACGCCATCAAAAAGTTCAACAAAATGGCTTGCAGCCACAGGGTTGGCAAATTGGCGGTCAATCCGGAAGAGATGAGTGTTCCGTAAAGCGCCATGAGTGGGACCATCATGCAAACGGTGAACGTTTGGATGCCGAGCGTTTTAAATGCCGGGCGGCCGTCGGGTTGCACAATCTTAAAAGTGAGGTGGACAGCTGTTTTGCTGACGATCAGAGTGATGAGCAAAAACGCAATGAACC
Organism: Methanolapillus africanus; assembly: GCF_032714475.1. Lineage (NCBI taxonomy): Archaea > Methanobacteriati > Methanobacteriota > Methanomicrobia > Methanosarcinales > Methanosarcinaceae > Methanolapillus > Methanolapillus africanus. Next base: position 323,334 of record NZ_JAWDKD010000018.1, on the reverse strand, counting down.
AACTGAGCGGAAATGAGTAAAGGGCGTCGACAAAGGCGGTCAAATGAAGTCCGCCGGTGTGGATCGCAATGTTATAAACGTTCATCCCGTACGCCATCAGGCAGGATGACAATAGGGCAAAAAAGAGCTCTTCTGTTTTATTTTTAAATAACAATAAGTTTTCCTCCTAAGCGCCACACGGTCCATGACGGTGGGCTGCGGCACTATTTACAGAGGTTCTATTTAAATGAACTGCTTATGGTCCTGTAAAATGATGTCACTTGTATGTATATTTATGATAGATTTTTTGCTGGAATAATCTGGCATATTAATATGACAAACCGCAGATTTGTCATGATCAATTAAACCGAACCACGGTTTTTTCGGGTCATAAGAACGTGTTGCCATAACGCGCGCGCGGCGCCCGCCAAAAAAAGAGAAAAAAATGAAACAAAAAAATAAACCAAAAAAATGAAACAAAAATAAAGAAACAGGCAAAAAAGAAAAACAACAACTTTTCATCTGTTTTTCAAAACGTAGCGCCACTCAATACTCTTGTAAGGCTCGGTTGCATAATCGATTCCGATTCTTTTTGTTGTGATATATTCCGCAGCAAAGCCATCGTCTTCAATCCACAGTTCGTCCGATTCCGTTAAATCCACAGCGTTGAGTTCCTTTCCGATCTGCATCGCTTTTGTGAGTTTGGCGGGACCGTTGTATCCTTCAACGCCTCGGATCAAAGCCGCTTGCGGGATTTCGCTTGTCGACGTTACAATATTGAGTAAAAAATGAATGCCGTAACACAAATAAATGTAAGAACAGCCGCCTTCTTCAAACATGACGGACGTGCGTTTTGTTTTTCCGGCTTTTGCGTGGCAGGCGGTGTCTTCAATGCCGCGGTAAGCTTCGGTTTCCGTAATTCTGTATTTGAGAATTTCGCCCGATGGCAGTTTCCGAACCAAAAGTTTGCCCAGCAGTTCCGGCGCAACCTCCAAAACGTCGCGGGTGTAAAAATCAGATTTTAATTTTTGAACGGATTTCGCCTTCGATTTTTTGCTTTTACTTTTGCTTTGGCATTGGCTTTTAGTCGATTGTTTTTCCGTCATGTTTTCCCATCAACGATTTTGAATGATTGAGTTTTGAGTGGTTGAATTTTGAATCATCTTACTCTTTTTCGATTTGTTTTTCCATCTCGACAATTTTTTCGTGCGCCTTTTCGATTTTTTGTTTCTTTTCGGCGTCTTCGTCCGTTTCAAAATCCTGCGCTTTTTTACTTTGCGCGCGGAATTCTTCGGGACCGAGTTCATGGAATTGGGTATATTTTCGTTTCAAAACTTTACCGAAGCAGGAAAGGCTTTCACATTTTTGGAAATATTTCGGCTGGATCAACTCATAAATATCGCGCTCGGCTCTCTCGTCGCCGAGAATAATGTAGACGGACGGGAAATGCGCTTCCGCAATCTTAAATTTCCCGAAAATCTCAAAACCTTCGTATTTTTGAATGAATTCGTTTTGGTACAAAATCTCATACGGAACGCCGAACCGCTTCATGAAGTCCACAACTTCCGGCTTGATGCCTTTGGCATCATGCGTCACGCTGTAAAGCGGGCACTCGATTTTTGATGGCGTCAGGCTTCTTTTAAAAAAGTAGGACGCCTTGTTCATCGCGCCGCCGTCCATGGCGTAAATGAAAACCAGTTTTTCCTTTGTCTCGTCGACTTTCCGGATTTCATTTCTTATTTCGTTTGTCATGATGGATCAGACCTGCAACGGTGTGAAACTGCAACCCATTGGGATTTTTATTCCCTATGGTGCTTCCCGTCATAATTTTTTAATTTCACAGCTGTACCGTAACACAAGACTTCGCTGGCGTTTTGAATCGTCGTCGTCTGGAACCGGAAGCAAACAATCGCGTCAGCCCCCATGCCTTTCGCGTCGTCGACCATCCGGTCAAAAGCCTGCTCGCGGGCTTCCGCCAACATCTTCGTGTATTCGTAAATTTCGCCGCCGACCATGTTTCTGAATCCGGCCATAATGTCTTTTCCGAGGTGGCGCGCGCGGACGGTGTTGCCGCGGGCAATGCCGACGATTTCTTCAACGTCGTAATTTGAAAAATTATCTTGAGTGGTGGTTAACATTGTCGTTCCCTTTTGTTTTTTGAATTTTTATGTGGTTTCGTTTTTAAATTTGTTTTGAATCTATTTTTTAATTTATTTTTGAATTTATAATCTGAATCGAATGATTATTTTTTGATATCTTTGTATTTTTCTTCTTCTTTGTCTTTGACGCGGTCATTGTACACTTTGATGAGTAAAAGGACGGCGCCGACAATGATCACAAAAATAATTAAAAAATAAGCCAATACAAACCATCCGACGGCACTGAATACCATTTTTATCTTCCTGTTCTTTTTTTGGATTATTGATCAAAAATATCAAAATTATTGATCAAAAACAACTTTTAAAATCTGAATCTTTCCGTCTTCAATAACGTCGTCGTACGGAACCGGTTTTTTGTTGTTAAAAACCAAAACCGTTTCCTCATTGACGCCCATCTTTTTGAGCAAACCCTCGTAGGTTTCTTTTTCCGAAACGTCGATTTCCCGCTCGGATTTTTGCCCGTTTTGGTCGATTTCAACCGTTATTTTTCGATTTAATGAAGTCACGAAACATCCTATAAGCGCCTATCGCTTTTATATCTTATTATAAGGGGTTGGTTGAGTTTTAATTGATTTTTATTGTTCTTCATATCGATATAATTAGCTAGTATATTTTTTCAACAATTAAAAATATTTATATTTCATAAATTTATTCAATGAATTATGCTTATTGAAGATATTGTTGGGTATTGTCATGAATCTTATGTGTCCGGATGCTCAGGATGTAATAACAATTTAAAATGTCCTTCATGCGTTGCAAATGAATTCGAATGTGAGAATGATGTGGGTTGTCAAGAATGTTTTGATAATATTTTTAGTTTGAATCCTTTGTCGTATAAAAGGAAATATGATTGCATTCATATGGCGAATTATTATGTTTGTAAATATTCTTTTAAATATGCAAACGAAATGGTTTTCGCATTGAGGAATATTAATCTTGATCAAATAAAAGCGGTTTCTATTGGGTGCGGACCATGTACTGATCTTTTTGCAATAGATTATATGGCTCATGAGGATCATAGATTTGAGAATTTTGATTTTGTCGGAATTGATTCCTGTGATATTTGGGACGATGTCCAGGGTGAAATTAGAGAACATTATCCTCAGGTGGCGTTTTCTCCTAATATCAATAATTTGGCAAGGGATTGGAATCCGAATCTTGTTATTTTTAATTATGTTTTTTCACATATTGTGGCATTTGAAGACGATATTGAAGCGTTTATCCGAGATATGGATGAATTTATCAACAATTTACCGATGAATTCTTATGTTATCATAAATGATATAAACTACGCATCTGTTAGGATGTGTTTTGAAAGATTGATAAACGGAAACTTTTCCGTTAGTAAATACCATTTTGAAGGTTATGGACGTTATTACCCATACGGTGATGAGAATCCAAATGAGTTTCCTATTCAAATACCATTGAATTTGAAGAGAATATACGACCCACATGCAAAGTGTACGAGTGCTCAAATGATATTAAGAAAGGTCAGATAATGATTATCAGTGCAAGCCGACGAACTGACATTCCGTCTTATTATTCCGATTGGTTTTTAAACAGGCTCAATGAAGGATTTGTTTATGTTCGAAATCCAATGAATGTTAATCAAATCAGTAATATTTCCTTATCTCCGGATGTTGTAGATTGCATTGTTTTTTGGACGAAGAATCCGGAACCTCTTATCGAAAGATTAAATGAACTGGAAAATTATCCGTTTTATTTTTTGTTTACCTTAAATCCTTATGACAAAGAAGTTGAAGCAGGATTGCCAAATAAAGAAAAAATTATTAAAACTTTCCAAAAACTATCAGATCTCATTGGTCCCGAAAGGATCGTTTGGCGTTACGATCCTGTATTTTTAAGTGACAAGTATACCGTTTCCTATCACCTTGAAAATTTTGAAAAATTGGCCGGTCAGCTCAATGGTTTCACGGAAAAGATCATTTTCAGTTATATTGATTTTTACTCCAAAATAGAAAAAAATATTTCTAATTTGAACATCAGAGATTTGTCTTTTGATGAAAAAAATATTATTGCTGATGGTTTTTCAGCTATTTCTCGCGAGAATAATCTTCTGATTGAAACTTGTGCGGAGGATCTCAATTTATCTCAATACGGGATCAATCATGCGCACTGCATTAATGAAAAATTAATTGAAAGATTGACAGGTTCTCATTTGAATTTGAAAAAAGATAAAAATCAAAGATTAGAATGCAGTTGTGTTGAAAGCATTGACATTGGAGCTTATAATAGTTGTTTGAACGACTGCCGGTATTGCTATGCAAATCACAGCAAAAGCTTAGTTGTGAAAAATTCCGGATTACATAATTCTTTGTCACCGTTGTTAATCGGGGATGTCACTTCCAAAGATGTTATCAAAGACCGTTCATTAAAAAGTAATAAGAAGTATCAAAAAGAACTTTTCAATTTTTGAATAACAATGTTACTTTTCATTATTTTTTAGTTTTATTTCTCATCTTTTTCCCAAAAACCTTTAAATGCAATGAGGCAATTATCTGACTCCTGTTTCATTTCGGGATCCGTCCCGTTGGAATGTGGCCGGTAAAATCTGTCGGCTGAACCGTGAAACGAGAAATAAAATGGTGAAACAAATTGGTAAAATCTTTTTACGGATACGTCAGAGACGCCTGGAAAAAACCGGAAGAAACTTACGTTGACGAACTCAGATGGGAACGCCTCCAAGTGTGGAGACGTGCCGGCTCTGTCACAAGAGTCGAACGCCCGACAAGAATCGACCGCGCACGCGCACTCGGATACAAAGCCAAACAGGGCATTATTGTCACCCGTGTGAAAGTCAGAAGAGGAGGTCTCAGACATGCGAGATACATCCGCGGAAGACGCACACACAACATGGGCATGAACAAAATCACTGCCGGCAAAAGCATCCAGAGAATCTGTGAAGAACGTGCCGCCCGCAAATACCCGAACATGGAAGTCTTGAACTCCTACTGGGTCGGCGAAGACGGAAAATTCAAATGGTACGAAGTCATCCTCGTGGACCCGAACCACCCGGTCATCCAAAGCGACAAACACCTGAACTGGATTTGTAAAGGTGCCAACCGCGGAAGAGCCCAACGCGGCTTGACCAGCGCCGGTAAGAAAGGACGCGGTTTGATGATTCGCGGTAACGGTTCTGAAAAGAACAGACCGAGCCTTCGCGCCAACAGGAACAGAGGAAAGTGATTCATCATATCCATTTTCGCGTGATTACGCACGCGACAGAAGACATATCCGGAGTCCTTGGGGCTCTGGATTTTTTTTTGCTTCCCTGTCTTTCCCCGAAAGACAATCTCTCCGAGTTAGTGGAAACTATCTCCGTTGAAGGCCATTTCGGCAACCCGATGTCGATCACGACCGCCGAACTGAAACGCAACAGTTCCTGCATGAAATTCTCCAAGTTTTTCCAGGAAAATCTCACGGACGACGACCGCGAACTTCTCCGTTCCCAAATGCCGGAACGCTTGGACGACGACCTGAACTTTTTCATGCGTTTTTCCAAACAAGACGCCGCGCTCGGACGCCTCCGCTTAACGGAGTCTTCAGACGCCATTTTTGTGAAAATTAAAATTGAAACTTATCCCAAATGCTGGGAAAAAGCAGGCCTCATTGTGGAGGAATTATTTGGCTGATTCGGCGAAATCCGGAACGTTCGATTTCGTCTCTGCCGCTCTTTTTGACGAGTCGGATGAATCCGCATCTTTTTTTTCATCCGGCAACATGCAAGCCGCTTCAAACGAGCCGCCGCTTTTGTCTTTGTTTGAAAAGTTCCGCTTTTCCGATATCGTTGTTTTAAAAACGGCCGATTCGGACGCCTCCGTTTCATCCGGTTTTCAATCAAACCATCCTTCAAATTTATCCGATTTATCCAAATTATCTTCAAAATTATCTTTTTATTCCGGCGTTGAGATGAGTCCGTCGAGCACCGGCGATTTGACGTCTCAAATGCAAAAATTCCGCAAAAAAGCCGATTTTTTGTCGGTCCGCTCGGCCGATGAAAAAATCATTCGGGCGGCTGTTGAATCCAATCATATTGATTTAATCAATCCGATTTCGATTTCTGTTCGCGACAACGGATACGGCCGCGGAAGTTCTTACAATACGGCCATCGGTCAAATCAATCACATTGTCGCCAAACTGGCCGCTGACAACCATCTCGCATTCGGTTTTGATTTGTTTCCATTCCTTCAAACCCGCGGTTTTCGCCGCAGCAAGTTGTTGGCCGGCGTTTTTGAAATGATTCCGATTCTTCAAAAATACGACGTTCCGATTCTGGTTTTTAGCGGCGCGAAATCCGTTTACGATTTGCGTGACTCTTATGCGCTCGTCGCATTCGGAAAACTTTTGGGGCTTTCCGAAGCGGACGCCAAAAAAGCGGTTTACGATTCTCCGAAAACCGTCATTGATGAACGGCGAAAAATCTTGTCCGGATTAAAACTGTCAAACGGCGTCGAAATCGAAGAACTCGACATCAATGTCGGTGACAAAGACAAAGGAGAGATCTAAAATGGAGCCGCTTCTTCCGACGCTTCGTCTCAGAAAACGGTATGTTGCGATTGAGGTTCTCGGTGCGAACGTGTCTCGGGAATCTGTGATTTCCGCCGTCTCGTCCGCCGGCGCTTCTCTTCTCGGTGACGTCGGTTTTGCCGCTGCCGGAATTTCCGTTTACGGTTTTGAAAACGGCAAAGGAATCGTCAAATGCCATCATACCGCCGTTTCCGAAACAATTGCGGTTCTGGCTTTTATTTCCGTCATCGATAACCAAAGGGTCGTCGTTCAGACGCTGGGCGTTTCCGGTACCGTGAAAGGCGCCGCCACTCAATTTTTGAACGGCGCTTAAACGCCCGGGCTCGGTTTTTGGTGCCGATTGTACCTGCCGTTTCCAACAATACAGGTTTTACTGGTGCCGTTTTGTATCAACTGTTTTCTAACAATACAGGTTTTATTGGTATCGTTTTGTATCAACTGTTTTCTAACAATACAGGTTTTACTTGGTACCGTTTTGTATCAACCGTTTTGTATCAACCGTTTTCTAACAATACAGGTTTTACTTGGTACCGTTTTGTATCAACTGTTTCTAACAATACAGGTTTTACTTGGTACCGTTTTGTATCAACTATTTTCTAACAATACAGGTTTCATTTTGTTCAGTTTTGCACCGATTTGTTTCCAATTTCCACTTTCCAATTGCGCGGTATCCACTTAAACAGACGCAAAGCGTCTGTTTAAGTGGGGTGGTTTTCTTGGGATAAAATTTGAATGAAATGTGTTTTTAGCGACTGAAAGGAGCTGTTCGCGTAGCGAACTTATGGATACAGCCTCCCACTGCCCTGAAAATTACGGAGCGAAGCGTAGGAATTTTGACGCAAAGGCGTCTGTTTAAGCGGGTTAGTTTGCTCGAACTCAAAATTAGAAATTAAAGGTTGGTTTGCTCGAACTCAAAATTAGAAATTAATGTCCGGTTTGCTTGAACTCAAAATTAGAAATTAAAGTCCGGTTTCCAAAACTCAAAATGAGACGTCGGGGGAAGTCTTTCTTAGATCTCGCAGAAAATGTGTCGCCATAACGCGCGCGCATGCCGCCCGCCAAAACAAAAAAAGAGTACATTTATTTACACCCTGACATCTTTATATCACAGTTTATAAATAGAAACATCCTATAAATCATCCATTCTGTTTGAATAAAATTAAAACCATATAATAAAATTCAAATACATTCGACTTACAAAAGAATCCAAAAATCAGGAGATAAATAATGAGAGAAATGGCACCCCAAATGTATGACCGCGCCAGCACTGTTTTCAGTCCGGACGGACGGTTGTACCAAGTAGAATATGCAAGAGAAGCCGTGAAACGCGGAACAACGGCGGTCGGCTTAAAAGTGAAAGGCGGGGTTGTTTTATTGGTGGACAAACGCGTCACCAGCCGCCTCATCGAGGCAGCGTCCATTGAAAAGATTTTCCAGATCGACGACCACATCGGCGCCGCCACGTCCGGTCTTGTCGCCGACGCCCGCGCCCTCATCGACCGCGCCCGCGTGGAAGCGCAAATCAACCGCGTTTCTTACGACGAACCCATCGGCGTCGAAGTCCTTTCTAAAAAAATCTGCGACCACAAACAAACATTTACCCAATACGGCGGCACCCGCCCGTACGGAACGTCTCTTTTAATCGCGGGCGTCGAAGACGACAAACCGCGTCTTTTTGAAACCGACCCGAGCGGCGCACTTTTGGAATACAAAGCCACAGCCATCGGCGCCGGCCGGATTTCGGTCATCGAAACGTTTGAAGCGCAATACGATGAAAACATGGATCTCGACGACGCGATTTTCCTCGGCGTCGAAGCGCTTTACAAAGCGGCGGACGGCAAATTTGATCCCATGACGCTCGAAGTCGGCGTCATCACCGCGCCGTTTAAAAAATTCAGAAAACTGACTGCCGACGAAGTCGCTCAATATGCGGATAAAATTGATGAAAAATATCCGAAGACTGAGGAAAAAGAAGACGAGAAGTCCGACAAAAAAGTTGAGGAAGAAGACAGCGATATTTAAATTAATATTTAATATTCATGTCACTTCAATGATGAATTTGTTCAAAACCGCCTTCGGAAAGGAGTTGATTTTATGGTTTCTTTGGATGAAGCCGTCACGGCTCGATTAAAAAAGGGAAGCAAAGAATTCGAAATTCTCGTCGACCCGGAACTGGGTCTTGCTTTTAAACGCGGAGAACCCGTCGATATCGCAAAAGCGTTGGCTGTCGAAGGCGTTTTTGAAGACGCCCGCGGCGGCGAACGTATTGCTGAAACGGATCTCATTTCCATTTTTCACACGGACGACGTGCTTGAAATCGCCAAGCAAATTTTAACCGACGGCGAACTTCAACTCACAAAAGAGCAGCGCAAGCGTTTCCTTGAAGAAAAGAGACGCATGGTCGTCACGTTTATCGCTCAAAACGCGATCAACCCGCAAACCATGGCGCCGCATCCGCCGCAGCGGATTGAGCTCGCGATGGAAGAAGCCAAAGTGAATATCGATCCGATGAAAAGCGTCGACGAGCTCGTCAACATCACCATGAAGGCGATTCGGCCGCTCATTCCGATCCGGTTTGAAGAAGTCAGCGTTGCCGTTCGGATCCCGGCGCTTTACGCGCCCCGCGCCTACGGTGAAGTTTCCGGATTTGGTAAAATGCTGAAAAACGAGTGGCAAAAAGACGGTTCCTGGATTGCGGTCATCCGAATTCCGGCCGGCATGCAAACCGATTTTTACGCGATGCTCAACCACTTTACAAAAGGCGAAGCGGAAACCAAACTCATTAAGGACGACGCGCCCAAAAAAGATTGATTGCGGTTTTAAAATATTAATGATTCAAAATATTGTTCAAAAATATCTTTTCCTTCTTTTTTTCTTTTTTCTCTTTTATTTCTATGATTCTCCATTTTTGAGTGAATAGGCTTAAAAAAGATAAGGACGTAAAGGGTAAAGTTTAGAGAAGAAAAGTCACAAATTCAAGGAATGAATTTTTCAGAGGATGCAAATGGATACGAAAAGAATAGTCATACCCGGAGAATTATTATCGTCAACCCCGTCAAAAGCCGGTTCAGGAACTTATGTGTCCGGCGGAAAAGTTTATGCGTCCGTTTGCGGTTTTGTGTCCGAGAAGGATAAAGTTTCAGTTCTCCCTTTTTCAGGTCCTTACATGCCGAAAAAGTTCGATTTAGTTGTCGGTTATGTGACCGTCGTCACGCCGTCGAATTGGATTTTTGATATCGGCTGTCCCTACGAAGGGCTTTTGCACGTGTCGGAATATCCGGTTCGTGTGCCGTCCGAGGAAATGAATCAACATTTCGACGTCGGCGATGCTGTTTTGTTAAAAGTGATCGACGTCAATCCGGAAATGAAAATCGAATTGACGTACAAAGGCGACCCGATCTGTAAAAAGTTAAAAACCGGTCGCATTTACGACATTCCGATTTCCAAAGTGTCGCGCGTCATCGGACGGTCCGGCTCCATGATTTCCATGTTAAAAGCCAAAACCTGCTGCGACATCTTTGTCGGCAACAACGGCCGTATTTGGATGAACGGCGCGTCAGAAGATCTGCAAATTTTAACATTAGCGCTGGCCAAAATTGAACGGGACGCGAAACTGTCCGGTTTGACGGATTTGGTTTCCGCTTTTATTGATGAGCAATACGCGCTCATCGGCTGTGATTGCCCCGGCAGCTGCGGCTGCGGCGGCTCAAATATTGACGCTGAAGAACCGCCGGCATTGGTCGAGAATGAGTCCGGCACCGAAGCGGTTTTGAACGGAAACAACAGACCTAAAAGGGCTTCGCCGAACGCCTTGAAAGCCAAAAAACCGGCGAAAAACGTCGGCAAAGCGGTCAAAGTGAAAAACGGCGATGAAAACGGTGATGAAAACGGTGCGGCAGAGAATGAAGGCGCATCCGAATCAAAATCCGAAACGCTTGCGGAACCTGCCGGTGCCGCCCAAGCCAAACCGTCCCGGGGTCCCAGATCCGCGCCGAAAAGAACAGCCCGGTCTCAAATTGAACCCGAGGCGCCGGTTGACAATGAATCCGGCGAAAGCCGTCCGGTGCGCGCCAAGCGGCCGAAGACCGCGTCTTTGAAAAAGACGCCGAAACCGGAGGCAAATCTCTGATCTGACGGTCCTTTTAAGTTCGGATAGTATGATTCAGACAGTCGGAATTTGTTATAAATATCGTATCCATACATTTAAATTCAAAATTCAATGTTATCTATGCAACTGGAGATAGTCAAATGAGCTCAAATCAGAATGATGTGGTTTTCTTCGATGAGAACGGTCTGAGGACAGACGGAAGAAGACCGGATGAAATCCGCCCGATGAAAATTAAAATCGGCGTTCTTTCCCGTGCAAACGGTTCTTGTTATTTGGAATGGGGCGCCAACAAAGTCTTGGCCGCCGTTTACGGCCCGAGAGAAGCCCACCCGAAGCGCACCCAGCGCGCCGGACAAGCGATTATCCGCTACCGGTACAATATGCAATCTTTCTCCGTCGAAGACCGCGCCCGCCCGGGCCCGAGCCGCCGGAGCAGCGAAATTTCAAAGGTCAGCCGCGAAGCGTTTGAGCCGGTCGTGCTCACCGACGCATACCCGAAAGCAGCGATCGACATTTTTGTCGAAGTTCTTCAAGCGGACGCCGGCACCCGGACGGCCGCCATCAACGCGGCGTCGTTGGCGCTCGTTGACGCCGGTATCCCGATCCGCGGCCTCGTTTCCGCCTGCGCCGTCGGAAAAGTTGGCGGCAAAATCGTTTTGGATTTGAACAAGCCGGAAGACAACTACGGCGAAGCCGATTTGCCGATTGCGATGACGGAAGACGGCAAAATTACATTGGTTCAGATGGACGGACACTTGACGCCGAGCGAATTTGAAGAAGCGATGGAGCTTGTTCAAAAAGGATGCCGCCAAGTTCTTGAAATCCAAAAAGCCGCCCTTATGGAAAAGTTCGTGGCGGACGGTAATTTCGATGAAACGGTTGAAGAAACCATCGTTATTGAAGACGGCGCCTGCGCTTGTGAGTGCGGCGACGACGTCGAAGACATTGCGATGACCGACGAAGACATTGAAGAATTCGTGAACAACGTTTCCGAGCGGTTGGCCAAAGGCGTTTCCGAATTGATTAAAAAATACGAAGAATCTCTTGACGCCGGCGACGCCGATTTGGCAGCCGGTCTTTTCGAAAGCGAAGACAGCTTAAACGAATTTGTTGAAGGCATCGTTGAAGACGTTTTGGACGACGCGGATGAAGCGGACGCCGACGTCTTTATTGTTGAAAGCGACGACGAAATCGATATCGTTGCCGAGTTTGACGATGAAATTGATATTATTGAAGTGACGGATGACGAAATCGACATCATTGAAATCACCGACGACGATCTTGAAGTTATCGTTTTGGAAGACGATGATTTTGACGACGCCGGCGACACAGAAGGTCAAGCGGCCTGTCAAACCAAAGATGAAGACGACGACGCAGACGATGAGGAGCAGTGATTTTCATGAGCAATGAAGTGATTTCCGCTTTAAAGAAAGATTTTATTCACAACTTAGTGATCGAAGGCAAGCGTGCCGATGGCCGCGGCTTCTTTGAGATGCGCGACATTTCGGTGAAAACGAATGTTATCGCCAAAGCCGAAGGTTCCGCTTATGTTAAATACGGCGAAACGAAAGTGATCGTCGGCATTAAACTTCAAAAAGGCACCCCGTTCCCGGACGACCCGGACAAGGGCATCATCATGACCGGTATGGAAATGAATCCGCTGGCGTCACCCGACTTTGAACCGGGACCGCCCAAAGAAGAATCCATTGAAATGGCCCGGATTGTGGACCGCGGAATCCGTGAATCTCATTCCATCGACCTGGCGAAGCTTTGCATTAAAGAAGGCGAGTTGGTGTGGATGGTTTTTGTCGACATCAGCGTCATCAACGACGCGGGCAACTTGGTCGACGCTTCCAGCCTCGGCGCGATTGCGGCGCTCATGACCACGACCGTTCCGGCGGATGAAAAAACCGGCTTCCCGTCGATGCCGTTGCCGATTCAAGATTATCCGGTCGGTGTGACCGTTGTCAACGTCGGCGGCCAGCTGATGCTTGACCCGACGCTGGACGAAGGACAAGTGTGCGGCACGAAGCTCACCGTCATTACCAACAAGGAAGGTGCGCTTTCCGGTATGCAGAAGAGCGGTTCGGAAGCTTTGACCCCGGCGCAAGTTTTTGAGATGGTCAATCTCGGACGAGACAAGGCGGCTGAATTAAGGGAAAGATATTTATTCAATCTCTCTGTAAGAAGTTGAATCTGCTCGGTTATAAATCGTCTGAATTTATTATAACGACAACGATTTTTACGTTTACAGTAACAAAATTATGATTAAATTTATTACAAATTATTGATTGGTGAACATTATGGCAGCTAAGAAAAATGTCAGAAAGGGAAAAGTTTCCAGATCTGCAGGCAGATTTGGTGTGAGATACGGCAGAAAAGACAGAAAGTTAGTGGCGGACCTTGAAATCCGCACACACGCACCGCACACCTGTGCGAAATGCGACATGCCGTCCGTCAGAAGAATCGGGACCGGTATCTGGGAATGCCGCAAATGCGGTTACAAGTTTGCCGGCGGTACCTTTATTCCGCAGACCGCCGTCGGAAAGACTTTCCAAAACACAATGAAAAACGCGCTCTCCGACAGCGCCTCCAAATACCACTACGCTTTCCTTGACGAAGAGGAACAGGAAGACGAATATTAATTCAAAAAATAAAGAAGATGAACGGCCGTTCGTCTTTTCCTTTTCTTTATTTTTTTGTTCTTTTTTTAAATCATTTCAATCAGGAGGGTGAATATGTCTTACTATTGTACCCAATGTAAAAGAGAAATCGATATCGACTATGAGACGTCAGGCGTCCGCTGTTCATACTGCGGCCACCGGATTCTTGTGAAAAGACGCCCGACCACCCGGAAGAAAATCGAAGCCAGATAACGGTTTTTGATTTCGCCGGTTCGGCTTTCGGAAATTGAAATAAGATTTCAATTTCATTTTTCTTTTACAAGGTTTCTTTTATTGTTGACTGTTATTGTTTACTGTTACTGTTTTGTATTGTGTTTTTTCTCACTGAGGTTTTTCTATGATGCTTCTCACGTCTTCCCGAAAACCGTCTCAAAAAACGAAAATTTTGTGCAAGAAGCTGGCTCTTTTTTTCGACGCGGCGTACATGAACCGCGGTAAGATGGGTTTTTCGGACGTCTTGGAAAACGGTGCAGGCGGCGTTCTTTTGGTCGTCGGCGAGTTTCACGGCAATCCCGGCAGCCTGTCTTTTTATGACGAATCCGGTCAGCCGTTCCTCTCGGTTTATATTTCGGAAAGCTATCCGGAAAAGATTCCTCAAGACGACATCCGATTCGGACGCCACGTTTTTTGCGGAACGGACAACGCGGTTTTTCAAAAACTGAATGAATATTTACTGGGCGGCGCCGGCGATATCGTTTCGGAAGTTTCCCTGTCGGAATCCAAAAAGAATCCGATCAAAAAAGAACAAGCTGCAAAAGTGCTGACCGCCAAAGAAAAGAATGAAACGTTTGTCCGCAAACTTGAGATTTACAACGACCGCATGGACTTCTCGTCCGACGAACGCATTTTCATGCGCCTTTATGTGAAAAGTGTGAAAACCGGCGACGTCGGTGTTTGCGATGACGCGGGTGACGATGAATGAAAGCCGAGGCCGAATTTTTCTTTGAATCGGACGATTTGAATTTGATTTCGGAGATTTATCAAAGCCTTCTTCCCGAAGCCGGCGATCCGATCTCGGACAGATCCGTCATTACGCTCAAATTGGACGAAAACCGCCTGGTTTTGAACATTCAAAGCGACGACGTGATTTCCCTGCGTTCTGCCTTAAACACCTGGCTTCGTTTGATTCAGACGGCTTTTGACGTGTCGGTTTCATCAAGTTGATTTTCGATTGATTTTCTTTTTATTTTCAAATTTATTCTTTCAGTTTTAATTTTAATTTCTCTGATTTTTTTGACTCAGTTGACTTTGGTTTTATTGATTTTGATTCTTGCGGTTTTACCTCTTTTGGTTTTTTGCTTTTCCCTTCATTTATTGTCAAGTTGTAGCTCAAATCAATCAAATCGCAGACTTTTTCGGGCGGAATCGGGCTGTCAAGCAAAACCGTAATCCAATGCTCTTTGTTCATGTGGTAAGCCGGTAAAATTCCGGCGTCGCCTTTCAGAATCCCGATCAATATCGGGTCGCATTTCAAATTGATCGCGTCCACGACGGTTTTTCCCTCAAGTCCCAGCTTGTCTTTTGAAACGTCAACGATCGCGGCAAACCATTTGCGGTTGCCGGCATGCCGTAAAATCGCGTAATTCGGCGTCCGCATCCACGGATAATCGGGTTCAACGCCGTATTTTTCTTTCACATGGACGAAGATTTCTTCTCGGGTGATCATAACGACTCTCTTTTATGAATTTTCAATATTTTATTATTCCAATATCAATGAAATGATTCACATCATTCATAAGTTTTTTCAATATTTTATTGACAAATCCTTAACTTTTTATTTTTGATTTTGATTGTTTCTTTTTTTGGCGGGCAGCGGGCGCGCGTGACAGCATACATTTTTTTGAGTTCAAAATTAGGGGACGGTTTTTGTATATGCTGAAACCGTTTCACAAAATCGCGTTGCATCTCGTTTTATTCTTTAATTTTCCGAATTTGTTTAAATCTTAATTTATAATTCTATTCAAATATTTTAAAAAAACTTTTAAATATTTATTCATGCTTATTTATAATTAATGTTAGTTATATATTTGGTTCGCAATTTATATTTTTCAAAATAAATATTTATTCAATATATTTTGTATCTTATACATTCCCCTTCCGTCTCCCTCTCAATTATGATTCGGGCTTCTGTCCGAATTATGGCCGGCCTTCATGGTTTCGTTTGATGCCGGTTTCTTGCGCCGGGTTGCACCGGACAAATCCATCGTGTAAAATCGTCAAAAAAGTCAGATATGTGAAAAACCAAAAACGGAAAAAACCAAAAACAAAGCCAGTTCAAAAACCAAAACGAAAAAACAAAAACGGATGCCATAAATGTAAAACCTCAAAAACGGACAGGCCGGCGATTCCCCTCTCTCCGGCCTATTTTATTTATATTTGTGGTGGCTGTTGCTCATCTTTTTATTTTTGATTTTGATTGTATTTGATTTTCTTTTTTCCGTTCTTTTCTTTTTTCCTTTCTGCTTTCCTTTCTTTTTTCTGATTTGTTTTTATCTTTTTTTGTTTATATCAGAAATTAAAATCAAAAACGGATATATACTTTAAAATGGTTGAATGTCCTTATCTTTAATTTTCATTATTCTATTAAAATAATCATTGGGAAGCTCATTATGAAAACAGATCGTTATGTTATTACGGTAATTGGTGTGGACACGGTTGGTATCGTCGCCGGCGTCACAAAAGTGATGTCGGACTTCGGCGTCAACATCGTCGACATCCGGCAAACGTTGATGGAAGACATTTTTACGATGCTGATGATCGGCGAAGTCAAAAATGAAAACTTTGTTCTCTCGGATTTTCAGCGGGAAATGAAGGAGACGGGCGACCGGTTTAAAGTGGAAATCCGCGTGCAGCATGAAGACGTTTTCCGGTTCATGCACCGCATCTGAGTCCGGAGGCTTTTTATGTACATTACCTCGGAAGAAATTATGGAAACCATCGACATGGTCCGGATGGAAAACTTAGACATCCGCACGATCACGATGGGCATCAGTCTGCGCGACTGCGCGCATCCGGATGTGGATGTTTTTAATCAAAACATTTATGAAAAAATCATGTCCCGCGCCGAAAATTTGGTGAAAACGGTTGTCGATGTGGAGAATTTGTACGGGATTCCGATCATCAACAAAAGAATCTCGGTGACGCCGATTTCGATCGTCGCCGAATCCTGTAAAAATACGGACGTTGCTGATTACGTTGAGATCGCGAAGACGCTCGACAAAGCGGCGAAGGAAATCGGTATTGATTTTATCGGCGGTTTCGGCGCTTTGGTTCAAAAAGGCATGACGAACGGCGATCAACGGTTGATTGCATCGATTCCGGAAGCGCTTGCGGTGACCGATAAAGTTTGTTCGTCCATTAATTTGGCCAGCACCAAGGCCGGCATCAATATGGACGCGGTCGCTCTCATGGGAAAAGTGATTAAAGAGGCGGCAGAAAAAACGGCTCACCGGGACGGCATCGGTTGCGCGAAGCTGGTGGTTTTTGCCAACGCTCCTGACGACAATCCGTTTATGGCCGGCGCTTTTCACGGCATCGGCGAAGCGGAATGCGTCATCAATGCCGGCGTGAGCGGTCCCGGCGTCGTGAATTCCGCGCTTCGTCGGCTCAAAGATCCGACGTTTGGCGACATTGCCGAGGAAATCAAGAAAACGGCGTTTAAGATCACGCGCATGGGCGAAATGGCCGCGCGGGAAGTTTCACGCCGTCTTGATGTGGAATTCGGCGTCGTCGATATTTCTTTGGCGCCGACGCCGGCTGTCGGGGACAGCGTGGCTGAAATTTTGGAAGCGATGGGACTTGAGCGCTGCGGCACGCACGGCACAACGGCGGCGCTGGCCCTTTTGAATGACGCGGTGAAAAAAGGCGGCGCGATGGCTTCGTCTTCGGTCGGCGGCCTTTCCGGCGCTTTTATTCCGGTCAGCGAAGACGCGGGTATGATCGAAGCGGTCAACTGCGGCGCTTTGTCGCTTGAAAAATTGGAAGCGATGACTTGCGTTTGTTCGGTCGGTCTGGATATGATCGCGGTTCCCGGAAACACAACGGCTGCGACAATTTCGGCGATTATCGCTGATGAAATGGCGATCGGCATGATTAACAAAAAGACAACGGCCGTCCGGATTATTCCGGCGCCCGGCAAAGTTGTCGGCGATTCGGTGGAATTCGGCGGTCTTTTGGGACGCGCACCGGTGATGAAAGTTTCCCGGTTCAGTTCGGAAGAATTTATCAAACGGGGCGGCCGGATCCCGGCGCCGATTCAATCGCTGACGAATTAATGCGGCGATATGGCAGTGATATTGCAGCGATTCATTTCTTTCAGGACAATCGCCGCAATATTATAATAACAAACGAAAGGCGCTGATGGGCAGCCGATAAAAATATCTTTGCGTATTTATCAAAAAAAGTCAATAAAAAAGCGGCTGTTTTCAAAAACGCATCCAAAAAATGTCTTTCAGTTTTAAGAAATAAACCAAAAATAAAGAATTAAAAATAAAAAAGCAAAGAGTCAACGCCTAAATCCGTTTTCGGATTTGAGGCGCTCTTTTTTTAAAAAAATGAGAATGAATGAATTTAAGAGATTTTCTTCAATTCTTCAATGTTTCTCAAGATAATTCTGCTTTCTTCGATGATGTTTTCTTCGATTTTTTCGATGATTCTGTCCATCGGAACAACAAGCTTATAATACTTCACAGGTCTTCCTTTGCCGTTGTCTCTTTTTTCTTCGCGGATGTCGATCCAGTCGTTGCTTTTTAAGTAACGCATGGCGATGCTGACTTCGGGTTGTCTGAGTCCGGAGGTCATTTCAATGGAGTGGGAGGTCAATTCCCGGCCGTCGGACAAACACGCGAGTGTTTTCGCGACAGGTCTGCTGATATCCAATTTTCTCAATAACTCTACCATTTCAGAATCTTTTGTGTATTCGTTCATCATTTATAGTTCCCTCTTTTAAGTGATTCAAACCTTCGTTTGACGTTGTTTTCGTTTTTTTATTGGTTTAGTTTTCGTTTTTATTATTCCAAACCTGATATTTATGATTTGTAATGATCAATCATATTTTTTTATGTTGTCTCAGGTTTGTTCTATAAATTATATAATAATAACCGTATGGTTACGCATACAATTATTTAATTGTTTTTATATCTTTCGTTTTTTTTAAAAACGGCAGATATTTTATGACATTTGAAGCCAATCAAATCAACAAATCATTCATGATTAATGATGATTATTTCTGCTGCAAACCGCCGTTTCAGGCGTTGGTTCGGAAATATTTGTCATCTCTCGCGGAATGTTTTGCCGGCATGTTAAAATGCGGTACGTCGATTGAATTCGTTTTTTAGATCACGTAATATGTTTGCTCGAATATTCTTTTCATATAATGATTGAATATTCATTTATCAACATACTACTCTATTTTTTTATTTTATTTATATTTATTGCTTTATAGTTCTCTAATTTAATAAAAACTTTTATAATTTACGAAATTTTAAAAAAATGACGTTGAATTATTGTTTTTAACGAAAGAGATCGGGTGTGATGCAATCGGCAGCTGCTTTGAATTCCGTTCTTTAAAAATCGAGAACATTTTTCGAATATGTTGTCTGCCTCTATTGTTTTTCACAAGAAGACTCAAATATAGTATTCATTTTATTTAAATATTTTTATTTTGAATCTTTAAACTGTTTTTTCTGTTTTATGGCATTGCTTATTTTTATATTGAGATTTTTATTCTCATATTTATTATTATTCTAATTTATTATATATATTTTCCCCAATATATCTGATATACGTATCGTATTATCTCTTTATTGTTGCCCCGGGTGATGTCGATTATGCCGGTTTGCGTTAATTTAAGCTCAGAAACGATCGATGTAAATCTGAATTTTAAACAGAAGCTGCTGAGAATTGACACTTTATCGCGGACGCCGGCGGTACGAATGAAACATAAAGAATGAAACATAAAGTATGAAACTTAAAATTAGAAATCAAAAGTGAATCCGGATATTTGATTCAGAATAAGCCTTACGGACTCAGAATTGGAACGCCGTTTAAAAATCGAAAACCTAAAGTAGGCAGATTATTATTTCAAAAAGGGTGTGGTGGGCCCGCTGCGATTCGAACGCAGGGCCTTACGGTTATCAGCCGTACGCTCCACCAGGCTAAGCTACGGGCCCAAATTGATGAGACCAAAAACAAAGAAAAACAAATTAAATGAAATTTAATCTTTATTTAATTTCAATTTTAGAGCGAAAAATCGAAATGTGCTTTGTGATTTGGTTATTGCTGTCGTGTGACAACATTCCTCTAAATACCTATTTTGATATTTAAAGGTTTTGCCATTTTCAGTCTTTTCAACTTTTGAAATCTTAAAACACGGCTCATCGTATCGACAAATATTTATACCAAATTTGCGTTAGTTCATATCCGACGCCATAGGTTCTCAGGAACCAAAGCGGCGAAGTTCTTTTATTTCTTTCATTAAAACATTTGGGCTGATAGATCAGCGGAAGATCGCTACCTTGGCATGGTAGAGGCCTCGGGTTCAATTCCCGATCAGTCCACTTTTTTCTTTTCATTTTTTTGTTTTGTTCATTCTTTTTGATATCTTTTTCTGATTTCTATTATTATTTTCCATTGCAGCGTTCTCTTTTCCCTGTCTTCTCTATCTCTTTCCCTGTCTTCTTTCTCTCCTTTTTCTCTATCTTCTTTCTCTGTTCCTTATTTGGCGGACACCGTGCGTGGTACGCCGCATTGTATTGATTTATTCAAAATGCCGTCGGTTTTATTTGTTTTACAGGTATTTTCTTTATTTTTTTATTTTTATTTTTTTATTTTTTTGTTAAACGATTAGTTTTGAAATATTAAAGAATAACAAAAAACTAATTATTTTAAACAATATTATCTTTGTAAATGTATATAATCCGATTTCGTTTTTGAGCGAATTCTTTATAATCTATTTCACCGGATTTTAAGCATATTATTTTATATGGTTTGAGTCTTCTATATGAATTGTTTAAATTAATATAATGATTCATTTTATAAAACTCATATTTATTTTCGAGGGACTTATATGAAAAAAAAGGTACTTGTTGTCGATGATGAAGACTTATTGCGTGAACTTTTGGTCCAGACAATTAAAAATTCGGGCTACACCGTTGAGCAAGCCAAAGACGGTGCGATTGCTCTTGAAATGTACAAAACATTCCATCCGGACATTGTCATCATGGACGTCATTATGCCCAACACCGACGGCATTGCCGCAACCATCAACATTTTAAAATATGATCCGGACGCAATTGTTATTGCGTTGACGTCATTCTCATCCGCCAAAGGCGACGAAATCCTCAAAGCCGGCGTTAAAGAAATCATCGGAAAACCGATCAAAAGCAACGATTTAGTGACCGTTATTAAGAAGTATTTGGATTAATTTTAATCCTTTTCTTTCTGTTTTTTTATTTTTTCTTTTGTTTTGCTTTTGTTTTTCTTTCTTCTCTTTTCTTATTTTTCCATTTTATTCAAACTTTATTTCATTTTTCCGGTCCGGTTGTTTAAAACCGGGCCGGAAAAATGGTGTGTTTTCAGGTTTGGTTTAATGGGTTGTTTTTATGGGTTTTATGGGTTTTCAATGGTTTAATTAATCGTTTTTGGCGTCGGAGACGGATTGTCCTTCGATGGTCATGTACATTCTGGCGCCGCAAACGTAGCCGAAGGTTAAAATGACCATCACAAGGATATCATAAACATACGGTCCGAGAACCGAGAGCGGTCCGAGGAACGAGAAAATCCAGACGAAAAGCGAGCTGCCGTCAATGAGCACCGCGATGAAAAGCGTCAAAAGGATAACAAATCCGAGCGCCTTTTTGTTTTTGAGCATGCTGACCGACTTCTTAAGCGCGTTCACAAACGACAGGTCGTCGACGATGGCTGCATAGTAAGCGTAGAAGAACGCAATCCAAAGGACGAGGAAGTAAATCACTGATAAAACCACGCCGGCGGAGAATGCCATGTAAGCGATGCCGAGTTTGGACAAAAAGGTTGCCAAATCCACAAGCAAGTAGCCGGTCAAAAGGTCAGTGAACGATCCGAGCTGGAGGTAGAGCGGGATGAAGAAAATCAGCGCGAGTAAGCCCAAAACGACGAACACAACGGAAAGTTCGAAGAATTTCAAAAATCCCTTTTTGCCGTAGGTAACCATGTCGGAAAAGCTTGTCTTTCCGGTGGCGACCGCTGTTTTGGCCATGCCGGTGAGGCCGGCGCCGAAGAACGAAGCTGTCAGTAAAAGAACGACGGCGTAAATGAAAAGCATAATCAGAGAGTAGTAAATATCGTTGGTAGATTGGAACAAGCTGCCGATATAGTTACTGAGGTAAATGCTCAAGATGGCGCCTTCAATAATGGTTAAAATAATGAAAACAATCAGCAAACAGATAAACGGCGCCAGCATGATCGGATTTTTAATAAAATGCCGCACCCCGTTTGCTAAAACATCAATGGAATCTTCTGCCATAAAATTTCTCCTATAGTTCTTGATGAATGACAAATGTAACGATAAAATCTATTATTATCGCATTACAAAATATATTTTTTTAAAAATATAAGTTGCAAGGCAATTGAAGTTATTATAAGTTGTTGAATATATATAAACTTTTATTTTTTATTACAATATATTTTTTACTTTTATAAATTAAATTTATTTCCAAAAATTAAAAATGAAAACATACTGTGAACAAAACGGTAAATAAAAATAAGAATAAAAATTAGAATAAAAATAAGGATAAAAATAAAAAGTAAAAATAAGAAAGAGAATCGTTAAAAATCGAATCTCAAGATCAATCCGAAATGCTGTATGCCGGTGGTGTTTTTATGGTTTCTGAATCTGAATCGTTAAAAAAAATGTATGTTGTTTCTCACTGTCTGTTGAATCCGGCGGCACGCGTCAAAGGCATTAAAAAACCGGTTCCGTTCGACTTTTATTTTGATTATTTTAACCGGGAGCCGACCGGCGGCCGCAATGACTATTTGCTTCAGCTTCCGTGTCCCGAATCAATTTATTTCGGAATCGGGCGCGGCAAAGTAACAAAAGATCAATTGGATTTTCCGAAGTACCGGCTTTTTTGCGCGGACTTATTCAAACCCTATGCCGCGCAGATTGAACAATTCGAACGGGACGGCTTTTCCATATTGATTTTAGGCGTTCCCAAAAGCCCGTCCTGCAGCGTTTTTACGACAACGGTCGGACTTCCTTCTCAAACCGATCCGGATCTTGACGGGACGCCTGCCCCCGGTCAAGGTGTTTTTATGGACGAAATTCAAAAAGAGCTGACGCGGCGAAACGTCCGGTTTGTTTTGGCGGAATAAATCCTATAAATCTTTTTCGATTTTGTTATTTTCGGACTTTTTATATGCCGGCACATCTTTTCCGTTTTTATGATTGAACTCGGCAAATCCCCCAACTCTGTTTCAGCTCTGAAAATCAAAGACATCTCGCCCGGCGAGCGCCCGCAGGAACGGCTTTTAAAATCCGGTTCGGATTCCTTGTCTAATGCGGAGCTTTTGGCTGTTATTCTTCGGACCGGTACCAAAAACCAAAACGTATTGGACTTGTGTCAAGGCATGCTGTCCGACAATTCGCTTAAAAAATTGAGCCGGATGTCGGTTTCGGAATTGAAAAAAATACACGGCATCGGCGAAACCAAAGCCTGTCAAATCATTGCGCTGTTTGAGTTGTCGCGCCGGCTGGAATCATTTACGGACGAGCCGAAGCGCCGCATCAAATCGCCGGAAGACATCTATCAATTCATTTATCCGAAAATACGGGAAGAAAAGCGGGAAAAATTCATTATCCTGTGCCTGGATTCCAAGAACCGCGTCATTCGGGAAGAAGTCGTTTCCATCGGCAGCCTCAACGCCAGCATCGTTCATCCGCGGGAAATCTTCCGGCCGGCGCTTTTGGAATCGGCGGCAGCCATTGTCTTGATTCATAACCACCCGTCCGGAGATCCGGCGCCCAGTCCGGAAGATCTCGACGTGACGGCCCGTCTCGCCGGCTGCGGCCGTTTGCTTGGGATTGATGTTTTGGACCACATCATTGTCGGAGACGGCTGTTTTATCAGTTTAAAGCAGGAGGGGCATATTTAATGAATATTTTCCGCCAAATGCGGACAAAAAGGACAATACTTTTTGGTTTTCAACAGAATCTCTGTCAAAACGTCCTTCAAATCAAAAATAAATGGAAATAAACTCAAAATAAATCGGAAATGTGTCCAAAAAAGGGTATTTTTACCGTATGGTTTATAACAAACCATTCCTTTTAGAAAGGAACACAGGTTTATAGAGGTTTTATCTTTTGAAAAATCAAAGCCATGAGAGTTCCGGCGGCGGCTCCCTCGTTTTAGAGGATCCGTACACGGTTCCTTATCAGGGAATTTACGCGATTTGCGACGGCAAAAACGACGTTGCCGAAATTATCGAACACGCCAACTGTTTCAGCGGCGCCTGCTGGTCTTATCATCATTACGCCAAATCGCCGGCGGTGAAAAACGTTCAAATCTACGGCGAATCTATTCGCTATACCGTTTCTGTCGGACGTTTTCCGTTTGAGCTGCAATCTTCTGTCGCGGCGGCCGGAATTGAATCCGTCGTCTGCAATGCGGATGGCGACGTCGAAATCACGTATGCCGGTCTCGGCGGCGGCGGTGTCGGCGCCACCAAATGCCGGGCGTTTGCCAACGGCGTTTCCCGCTATGAAATCACAGAGTCGGGCGGCGGCAAAACCGCCAAAGGAACCATTTACGTCCCGCGGCGCGAACGTGTGTTGATTGCAATCGACGACACGGATTCCTGCGACGTCGGCGCAACCTGGACGCTCACGCACAACATCGGCAAAGCGGTCAGCAACGACGACGCGGTTTTATTATCCCAGGCGTTGGTCCAACTTTATCCGGTTCCGGAAAAGACGCAAAACTGTATGTCGACCGTTTTGGAATTTGGATGCGTCAGCCAACAAGCCAAAGAAAAGTTAATCGCCGACGTCAAAGCGTTTCTTTTAAAATACAGCGTGAGTGAAAACACAGGCATGCTGGTTTATTCCGGCTTTTCGATTCCGAAAGGCTTGGCGGATTACAGCCAAAAGGGAAGAACATCCCGCGTCACGCGGGCCGAAGCGGAAAAAACCGCCGCGGAAAATGCGGTGGACGTTATTTTGGGCGGCAACGGCATGATCGGCGCGCTGGCGGCTTTCGCCTGGTTCGCCAATCCGGTTGAGTCGGTCAAACCCGGATTTTTGAATGAATAATTCTATTCCATTCTTTTTTTAATATGCGGGCGAATTCATTGAATTTCGTCCAAAAAAAGAAATCAACAAATCAAAGCAGATTTGTTGATCTTGGTTTTTTTCGTTTTTTGTTTTTTAAATTTGACGTTTCTTTTCTGACATCGTTTTAGTTCTTTTTAACAACCGTAGATACGGCCGAAACATTGTTGTTGACATTGGCCGGGTTTCCAGCATAAGATAATTTTGAAGCGCCGTCCAAGTTGATGCTTAATGTCTCGGAAGCATAGACGTCAATATTGGAAACACCGTTTGCCGTTACGGTCACATTGACGGCCTTCAAATCCTCTAAATCCACATTGGACGTGCCGTCCGCAAGAACGGTGACGTTTTGTGCTGTTCCCTCAACATCGATATTGTCAACGCCGACCACATTGAGTGTGAAGTTTGTGACCTTGATTTTTAAATCAACGTTGTTTGTTCCGTCAACTTTCACTGTTAAGTTTTCGGTTGTAATCGGCGCATCCGCTTCCACATCGTGAACGCCGGCAACGGCAATTTCATTGAGTTCTTTGTAATAAACGGTAATTTCCGTGTCTTGGTTGGACTTCACATATTTTTCAGCCGTGATTTCAAGGGTCTCATTAACGACTTTATATGTTATGTTTTGAATATTTTTTTGGCCGGCGTCAATGCTGATGCTTTGTGTATCTGAATTGATCAATTTCAGGTGTGAAACGCCGGTAATGTTTATTTTGTTAAAGTCTCCCAATTCTGATTCGTTGTGTGCTTTTGTGTCGTTCGCGTCATAATTGATGCAGCCGGCTGCGGTAAAAATCAATAACAGTGATAAAACAGTGGCTGTTAATATTTTCGTTTTCATTTTGATTCTCCGAATTGGTCAAATTGACCCTTCGGTTTGAAAATGACATTTTTATACAAAAATGTTGGTATGCTTTTTGCCGCTCTTTAAAATGTGCTGCCGTAACGCGCGCGCATGTGCCGCCAAATAATGAAAAAATGAATATGAAAAAAGAATAAATGAAAAAAAGAAAAAATAAAAAGATGAAAAAAAGAATAAAAAAAGAATAAATGAAAAAAAGAAAAAAGGAACAAAAAACAAGAGGAAGATTGAACAATTAATTTTTTGTCAAATTCAATTTACAACTTTTGAATTTTCGGACCGCACGTGCATTTTTCGGTTTTTCCGGTTTCGCAGTATTTTTTGAAATTTTCCATTTGATTTGTTCCCTTTTCCGTTATGGAAAATTCACAAAACATGAGGAATTTCGTGTACGTGTCCGGTGCAATCACGTGTTCCATTTTACAGGCGTCGTCTTCAGCAACCGTTTCGGAAACGCCGAGCGCGGTCAGGAATTCCTTGATGGTTCTGTATTTTTCTTTGGTTTCGTCCGCCGTTTCTTTTCCTTTTTGAGTCAGCGTCACGCCGCCGTATTTTTCGTAATTGATGTAGCCTTCGTCCGTCAGCTTTTTCAGCATGCCGGTGACGCTGGACGGGCCGACTTCCAAGGAACGTGAAATGTCTTTCACTTGGGCGTATCCTTTTTCGGAAATGATTTTGTCAATGGTTTTGAGATAATCTTCTTTTCGTTCCGACGTCATGATTGTTCTTCCTGTTGTTTCTGAATAATTTTCGTTGAATCGTCTGTTTTTTTGACGATTTCCTTATCTCTTGATTTTAAATTCTTTTTAATTCTATTCTTCCTTGCGGAAGGCTGAAGAATTGATAAAAACGAAAAAATTTAATCGAACTGAACTTATTTCATCTCTCTTTTTAAATTATATAAATTTATGTGATACAATATTTTTAACACATGAATCGGTTGAAAAAGAAACGCACCGGTTCCAAAGAAAAATATTCAAAATTCGGTGTCGGGTTAAAAGGATCTAATTTGCATGAACTTATCCTTTAAAAATCTATCCATGTCGTCCTTGTTTCTGTCGAAGGGGTCTCTTTTGAACAGTTATTACTTTTACGATTCTTCGTAATACTTATATAAAATAAAGAGCTTTGATGGTAGTTACACGATCGTTTTACACGCATTTTCAAATCGG
Source organism: Methanolapillus africanus (assembly GCF_032714475.1). Taxonomy (NCBI): domain Archaea; kingdom Methanobacteriati; phylum Methanobacteriota; class Methanomicrobia; order Methanosarcinales; family Methanosarcinaceae; genus Methanolapillus; species Methanolapillus africanus. The sequence goes on along the minus strand of NZ_JAWDKD010000018.1, from coordinate 296,514 downwards.
CGTCCTCATTGGCGCCTGTTTTAATGCTTATTTGCTTATTTCACTTCTGTTTTTGAATCAAAAAAGGTCAAAATATGGACAAAAAAGAAACATTGCTTTTGGTGGGACACGGCAGCAAATTACCGTATTCCAAGCAGCTGCTGATTGATGTGGCCGACAAAGTCAAAGCCTCCGGCAAATTCCAACATGTTGAAATCGGCCTCATGGAATTTAATGAGCCGACCATCCCGCAATCCTTGAAAAAAATCATTGCCGACGGAACCAAAAAAATTGTCGTTGTTCCGGTTTTCCTCGCCCCGGGAACCCACACCGAAAAAGATATTCCGCGTATGCTCGGCATTTTGAAAGACACGGCCGACCACGACCACCAATACTGCCACGACCACGGCATTGCGCATGACCACGCCGATCACGGACACGATCACAAAGAAGGCGGATGCGCTCATAAAAAAGAATGTGGCGGTCACAAAGAACACGGACATGGCCACGGTCATGGACATGGTCACGGTCACCACCACGACTTTGAAAAAGTGGATATTCCAAGCGACGTCGAGATCGTTTACAAAAGACCGATCGGCGCTGACGACCGGATTGCTGAAATCGTTATGGAACGCGCCTTGAAAAATTAATTTTTTAATTAATTTTTCTTCTTTTATTTTATTTCTTCTCTGTTTTCATCATTTCTTTTTCAATTTTGTTTCGTTTCTTTTATTTCGTTTCTTTATTTGTTTCTTTTATTTCGTTTTATTTCGTTTCGTTTCATTTCTTTTTATTTTTGTTTTATTTCTGTTCCGTTTTCTCTCTCGTTCTTCTTTTTTATGATTTCATGCCTCTTTCATATGTATATTTCTAAATGAAGATTCATGATAATTTAATAAAATTTCTAAAATATTTATTGTTAACTCATATTTTCTCATTCTATTTTTTAAAAGTTAACATATTTTAAAAAATAATTCGCTTCTTTCTTCTTTTTTTGAACAAAATATTTTTGGAAGATAAAGTTAGTTGGATCGTATAGATTTATTCTATGTAATTTATTTTCATGACAGACTTTCGCAACCTTTATATATGTCCAAAATAACGTCCTCACTAAGCAGGTCGGTTTAAACCTGTTGTTTAATCAAGGAGGTTCGTTAAATGAAAGTTAAAGGATTTGCGATGTTAGGTATCGGAAAGCTTGGTTGGATCGAAAAGGAAAAGCCGGAAGTCGGTCCGTATGACGCGTTGGTCAAACCGCTCGTTTTGGCGCCCTGTACATCTGACATTCACACCGTTTTCGAAGGCGCCATCGGCGACCGCCACAACTTAATTCTCGGCCACGAAGCCGCCGGAGAAATCATTGAAGTCGGCAGCGAAGTCAAATACTTCAAAGTCGGCGACCGCGTTGTCATCCCGGCCATTACGCCTGACTGGCGCTCCCTTGAAGCCCAAGACGGATATGCCCAGCACTCCAACGGTATGTTGTCCGGCTGGAAATTCTCCAACATCAAAGACGGTGTTTTCTCGGAAGCCATCCACATCAACGACGCTGACATGAACTTGGCCATGATGCCCAAAGGAATGTCGCTTGAGCAAGCCGTTATGTTGTCCGACATGGCCCCGACGGGCATTCAGGGTGCAGAACTCGCCAACATCAAAACCGGCGCCACCGTTGCGGTGATCGGTATCGGTCCGGTCGGACTCATGTCCGTCGCCGGTTCAGCCATCCACGGCGCAGGCCGTCTCTTTGCCGTCGGCAACCGCAAAGTGTGTACGGACTTGGCCCAAGAATACGGCGCCACCGACATTATCGACTACAAGAAAGGCGACATCGTCGAACAAATTTTAAAAGCCACCAACGGACGCGGCGTTGACGCCACCGTTATTGCCGGCGGCGACTCCAATGCGATTTCGGAAGCCGTCAGAATCACCAAACCCGGCGGAACCATCTCCAACGTCAACTACTTCGGCAGCGGCGAAACACTCCCGATTCCGAGATTGGAATGGGGCAACGGTATGTCCCACAAAGACATCCGCGGCGGACTTGTGGCTGGCGGACGCTTGAAAATGGAACGCATGGTCGACCTTTGTACCTACAAAAGAATCGCCCCGGAAAAGATGGCCACGCACGTTTTCGATGGCTTTGAAAGCATTGAAAAGGCGCTCTTGTTGATGAAAGACAAACCGAAGGACTTAATTAAACCGGTCGTTATTTGCAACGACTTGTAATTCTAAAAATGAACATAATTAATAGCAGCAACATTAATAAACTGTTCAAATCAACAAGTAAAAACAGAAAAACCGACTAATAACCGTTTCATCCCTCACGGGACCGGAAAGCCGGAATACCGGCTTTCCAAAAAACAAAAACATTCCCTCTTTTTTTATGTTCCTTCTTTTTTCGGTTTTTTATTTTTCATTTCTTTTATTTTTCATTTCTTTTATTTTTAATCGGCAGAAGCCATTCGTTTTTAGTTTTGATTTTGACCGGTTGAATTCATCTCATCTGTTTCCTGTTTGACGTCATCCGATACGTTTTTAATTTCTTCCGATATGTTTTTGCTCTCTTCCGTTTTTACTTTTGCGTCATCCGTTTTTACTTTTATATCGCCCGATTTAATTTTTCGGTCATCTTGCTTTGCTTGTTTTTCGATGTCCGGCGGGTTGACCGGAATCACCTCAATTGCGATTTTGCTGATCTTCTTACATTCGGCGATTTCTTTGCGCGGTTCCCACCAATCGAAAAGGAAATATTCCGTCGGATCCCAAAGCGCCACCCAGCCGATCACGACCAAGCCTTGTCCCAGAATTTGGTAATAACTTTCCGGCGACGTCTGCGTTGTTAATTTGTAAGAAATCGTCAAACAAAGGCCGAGGAAAATAATTCCGAAAATCGCGCTGTAGGTGACGCGTTTTGTTTTTTTGTGCGCTTGCCGGTCCAGCGATTTGGCTTTTCGTTCAAAATGGCGGTGAATCGAGTCTTTCAGAATCGTTTCTTTCTTTTCCGTCAGTTTCTTTGTTTGAACATAAATGACCAGCATCGCCTCTTTTTTGAGCGGAATCTCATCCAGAGCGGACAAAAGGTATTGTTCGGCGTTGGCGTCCAATTCTTTGTCATAAAAAGGCGACGGGTCCATGTGGTTGTAAACCTGTTCCACGGAGCTGAGTTCGATTTCAATCACTTCAATATCCGGATTTTCACGCGCCCGTTTTATTTTTTCAAGGCGGGACTGAATGACCAAATCTTCAATCGGGTCCGTTTTCATTTTGTTGTAACGCTCTTCCATGTGTATGCGCCTGATTGTTTTTATTTTATTTCCGTTTGTTTCATTTATTTCTATTTTCAGACAAATAATTTTTGGTAAAGTCATTTTAATTTATAAATATGTATCTATAAAAATCGGGGGAGACTTTTAGCTTAAATGTGAAAATATCGGTCGGGTTTCGCACACCATGAAAATTGCCGCCGTAACGCGCGCGACGGCACAGCGCACAAATGCAACGGTTGCAGCAATCAGTTACTGTTCCGAATGTTATCCCGCAAGTTCAGACCTCTGAACGCCGAAGGCGTGAAGAGGGCGGAACTTGGCGGATTGCTACTAAAATAAGATGAAATTGGCAAACAGTTAACGTACTGTATTTTTATTATATTGTGTTGCACCTACAGATGACTGTTTTTAGATTTCAGGATGCATCTGCTGTTCTAACAATACAGTTTTTTCCTAATCCGTTTTGCACCAACTGTTTCCAACAATACACACATTTCTTGATCCGATTTGTACCTTATTATTTACAACTAAAATCGTATCTGTTTAGCGGTATCCGTAAAATACAAACGCTATCGCGTTTGATTTTACGGGCTGGTTTTCATGAAGTCTTTAAAAACCGACCTATCGTTTTTAAAAACACAAAACAAAAAAGTGCCGCCATAACGCGCGCGCCGCCACCCGCCAAAAAAGAAAACAAAAAAAGAAATCCGAAATGAAAACAAAAGGCGAGGCGCGACCTTAGTCGCTGACCTCTAAAATATTCATAATCAGAGCTTCCAGTTCATCCCGGTTAACGCTTCTCTGCTCGTTTTCAGTGATGACTTTGACTTGATCGAACAGAACGTTGAAATCGTCTTCATCCAGCGTGTATCCCATGCTTTTGATGATTCCCGCCAACGCTTTTGTTCCTGTGTGCTTTCCGACAATTAAATTGCGCTGCCCGCCCACCATTTCCGGCAGGAATAATTCATACGTCCGCGGATTTTCAAGGATGGCGGCGACGTGAATGCCGGATTCGTGAGAGAACGCGTTTTCGCCGACGACGGCTTTGTTGATGGCCGGTTCAATCTTTGAATAACAGGCGACTTCTTTGGATAAATCGACCAGGCTTTTGAGGTTGTACCGCTCAATGCCGTACTGAACGCGCAGTCCGACCAAAACCTCTTCCAGCGCCGCGTTGCCGGCCCGTTCGCCGATGCCGTTGACGGTGGTGTGAAGCTGGTAAGCGCCCGCTTCGGCTGCAGCCAGCGTGTTGGCGACCGCCATGCCCAAGTCGTCGTGGCAGTGGATACAGATTTTTGTGTCGACCGCTTTGTAAATCTCGTTGGTCAGATACTTGGCGGTGGACGGATTCAAAATGCCGATCGTGTCGGCGATGCTCACATAATCGACTTTGCGCTCTTCCGCTTGTTTAAACGCGCCGACCAAACGGTCGATCGGTGTTCGGGTGGCGTCTTCCGCCGCAAAACGAACGCCAAGGCCATGGTCTTTGGCGTATTCGATGGCGTCCATTGCCACCGTCAGCATTTCATCGAGTTCCTTGTGGTATTTGTATTTCAAATGAAGGTCGGACATCGCTAAAAAGACGCTGACGATGTCCACATCGCAATCCAGAGCGATTTCCACATCTTTTTTTGTGGACCGGCAGAGGCAACAAATTTTCGCGTCCAAATCCATTTGAGAGATGCTTTTCACAATATCTTTTTCGGACTCCGACACCACCGGAAAACCGGCTTCGATCACTTCAATCCCGATCTCATCCAAGTGCCGGGCGATGGACATTTTTTGTTCCTTCGAAAAAGCAACGCCCGGTGTTTGTTCGCCGTCGCGCAGCGTCACATCGCAAATCTCGATCTTGATGTCTCTTTTTTTGACAAAATCCATCAGCTTGTTGCGGCAATATTCGGGATATTGTTCGTCATTTTCCATTTTTAAAATTCAGTCCTTTTGTTTTTGTTGTATTTTTTTAATTTGAATAATTGAATCGTTTGAATAATTGTCATTATTATCTGTATATGATAGAATTACATTTATGAGAAATACCGTCTATTTATGCCTTTCTGAAAAATATCTGAAAAAAGTTGCAACTCATGCATTTTAAGTTATAATATTTTCCGAAAATATGTCTGAAACGACGAACAAAAATAAAAAATAAGATGAAGTGAATTCTTCATGATTTGTATTTTTTAAATTTTGTGCATCCATTTTTTTTAATAAATTTTTTCATTATAAGTGAAAATTAACAATTTTTTATTTGTTCAGATTTATTTAATTGAACAAATAAGTGATATATCTCATTAATGTATAAAAATTGTTTTAATGAGTTCACTTCACTCTCTTTTTCATAAACATGTCCGTGGGCAATTTTGTGACGAGATTTATTTGATGCTTCCTCTGGGTTAGAATGATCGAATTTTTCTATAAATCCTTTCGTAATTTGTTCAATCACATCAATATAAATTTCATATTTGTTAACTGAAATGTTTTCTACTTCTATTAGTTTTTTTATATCATCAATTGCGAGAATCATTTTATATTTTGCAGCTTGCAGTTCTATTCTTACAAAATCTGTAATTACCCCTTCTGTATGTATAGTTAATAAAGTTACAGAAGAGTTAAAGTATTTTCTTGAATGATTAACAAGGGCTTCATGGAATATGTTTTCTCGACAACGAAAATATGATAAATCTTTCCACCCTCTTACCATATTTTTTAAAATTTCACATCTGTCCTTTCGGAAATATTCAACAATCATTTTGTTCACTTCATCAATATTTAATTCATTTCTTTTTTCATGAATTTCATTGACAAGTTCATTTGGTAATTCGTCTGAATAAAACCAACCAAAATTTAATAATGTTTTTCGCTGTTCACTCCATTCTTTATGGAAAAACAAAGGCAAATAAGTGAATATTGGATACTGTATTGTTCTTTCCATTTGTACAATGTAATTTTGGAAAAGTTGGTTTACACTTTCATTTATAAGGTGGATGTTTTCCATCATTTTATGTAATGGTGAATATCCATTTTCTTCAAAAAATGGATGCAGCATCTTTATATTTTGGGTTTGAAATTGGTGGGTATTTATCAACGCAGGATGAGCCTTTAAAAAATCAAAAGTTGAGTTGTTTTCAATTGCAACATTAAATCCTAACAAATAATCACGTGGGGTTGACACTAATCTTGTTACGTTGTTAAGCCATTCCATGTATGGTTTGTTCAATGATTCATATGTTTTTATCATTTCGACCAATGGGTTCTTAATCCCTTCTGTCGCTCTTTTCAAGACTTCCTCATTCGCTTTATAAAACCGTTCATATGAATTTTCTATATATTCTTTGTCATATTCCATTTTTATTTCTTCGTCGTGTTCAAGGATGCGGTTAAGGATGTAAGATAAGTTTTCATCAGTGGTGTTTACAAAATCATCTTCAGTGAGAATGATCTCATTGAAATATTTTGTTTGTTCATACATATGGAAAACAGCTTTGGAAAACGAAGAACGATAATTTTCTCCCCGTCTGTGGCACTCAAAAAGTACTTCCACGGAACTTATACCAAAAACCGGTCTTATTTGGATATCAATTTCTGATATTTTCACCTTTATTAATGGGACATTATTCATAAATGCTGATAAGTCTGATTTATTTAGTTCTTCTGTCATTTTTTATTCCATCTTGACAACAACCGAATCCGCCGCTTTCTTTGCTTTTCTCTTGGCGTCGCCAATCGTTTTTCCTTTGGCGAGCGCAACGCCCAAACGCCGCTCGTTTTTAATTTCCGGCTTTCCAAAAAGACGAATCTGCGTGTCTTTTTCCAAAAGCGCTTTTTCCAAATTCGAATAGGTGATCCGGTCGGAATTTCCTTCCCGCAAAATCACATGAGAAGCCGCCGGTCCATTGTTTGGGACCACATTTTTCTTTGGACTTTCTTTCCTTTTTCCCCTCGTTTTTCTCTTTCCCTTTGCCGGTTTCGTTTCCGTTCCGAGCGGAATCGGAAGCCCCAAAAAAGCGCGCGTGTGAAGCGCGAATTCGGACAAATCCTGGGAAATCATCGTCACCATGCCGGTATCATGCGGGCGCGGCGACACTTCGCTGAAATAAACGTCGTCGCCTTTGATGAAAAACTCGACGCCGAAAATCCCGAAACCGCCAAGGCTCTTCGTGACTTTTTCCGCCATCTTCTGCGCTTTTTGAAGCGCTTTTTCACTCATTTTCTGCGGCTGCCAAGACGACCGGTAGTCGCCTCTGACTTGTTTGTGACCGACTGGTTCGCAAAAGAGCGTACCGTTGACGCACCGGACTGTCAGCAATGTGATTTCAAAATCAAAATCGATAAATTGTTCCACAATCACCTTTCCGCTGCCGCCGCGCGCTTCCGTCTGAGATTTTTCCCACGCGGGCGTCACGTCTTCCGGCTGCCAAATCACGCTTTGTCCTTTGCCGGACGAACTCATAATCGGCTTCATGACGCACGGAAAACCCAAGGTATTCGCCGCTTTTGCCACGTCTTCTTCCGATTCGGCGAAAATGTAGCGCGACGTTTTCAAACCGAGTTCTTCGGCCGCCAGCCGGCGGATCCCTTCCCGGTTCATGGTCAGGCGGACCGCCCGCGCTGAAGGGACGATTTTAAATCCTTCCTTCTCAAGTGATTCCAAAACGTCGGTGGCAATCGCTTCGATTTCCGGGACCACGAAGTCCGGCTTTTCCGTTTCAATCACTTTTCGGAGCTCTTCCCCGTTTGTCATCGGCAAAACATACGCGCGGTGCGCCACTTGCATGGCCGGCGCGTTTGCGTACCGGTCCAAGGCGATCACTTCAACGCCGAGGCGTTGAAGTTCGATCGCAACTTCCTTTCCAAGTTCGCCTGAGCCGCATAAAACCACTTTTGTCGCATTGGGGGAAAGAGGGGTTCCGATTGTTGTCAAAATAATTTCTCCGTGGATTGGTTTTGAATCTTTTTATTTCGCTTTTTAGTTGATTTTGTTTTGTTTTTAGTTTGATTCTTTTTGTTTTTTTATTTATGTTCTTCCCTTTTCATACGGCTTTAAGCCGCCTGTTGCTTTTCAGCTAATTCCGGCCGTTCCAATGCTTTTTCCGTGAGACGCATCGTTTCTTTGTATTCGGCTTCGAAATCTTCTTTTTCGGATTTGGCCAAAAATTTCGGAACCGGAATGAAATTACTGATGATGGATGCGGCTGCCAGCGGAATAATGTATCCGATCGGAAAGATGATGATGAATAAAATCACGACGGCTGCCGGCTTTCTCAGAATGACGGTTGTCAGTGAAACGGACACGATCGCCGCGCAAAAGATGGGGTCAATCGGGAATACGGACGCGATCACGTATCCGAGAACAATTCCGGAAAAAATCACCGGGAAAATTTGTCCGCCGCGCCAGCCGGTCATGATACAGAACCGGGTGATGAATAATTTGCCGATCACGGTCAGCAACAGCACCGCTGTCGTCAGCATCGTCCAATTCATCGCCATTTCGCCGATTTGCTTTTCTCCGGAAAACATGGTGTACGGCAAAAGAATACCGATGGCGCCAAGCGCGATACCGCCGACGACGGCCAGAAGAATCTTGTATTTTAAAACGGGTTTGATCGCTTTTTTAATGAGATAGCCGAATGTGAAATAGAGCCAAGCGCCCAAAACACCGACGACGGCCAGCGGTAACAGCGCCAAAATTTCATTGATACCGATGCCGGCGTAATCATATCTGTAAAATCCGCCGGTCGGGAACCAAGAGGTCAGCAGGAAATATGTTCCAAAGCCGGCAATGGCGGCCAGGATATAAATGTACATTTTGGATTGTTTCGGAATCACAAAGTCTTCGTCTTTGTCGAGGATTTTTTCAAAATCGTCTTCAAATTCGGCTTTTTTTCGGAAGTCGTCATCCGATTCCACATAGCCGCTTTTCTCTTCTGCCTTTGTTTCCGCTTTAAATTTTTTCTCTTCTACTTCTTTGGCGAAAAGAATGTTCGCTTCTTCCTCTTCTTCAACTGTTTTCGCAACGCCGAAGAACGGAGAACCGAATAAAGCGCCCAAAGTCGCCGCCATACCGATTTCGGATAACGCTTGAACGGATTTGGCGGACGCTTTGACGTGGTCGCCGATCCACGTACACAAACTGCCCAAAATGGCGACCAAGGCCGCTTCCGGACCAATGCTGCCGCCGAAAATCAATGGGATAAAAGCACATAAAACGACGGACGGCAGATTTTTGTATTCGACGCGTTTGTTCTTTTGGGCTTCCATGAGCGCGACCGATAATGTGGGCGGCTGGTTGCCGTACATTTTCTTCGTCAGGCCGACAAAAACGCCGCCGATGGCACAGATCACAATCGGCAAATAAACGAAATTAACTTGACCCGGAAGGTAAACCCAGAAGAAATCAATGCCGTAATTCATTAATTTTAAAAAAATAAAAGTGACAACGCCGACAAACGCACCCAAAATGAGCGCGTAAATCGCAAAAACCAAACCATTTTGTATCTTCATTTTCATTTCCAATCCTCAAACAATCAACAGTATTGTAACAATTATGACATATCCATTGTCAAATGAAATCAAATATAAAATCAAATATAATATACTGAAATATATCAATTCATAATAAAATAAAAACTAAAATGAAAATATTAATAAAATTCAAATTTAATTTTACGGTAAAAATGAGTTGTTTTTATAAGTGCTTTTCGATTATATTCTTTGAATTTTATTAAATTTTAATTATTGATTTAAATTCGAACCGTCAGCTGTTTTAAATTTATTTGGATTCGATGGACGCGTTGATGGCGATTTCCGCGATGTTCATACTGTAGTCGCCGATCCGGCCGATACTGTCCATGACGACCCGGAGCGCCAAAACATTTTCAAACGAAAGTTTTGTGTTGTTATTAAATTTCTCCAGTGTAAATTTCGCAATCAATGTATTGATTTCTTTTTGGCTGTCAATCGCTTGGTTGGCCAGTTTCGCGTTGGAGCTATAAAGGGCGTCCATGGCTTTTTCGGACGTCTGCTTGGCCAGCCGGCTGATTTTTTCGATTTCATCCATCGTTTCAGGATCGATCTTCGGTTTCATGGACAAAACAACGCGCGCGATTTTTTGGGAGTGGTCGGCAATTCTTTCAATCGGCGTCGCTGCCATCCGAAAGTCGTGGTATTCTTCAACAGAAGCCTCATTGGTGTCCAAAAAGCTGGTGCCGCACAGGATGGATTTGAATTGTTTGGAAATCACAAGGTAAAGGCGGTCGACTTCGTCGTCCCGCTCGTCGACGTCGGTCGCCAAATCTAAATCGCAGTTTTTGAGCGCGATGACCGCGTCGCAAAACATGGAATTGGAAATGAGATACATTCTCTGAATGGCTTTTTTGATGGATAGGTCGTTCGGGTTCAACAGATCTTGAACCAAGACGCTGTTTGAGTTTTCTTCAATGATTTCGGGACCGATCAATTTGTAACAAATCGTCCGGAGAATCTTTTTTTGTTCCGCCATAATTTTGGGGGACACGAATTCGATGATATCGTAGCCGGCCAAATAAGCCGCAATCACGTCGCGCTCCAGCGCCTGTCCGGTGATATTGGTGATGTCGATTGTTTTTTTCCGAAGCGGTTTTGAATCGATGGTCGGACAAATCAATAATTTTCCGTCCGGCTGCGGCTGAACGCCGACCCGAATGCCGGGCGCGATGCCGACTTTATCGGCCCACTGTTTCGGAAGAGAAATAATATATGTCGATCCGCCTGTTTGCTGCACTTTTCTGGTTTCCATTTTTATCCCCAATCGGAAATGTGTTGAAAGTAAATTGAATAAATTGAATAAATTGAATTTGTCAGTTTAATTGTAAATTTTGTTGAATTTGTGAAATTCTAATCAAATATAGAAAATATAGAAGTCATTTTTTGATGATTCAAAAATATAGGAAATGAGTAAAACGATTGATTCTATATATATTTTGATAATCTATATATGTTGTTTCCAAAAATAAATTATTTCAATAGAATAAACTTATATTTCTAAAAAATCCGCTTTTCTCATAGATTACCATTTTATAACAAAATCCCGTTACTTCGTCTTATGATTCAAAAGGGATACGGATGTGCTTTCGGCGGCGGGACCATTATCAACGCAATTGCCGCTTGGAAAGGCGGGGCTTTTGCGACGGAAATGAAAACGTATGCGCAAGTGATTCTTGAACCGGACAATGCCGGGCCCGGGTCCGGCAACGGTACCGTTTCCGGCGTCCGTTCTGATTCCAAGAGCGGTGCCGGTATCCCTTCGGTTTCCGGTCTGAATTTGAATGACATTTCGATGAATCCGTATCTGACGGAACGCTGCGTCGAAATTGTTTTTGAAAAATTTGATGTTTCCAAGTCCGCCCGCGTCATGACGAAAAGCGATATTCCGGCCGCCGGCGGTTTGAAAAGCAGCAGCGCTGCCGCCAATTCCTGCGTTTTGGCAGCGCTTGACGCGCTTGGTTATTTGAATGAAATCGGCGCCGAAAAGTCCGTTGATCCGCTTGAAGTTGTCAAATGGGGCGTTGCGGCGGCGAAAGACGCGAAAGTGACGATTACCGGCGCCTTTGACGATGCCTGTGCTTCATTTTTCGGCGGCGTCGCGCTGACCGATAACAAAAAAATGGAACTGATCAAAAACGAGCCGTTTGATTACGATGTTTTAATTTTCAATCCGAACCAAAAAGCGCACAGCGCCGATACGAACGTTGCCCGCAGCGTTCTTCTCAAAGATTTGGTGGAAATGGCGTTTGATTTGGCCAAAGACGGGCAATACGAAAAAGCGATGAAACTCAACGGTCTGTTGTATTGCGGCGCGCTCGCATTCAGTCCGGAGCCGGCGCTTTCCTGCATGGAACTCGGTCAAGAGTTCGGCATCGTTTCCGGACTTTCCGGAACCGGTCCATCTTTTATCGCGCTTTTCCCGAAAGGAAAAACCGAAACCGATGTCCAAAAACTAAATCAAATCAAGAATGATGTCAGGTCCAAATGGATTTCCTTGTATCTGGATTGCCGGATTTTTGATACGAAAACGTGTAATAGAGACGCAGTTTCCGAAAGTTTGAGCTTTTCAGAGAAAATGAAGGTGGAACAAAAAGATTTGACTGATTTAGTTTAATTTTATTTTTTAATTCATTTTCTCATTCATTTTTAATTTCTTTTTTAATTTCTTTTTTAATTTCTTTTTTTATTTCTTTTTTTATTTCATTTTAAAACCGAGGCTGATTTTTGACGATTTATGAACAGCCGACGCCATAACGCGCGCGCCGGCAGCGCACAAATTGCAGCAATATGGCGCCTGTTCCGAATGTGATCCCGCAAGTTCAGACCTCTGAACGCCGAAGGCGTGAAGAGGGTGGAACTTGGCGGATTGCTGTAAATATTATCTGAAATCAGTGACAGTGATAGTTCTATATTTTCAGACACTGTGCTGCACCTGACAGTTGACTATTTTTAAATTTCAATTTGCACCTGCAGTTGACTATTTTTAGATTTCAGTTTGTACCAGCAGTTTCCAACAAGACACGTATTTCTTAATCCAATTTGTACCTGCTGTTTGCAATTCTAATGTATCTGCTCATTGGTATCCGTAAAATACAGATGCTTCGCATCTGATTTTACGGGATGGTTTGTGTGACATTTTCAAAAAACCGCCTCTGCGTTTTTAAAAATCCAAACAAAAACGAATGCCGTAACGCGCGCGCCTGCCGCCCGCCCCCAAAGCAGAACCCGAAATTTCTTGAAATACTATTTTATATCTTAATCCGTTTCTTTTCTTCATCATTATTGAGGTTTTGACTTGAAGCGAACGATTGTTTTGGGCATTGAAGGAACCGCTTGGAACTTAAGCGCGGCCGTTGTTGATGAAGACGATGTCATCGTCGAAGTCACGCACACGTACCGGCCGGCCACCGGTGGTATTCATCCACGCGAAGCGGCCCAGCATCATGCGGCGCATATCGGGGAAGTCATCGGCGGCGTTTTTTCTCAGTTGGAAGAAAAAGGCATTTCCCACGACGAGATCGACGCCGTCGCTTTTTCCCGGGGACCCGGGCTTGGTCCTTGCCTTCGGATTGTCGCAACGGCCGCGCGCATGATTTCTCAAATTCTCAAAAAACCGCTCGTCGGCGTCAACCATTGCGTGGCGCACATCGAAGTCGGCGTCTGGAAAACGGCGGCCGTCGATCCGGTTGTTCTTTACGTGAGCGGCGCCAATTCTCAAGTTTTAGCGTACCAAGAAGGAACCTACCGCGTTTTCGGCGAAACGCTCGATATCGGTCTCGGGAATTCCTTGGACAAATTCGCCCGGTCGGCCGGTTTGCCGCATCCCGGAGGTCCGCTTGTTGAAAAATATGCCAAAGAGGCGACGGAAAACATCGAGCTTCCGTATACTGTCAAAGGTATGGACTTCTTCTTTTCCGGTCTTTCAACAGCTGCAACCCGTCTTCTTCAAGAAAACAAAAGTAAGAATCAGAACCAAAATCAGAACCAAACTCAAAATCAGAATCAAACTCAAAACAAAAACAACGGCGAAAAAGACGGCAACGTTGATCCTGATGACAAATTTTTGGCCAACATTTGCCGGGCGTACCAGGAAACCGCTTTTGCGATGTCGGTCGAAGTCACCGAAAGGGCGCTTGCACACACCGGAAAATCCGAAGTGCTTCTCGCCGGCGGCGTCGGCGCCAATTCACGCCTTCGTGAAATGCTCAATCAAATGTGTGAAGAACGCGGCGCCAAATTCTATGTTCCGGAAAAAAGGTTCATGGGCGACAACGGCGCCATGATTGCTTATACCGGACTTCTCATGTACAAAGCCGGCGACACGCTGTCTCTGGAAGAGTCCGCGGTCGACGCCGGATTTAGGGCAGATCATGTTTCCGTCACCTGGAAAGAAAAAAATCCCATTCATGTGGCAATGGAAATTCAAAAAATGAAAAACGGGGCGGAAGCGGTTGTTTCCATTTGTCCGAAAGTGTTCGGATTTGAAAATCAAATCCGCGCCGTTGTGTCCGATAATCTCGGAAATCAAAACCCTGATGCCCTCAAATCCGAAATGGTTGTCAAAGAACGGGTTCAAAAAGGATACCGTTTAGATGTTTTGGACGCCCGGATTCGAAAAGAACGAACGCGTGTCGAAGTCCGAATGATGACGGAAGCGCGCCAGGCAGGTGTTTTAACGCCGGTCGTGTACGGCGTTTCCGAAACTGCCATTAAAATGGAATACATCAGCGGCATTCCGGTTAAATTTGTCATCGATGAACACGATGGAACTGGTGGAGACGATGTCGAATTCACAAAAAAATTAGGAATTTCCGTCGGCAAAATGGTCGGAAAACTTCACGCGGTCAACATTATTCACGGGGATCTCACCACGTCCAATATGATTTATACAGATGAGGAAGCTGTTTGCTTTATTGATTTCGGGCTTTCCTTTACGGACAAAAATATCGAAGCCAAAGGTGTTGACGTTCATGTTTTGTTCCAAACGCTCGAAAGTTCGCACCGGAACTCAAAGGCGTTGATAGAATCGTTCTCGGAAGGATATATATCCGAATTTAAACAGGCGGCTGACGTTTTAAAACGAGCCGAAGAAATCAAATTAAGAGGACGTTACGTTTAATTTTAACTTTAAACTTTATTATCTTTAATTTGGACTATTTTTATTTTGAAAAACTGAAATCGGAGGATCATAATGAAAGACCAAGGACTCCCAAATCTGCAGCATAAAATTCAAAAAATCGTTTTCGTGACCGGAAACGCCGGAAAATTCAATGAAATTCAGGGAATTTTATCGGGTTTTGGTATTGAAGTCATTCAAAACAAAGGCGATTATCCGGAAATTCAGGCGGATGATTTGGAACCGATTGCGGCGGCGAGCGCTAAGGCGGCGGCGGAAGATCTGGGCATTCCGGTTTTGGTTGATGATTCCGGCATTTTTATTAAAGCTTTAAACGGGTTTCCGGGGCCGTATTCTCGGTTTGTTGAAGATCATCTCGGCAATCCCCGCGTTTTGAAATTGATGGACGGGGAACAAAACCGGGACGCTTATTTTAAAACGGTTGTCGCTTTTTGCAAACCCGGCGAAGAACCGCTGACGTTTGCCGGAATTGTTGAGGGGAAAATCGCATTTGAAGAACGCGGAACCGGCGGGTTTGGCTTTGATCCGATTTTCGATTACAACGGAAAAACATTCGGCGAACTCGGAACGGAATTCAAAAATACAATTTCCCACCGGCGGCGCGCCATTGACAGTTTTTTGAATTATTTGAAATCCGTATGATTCAAATAATTCTCACATTTTCAAAAAAATTTAAATACTGTTCTGATTGTTCTTCTTTTAATGACGTTTCTTTTTTCATATTTTTTCATCTTTTCTAAATTATATTTAATTTCAAATCGAATTGTATACAATAGAAAAACAATAGTCTGAATCAGTTTTAATAATCTGTTTGCCGATTTAAACGGCAATGACAAACTACACTCGTAAAAAGCCGGTCATTAGTGGAACCATCAGCCCTGCTCATAAACGGAAAATTGATGACTTAATCCAAAAAGGTGAGTTTGCGAGTGTCTCTGATTTTTTAAATCAAGCCGTTTCCGAATATTTGCGGGAATATGACGAGAAACAATCGCCTTCCTTCAGTTCCATGTCCGAGAGCGACCGCATGCTGCTCAGCGAAATGATTCGGGAACAAATCACGCAGTTTTATGAGAAATCGAAAAAAAGTGAAAAGTAAAATGAAAAATGAATTCGGTTGAACTGATTGCCGGATTTTTTTAAAAATCTATTTCTCTTGTTTTTATTTTTCGTTGTTTTTATGCCCTTCCGGTCTGTTTTTACGGTGGCGGCGGCGCGCGCGTTATAGCAACACATTTCCATTTTGATTTTTTGGACGGACGGCCGTTTTTCAGATTTTATTTTTCAGATTTTTTTCAGATTTTATTTTTCAGAGCCGGAATATCAACAAGTAGGCAACCAATGTAATCAGGATGCTGTAAAGCGTTCCGATCAAATAATATTCCGCAAAGGACGGATCTTTAGATATTTTATCATAGCGGGCGATTGATTTGGCGGTCATGATCAAGCCGACGGCAGCGAATTGATTGATGATCATAAAAAAACCCATCAGCAACCGCTCCAAAGATCCGATGGTCGCCCCGGCGCCCGCAATTGTCGTTTTGTCCGTTTCGTCATTTTGTGATTCATTTTTCAGCGGTTGGTATTTTGAAAAAATCTTTTTAAAGCTGATGTTTGCCGGTTTGAGGATAATTGCCGCAAAAAGAACAATTTTGAATCCCATATACAAATCGGCGGATGAAATGATGATTTCCGCCGCGTCGGATGTTGTTTCAACGAAAAGCCAAGCGGCGGCAACCAAAATAACAATCAGGTGAAGAACTTGGTCCGTAATGTAAGCGTTTCTCTGCCTTTCAATTTTGAACTCAGCTGTGTTTTTAATCCACCGGCATTTCACCAAATCAATCACAGCATGGGAAATGATAATTCCGGCTATCGCCAAAATGACGGCAAAAATTTCCGAATTTGACGGACTTGGAATATGAAATAGGGTTGGGAACAATAAGTAGACAATTAGGAATATTAAAAACGGAACGGCATAAAGAATGCAGTGTATTCCTGTTTTCCGATAATTATTTTCTTTTTCGCCAGCGAGCTTTTCCGTTTGAAAATAATAGTCTCCAACGACGTGGCAAAATAAGAAAATGAACAGATAAAAGTTGAAAATTTCCGTATCCATTTTATTTCTCCCTCATCTCTTAATTCCGGCTTTGCACGAAAAGTCGGTAAAATTACAAACTTTTCGTGCAAGTTGGTTACTTTTCGTGCAGATTTCAAAAAAACGTTCTCCCGTGATTTATAAAATCTCAAATTTTTAACATGCTACTTCAGTTTTGACGGCCCCAATTTCTCCAAATTTATTAAAATCAATCTCTACATCATGTAAATATCTTGCTCTAATCAACATTGTGATGTTATAGGCAATAAATTTACAGTACAATTCGTTTATTTGAGCAGTGTGATTTTTTGATTTCAAGGAATCTCCTAATTTCTTTTTAATTGCACCGAATGTTGATTCAACATTTGACCTCTCGTGATATTTTTTCATAAATTCTTCTTCGTTTGTTTTAAAATAATAAAACGCATCGAACCACGCTTTGGAACCTCTTTGTTTTCCTGTAGCGTTTGATTTAAACGGGATAAGTAATTCAAAACCGCAATCTTTCCCCAAATCATAATTTTTTCTAGAAAGGTACGCCTTGTCAGCAGTTACTCTTTTTACATCAAAGTTCTTCATGGCACCTTCAACAAGTTGGTTGAATTCTTTTATGTCCGCAGAATTTCCATCAGTAGCCACCATATCAGCAACAATATTCGTATTCACGCCCGTGATGATATGTGCCTTTAACCAATCGTTCTTTTTTCCGGTTCTATGCTTCTCTCTACACCACTCGGAATAAGTTGTTGTCCGGAAGCCGGATGAGTCAACAGCAAAATTCTCCTCGATTGAGGCCATTGGAGCTGCGGATAAGCGAAGAAGCTCTCGGAGAATGGGTGTGGCTTCTTTTCTATTAAGAAAAGTAGAAACCCCATTGATACCTGGCGTACGGGAGATTTTATTCTGCTCTGCTATTCGTTTAAACAATGTTTGTACTCTTCGTGACGATTTTTGGAGGTATGCCTTTTGTATCGAATAATATAAAAGGGCTTGATTAGGTGTTCTCGGTCGTCCAATCTAATTTTCTTTATTTTCAACAGTATTAACAAGGTCTAAAAGGTATGTGTCGAACAATTCAATTTCACTTGTTTGCGATTTGTTGTAAAGTGACCATTCAGATAGCTGGGTTTGCTTGATTGTGATTTTATCATTTGTTTTTAATTCCATATTGTTATCTCCTATTAATTAAATTTGCAATAAAATTGCACAATTCTATAATAAACAATTTTGTTATTTAAATGTATCTTTAAAAAATTTCAAATATTTTGCCCAATTCTATGTCAAATAAAAGATTATTTATAATAGAATTGCACTATAGTATAGTAGATGTTTATGACAAAATTGGACAAAAATAAAATGAAATTAATTGAAGAGTTTCCCGATATTGATTATAAGAATATTCCGAAAGAAATATTAAATGAATTTTATAAAGACGAAACACATATAATTAAAAAAGAAATGAACACATCGTTTGATGGCAAATTATTCTCTGTCAGAATTCCAAAAGAAATAGCGAGTGAACTAAATATTAAAGAAGGAGATGCTATCTACTTTGAATTGGCAAAATCAAAACCCAATGAACAAAATGTGATAAAAGAAGCAAAGATAAAAGTAGTTTCCAAAAATAAGGGTAAAGAGAATCAGGATGTAGCAAAATGATGATTTTGAACGCGCAGGAAAAAAAAATAATGAAAGTTCTGTATTTGGCAAACAAACCACTTTCTACAAAAGAGATTTCAGAAAGGGCAGAATTGTCGTGGCCGACGACTAAAAAATACCTTGATGAAATGCACAAAAAAAATTATGTAGATGGTGGAATAAAGGGTAATTCTGTTTTTTGGTGGATTAAGTATTGATACAATCTCATATTTCATTTATTTTCTTGAGATATTCATCTATGATTTCAGGAACGACTTCATGAGCTATTCCACGAACCATTTCTTTCAATTCTGTTTTTTGAACAAGCAATTCGTCTCCCGGGACGACCTCTTGTTTCTTTGTGATTTCATTGTTGTTGTAAAATTCAATAAAACGATACAAGGCTACTCGAACAATATAGGATTTGCTTTTTTGAGTGTCTTTTGATATATTTTCAAGTTCGGTATCCAAATATTCATTTAATGCTGCTGATATTTTTGGCCTTACGGAATTGTCTTCTGGTACTGTTTCTATAAGTGTTGAATCATCAAAATTGAGATTTGTTCTTTCTGCAATTAAAAACACTATTGAAGTGCTTACAACATCCGATATTGAAGTAAATTTTCCCGATTGGGTCATTGAATTCAGTTGATTCAATAATTTTTGGCTTATTGTAAATGATATTGAGCTTTTTTTGCCCCGTTGAGTCATAATAATTTGATGTTTTTTGAAAATATTATCATTCGTGACAACCCGTACGCATACATCAAATGAATGATTACTGCTAATCATTTATGCGTATTTTATAAATACAATGATAATCCATTATCATTGTTATAACCCTGCATCGGGTTTACTTTTGTGGATAAAGAAAGGAGAACTATAAAATGGCAGATTTTTTGACTCCGGCATGGTTTGGAGAGAACGCAGGTATATTTATTTTGTTTTTAATTATGCTTGTTGTAGCGTATTGGACTTACAATAAAAATCCATTCGAGAAGCCTGTTAATCATATGATTAAGTTGTACGGATGGGATACGTTTTTGAATAAAAGCGTGGCTGAAATTGATGCGTATCTAAATGAAAATGTTGATTTTTCAGAGAAAGATTTAGATTATACATCAACCGAACTCGCAACAGAAATCTATCTTCGTGTAAATCGAATGAAGCGGAAGGATTTTGATAAGGAACAGGGTGTTAAAAAAAGTGAAGCAGAAATAGCAGAAGATAATAGATTGAAATGGGTTAACCGATTCGAAAAAATCAAAAGCTTTTCAAAAATTATGTTAATTATCGGAATTTTAGTCGCATTAATCGGCTATCCAATTGGACAGCTTCTTATAATCGTGTTTTTGCCTTTGCTTCTTTTATGTATTGTCCTGATTAAATTGAAAAAGCCAAAGCAGATAATGGAAGAAGAGGAATGAACGATTATGAAAAAAATAACTTCTATTTTTTTACTTTTGTTAATCGTTGCCGGCATTTTTATTTCCGGCTGTGTTGAAAATACAGACAATTACGGTACTGTCCGTTATGATGGAACTGTTTATCCAATCGGAAATCCCAATAACGTAACAAGTGAAAATTTATCTCCTGATACATACTACTTGTTTTTTAAAAACAGTGAAAATAGCCGTGATGGATATTATTTCATAAATGGTAAAGGACAAGTTTTTGAAAACTTAGAAAATGATTACAAACACTATCCAATTGAACTTACGCCTTATGAAATAGAAGAAGGGTCATTTGATTGGGAGGAGTGGATTGAGTTAAGAGATATGGGTTATTTCTCATAAAAATTTCCCATTCTTTCTTTTTTTAAAACGTTTTCAAAAGGATTTTTCTTTCAAAGTCATAATATGAAAATTTTCAAAGTTTAATTCTGTGTAAAAAGTCCGCATTCTGTGTATAAAGTCGGAGAAAAAACAGACTTCTTACACAAAGCCTTTTCGTGCAAATGACATACTTTACGTGCAAAATGGACTTTTCGTGCAAAGCCGGTTGAATTTATTTAAATTATCTAAAAAAATGATATTTCGTGTAGAATTTTACTTTCTGTGCAAAACTCATAAAGCCAAAGTCGTAAATGGCAGACTTTTCGTGCAAATGACAAACATTCCGTGCAAATGACAAACTTTCCGTGCAAAACGGACTTTTCGTGCAAAGCCCTTAATTCCCATACCGGACTTGGAGCGTCTTGCAAATCGATTTCTTCATTCGGAGGTAATTATAGTAACCTGAACTTTGGATTCTCAAGTTTAAGGCGGGCGCAGACACATTTAACAAAGCTGCCAATTCTTTTTGGGAAACCTTTGTGTCATGTCCGAATCGAAGAACGCTTTCCTTTACAAGAGTTTTTTGTGTTTTCCGCCAGTGTTTTTCCATGTAATCGCACATTCGGAGACTTTCGTTGACCAAATTGACAATATCCGGCAATTCATTATTTTCAACTTCTACCGCAATCTTAGATATATTATAATCGTTATTACTGTGGATAATATTTATCGCCTGCCGGGCGCACCAATAAGCCGGTCCGTCAGCGCCGACGCTTGATTTTCTGTTAATTTCCGTTTCAATTTTTCCGATGCCGATGCCGAACCTGATTTCCACGGGTTCCAGCTCAAATTTTATCCGGTCTAAAATCTCAAGCAAAAGTGTTGCATCTTTCAGAAGTCCCTGAAATTCATCTCCTAACGTAATGACAAAATCAGAGGCAATTTCATAGGCATATTGCTGATTGATTCCGGCCAGCACGTCGCTGAGTCTTTTTTGAATTTTATTTCGGTCCGTTATTTTTTTGGATGAAATAATATCGCCGATGACGGCAAAATATGTCTTTTCATTCATTTTGTCTCACTGTCTGTGAACGATTTTTGAAAATAATTTGTTGAATGGATGGAACTTCGGTTATAACTTTAATTTTAGTTGAATTTGGGTTTGACACTTAATTTAGTTGAATTCAGTTAACGCTTTATTTTTATTGATTTTGATTATGATCTTAATTTCAGTCAAATATAGGTTAAATCTTTAATTCAAATCAAATTTAGGTTATATCCTTAATTTCTATTAAATTTACGGTATAACCTTAATTTATGTCAATTTTAGGTTATATCCTTAATTTCAATTAAATTTAGGTTATAACCTTAATTATTATGAATTTTATTATTTAAATTTATTTATTTTCCGCTCATCTTCTTTTTGAATGAACTACCACTGTAACGGAATTTTAAACCGTTTTTGTGAAACAATTATATAGGTAAATACCTATTTCCATGCAGAACTTGTCGTTTCCTTCCGGTTGTTTAACCATTTTTCGGGAAGCGGCTTGTGGTTATTATCATCCTTATTATTTTTATTCTCATGAAATGATTTTGTCATTTTCATTGTTTTCAACTATGTTTTAAAAAGAGGTTAAGAGGTTTACCATGATGGAATATTTGATTTACCTTGCTCCCATCTCCGGTCTCATCAGTCTTCTTTTTGCAGCCCTTTTGGCGAAAAAAGTCCTTGCTGAGGACAAAGGCTCAAAAGAAATGCAAGAGATTTCTGCGGCGATTCAGGAAGGGGCAATGGCTTACTTGAACCGGCAATACAAAACGATTGCTGTCGTTGCCGTTATTTTAACAATTTTAATCGCGGTCTTCTTATGGCCGCACGGCGGTCTTAAAATTGCCATCGGATTCGTTTTCGGTGCGCTTTCATCCGCTGCCGCCGGTTACATCGGTATGAACGTTTCCGTTCGCGCTAACGTCCGAACCGCCAGCGCGGCCCGGGACAGTTTGGAACACGCTTTAAACGTCGCGTTCCGCGGCGGCGCTGTCACGGGTCTCTCCGTTGTCGGTCTTTCCATTCTCGGCGTCAGTTTGTTCTACATCATCTACGGCGACGTCAACCTTGTCGTCGGATTTGGTTTCGGTGCCAGTTTAATCAGTTTGTTTGCCCGTGTCGGCGGCGGTATTTACACCAAAGCGGCTGACGTCGGTGCGGACATTGTCGGAAAAGTCGAAGCAGGCATCCCTGAAGACGACCCGAGAAACCCGGCCGTTATTGCAGACAACGTCGGCGACAACGTCGGCGATTGTGCCGGTATGGGCGCCGACTTGTTCGAAACCTATGCGGTCACTTTGCTTGCTGCGATGCTTCTCGGATCCTTGGTGCTGACTTCCATTCCGAATGCGATTTTGTACCCGCTGATTCTCGGCGCGGTGGCCATTTTGGTCTCCATCGTTTCCGTTTTCTTCGTCCGTCTCGGCAAGAGCAAGAATATCATGAACGCGCTTTACAAAGGCGTTGCCGCTGCAACTGTTATCAGCGCCGTTCTCTTCTTCATCGTGACGTACTACTTGATGGCCGACTACCGCTTCTATTTGGCAGCCCTCGTCGGTATGGCGATCACCGTTTTGATGGTCGTGTTCACGGAATACTACACTTCCACCAAATACCGCCCGGTCAAAGACATTGCGAAAGCTTCCCAAACCGGCGCCGGTACCAACGTCATTTCCGGTCTCTCTTTCGGTTTTGAAAGCACCGCCCTTCCGGTGATTGCGATCATTGCCGGTATCTTGATTTCTTACTTCATTGTCGGCGGCGCAGCTGACTCGACCGTCGGTCTCTATGGTATTGCGATTGCAGCCGTTTCCATGCTTTCCACGACCGGTATGATTGTGGCGCTTGACTGCTACGGTCCGATTACGGACAACGCCGGCGGTATTTCCGAAATGTCCGGCCAGCCGGAATCTGTTCGTGAAATTACCGATGCGCTTGACGCGGTCGGCAACACCACCAAAGCCGTCACCAAAGGATATGCGATCGGCTCTGCCGCTCTCGGTGCCTTGGCCTTGTTCGCGGACTTCAAATTGAAATCCGGACTCACTTCCGGCGATCTCGCCATTGACAACCCGCTTGTCTTGGTCGGTCTTTTAATCGGCGCGCTTTTGCCGTTCGTGTTTGCGGCCGTCACCATGCGTGCGGTCGGAACAGCTGCGATGGGCGTCGTCGAAGAAGTTCGCCGCCAGTTCCGGGAAATTCCGGGCATTATGGAAGGAACCGCAAAACCGGAATACGGTAAATGTGTCGACATCGTGACAACCGCGGCGCTTCGCCAAATGGTGATTCCGGGTGCGTTGGCCATCATCGTTCCGTTCGTTGTCGGATACGTTTTCGGATCCGCTGCGCTTGCCGGTCTTTTGATCGGTATCATCGTCGTCGGTCTCATGCTCGCCATGACCTTGAACAACGGCGGCGGCGCCTGGGACAATGCGAAAAAGTTGATTGAATCCGGTCTTTACGGCGGCAAAGGTTCTGACGCTCACAAGGCGGCCGTTGTCGGCGACACTGTCGGCGACCCGTGCAAAGACACCTCCGGTCCGGGCTTGAACGCTTTGATCAAAGTCGTTAACATGATCGCCATTTTGTTCGCTTCCCTTTTCATCGGCGGCGGACTTTTGGGCGGATTGTTTTAAATTGAAAAAAAGAGGAATCGACTTTCGACTCCTTCTCTTTTCTTTTTTATTTTGTGTTTTTATTTGTTTTTGATCTTTTCTGTTTTGTTTTTGGGCGCGCCGCACGCGCGCGTTATCGCGGCACATTCTTCTTTTGTCAAAAACGCGGGACGATTTTTTAAAAAGCGGCGGGATTTTCGCGTAAATATCTTTTTATATGCCTGTTCCGTATTTACCCGTCAACAGGTGATTTTTTGAGAATTAAGTCCAGAGTCAGTCTCAGAAAAAATGATAAAAATAAAATTGTTGAATCATTGGCGGAAGTTTTTGGGGACAGCGTCTCTTCTCTTTCCGATTCCAAATTTGAGGTCGTCACGACGGACGAGTTCAAGGTGATTTTTGTCGACGGCAAGCAGATGTTTTTCGAATTCGACGGCGATATTTTCCCGACGGTTCGGGGCGCGCTGTCTTTGATGCCGGACAAACGGCTGGTCGTTGTGGATATGGGCGCCGTTAAATTCGTGGTCAACGGGGCGGACGTCATGAGTCCGGGCATCGTTTTGGCGGACACGGGCATTCAAAAAGATGATTTGGTGATCGTTGTCGACATGACGCACAAAAAACCGCTCGCCATTGGGCGCGCGTTAATTTCAGGCGAAGAAATGACGAATTCCAAATCCGGCAAAGCGGTGAAATCGTTGTCGTATGTCGGCGATACGCTGTGGAATTTGGAAATTTAATCCAAAAATTTGATTCTTTCTTTCATTATTCGTTTATTCATTCAAATTCCCGAATTCGGCTAAAATGCCGGCTTTCGGGCATCACTTATATATAAGTTTATAAATGAAGAAATCATTAAGCTATTGATTATTCAGATGATTTTTGATAATTAGATTAATAAATCATTAAGCTATACATAGAGCAATTAAATTCAAATTGTCAATTTATTTCACACTTCCATTTGTTTATTTTAACTTACTTTCTAAACTTTGAATTCCAATTCAAACCAAAGGTGTCTATCGTGAGTTTCATGAAAAAAATCCTTGGCGGGTCCGGCCAATCCAAGCAATCGGACGACTATTCAGCATACATTGACCTTGACAAATTCGAAAAGGACATTGACAAAGACACGGCGAACGAGCCGGCGGAAACTTACGTCAAGATTGCGATTTTCACCAATTTTGATCAAATCACGATGCTCAAAAAGGAAATCTACGACGGCAACATTCTCATCGTCGACATTTCCAACATCAAAGCTGACGAGCGCCTCCGCAACCACTTGTTCAACGAACTCAAAGATGTGGTTTTGGACGTCCACGGCGACATTGTCGGCATGAAAGACAACAACATTTTAGTCACCCCGACCGGCATTAAGGTCGACAGAAGAAAAATCGGCGGAAACTACTGATTCCGATTTTCTTTTTTCATTTCTTTTTTTCGTTTCATTCGCTTCGGTTTTTGTTTTCTTTTTTGGCGGGCGGCAGGCGCGCGCGTTACGGTACCCATTTTCGTTTGGATTTTCAAGAACTAGTGGTTCGTTTTTTATTTTGTTTTTTAA
Organism: Methanolapillus africanus; assembly: GCF_032714475.1. Taxonomy (NCBI): domain Archaea; kingdom Methanobacteriati; phylum Methanobacteriota; class Methanomicrobia; order Methanosarcinales; family Methanosarcinaceae; genus Methanolapillus; species Methanolapillus africanus. Next base: position 270,866 of record NZ_JAWDKD010000018.1, on the reverse strand, counting down.
GAACTGAGCGGTTCATTTTTTATTTTGTTTTTTTATTTCGGAGTCTGTTTTTTTCATCATCCCAAGCAAACCGCCCCGCTTAAACAGACGCCTTTGGCGTCTGTTTAAGCGGATATCGCAGAATGGGAAGGTGCAATTGGCGGCAGTAAGTACAAAACTGAGGGAAATATCATCTGTATTGTTGGAACCTGTTGCTGAAAACCGGAACAAGAAATAGGTGTATTGTTAGGAACTGCAGATGCAAACTGAAATTTAAAAATAGTCAATTGTAGGTGCAAACTGAAACTAGAAAACAGTCACCTGTAGATGCAATCTGAAATCTAAAAATAGTGAACTGCAGGTGCAATCTGAAACTAGAAAACAGTCACCCGTATATGCAAACTGAAACTAGAAAACAGTCACCTGTAGATGCAAACTGAAATTTAAAAATAGTCCCCCGTAGGTGCAATCTATACTTTTAAAATATATACTTCTGAAATGTTGGAAATATTTTGAGTTGCCTTTATATATGCAAAGGCGATTCTTTCCACCAGGTGAATACTTTTTGATTGAAGATACTTTTGAAACACGAACCAATTGCCCGCTTTGTCAAAACGAGCTGATCATGAAATGGCAGCGGGACAACATTCCGTATTTCGGCGACATCATGTACACGACGTCCATTTGTTCGAACTGCACGTTCCGCTTCGCCGACACGATGATTTTGACCGGCAAAGATCCGGTTTGCTATTCGTTGGCCGTCAACACGCTCGACGACTTAGACGCTCGCGTCATTCGCTCGACCTCGGGAACCATCATTATTCAGGAACTCGGCATCATGGTCGAGCCGGGCCCGATTTCCGAATCCTACATTACAAACGTGGAAGGCGTTCTCCAACGCATCCGCAACGTTGTTGAAAGCGCGACCCGCTGGTCGGAGGCTGACTTCGAAATGGATAAAGTCGAACGCGGGCTTTATTTGTTGGCCAGGATTGACGAAATCATCGACAATCCGGCAACTGCCGAATGCAAAATGACGCTTGAAATCAAAGATCCGCTCGGCAACAGCGCGATTTTGTCCGCCAACGCGAAATCAAGAGAGCTGACCTGTGACGAATTGGAAAATTTGAAAACCGGCATGATTATTCTGGACATCGATAAAGAAGAGTTGTCTCATGACATTTCAGATGAAGCAAGTCCGATCGGTCGGTTTGAATAAAATAAAATAGAATATAAAAAATAGAAAATAAAAAGTCCGACGGACTTTTTATTCTTTAACCTTTTTTAAGTTAAAATTAAATTACAATATTCTTCTGTTTTCGATTTCTTCATTTGCCATGGGTCTGATTCTGTAATATTCTTTTAAACCAGATTCAACCAATTTTTTGTACAAAACAACTTCTTCGAATCCGTCGCTTCCAATTTTATCATAGTCTTCTAAATGGATACGGTATTCCGGATAAGCAATCGTACAGTAACCATCGTCTTGTGTTGTTGTTATGAATAAATAAACCTCTCCAACTTCAAGAAGTGAGTCACCTGGCGTCATAAAACCATAATATCCATCACCGAATTTTTCAAAAGAATCTATTGAAATATTTTTTTCGCCAATTATTTCTTTACGGAGATATTCTTCCGTATAATAACCACCGTATTGTTTTAATTCAATAGTATCTTTCAAAGCAGGGCCTTTGATTAATTCAATGATTTCAACATCGTATAAATTGTTGGGATTTGGGAAATCTCCTTTCTCAGGTTGAAAATTTCCATTATGACTGACAACTCTTCCAACGAAGACATGGTCACAATAAGCAATTTTAAATTCCGGAATTGATGACCCATATAATTCATAATCCTCTGCCATTTCAAAGAAACCTTTTCGTAAGTTGTCATATTCTTCTTGAGTTACATCAATTCCGTAGAGATCTTTGTGTACTTCTCTAAAAAGCTGATATTCAGATTCATATAACTCTTTTTCATTTGTAGCAGTTGTTAATGATATTATTGATACAACTGAAAATAAAAATAATACTATTAAAATAGCTGAAAGGAATTTTTTATTTTTATATCTCATATTATCCCCACCTGCATGTGTATACTGCTCTATCTTGAGTTCCAAGAGTATTTAGACTAGATGGATTGTTAGCAGGACTTGGTTGCATAATATTATTATCAACGTGGATTTCATCAATTCCTAAAGCATGACCAAGTTCATGAGTCATTGTTTTTACACGTTGCGCTTGTGTAAAATTGCTTATGACTGGTACATAATATGTAATTGATTTATTCTGTGAATTATAAACTCCGGGTGTAGCTGGCTGGTATGGATCATACCTATTTAGTATATGGATATCTAAATCTTGCAATGTTAATATTGTATCTTTCTCAATTTTTACTTTTCCTAATGCATTCCATATTGCGATAGATGTGTTTAAATCACCAACATAGTATGCAAGTGTTCCACCATATTGCATACCTTTTTTTGAATCGACCGCTTCTGTAATATGGAAATTACATGCAGTTGCACTGGAAATCATTGAAAATATAATCAATGCGCAAAGTATTGAAGTAATTTTTAATCTCATTTTATCCTCCTATTTTTGCTTAAACCTCAAATTTTTTAAGCACAGTCATTCAATTTTTTAATATATATATATATATATTTCGTAAGTTAAAATATCTCTGTTTTTATAAATAAAAAATAATTTGTTTATGTACATATGCATTCATTTTCAGTGAACACAATCCTTTTATAATGCAAATTGTTCCTACCTTTTATGTTCACAATCATTACAGGCGCTCAATTTGGGGATGAAGGAAAAGGAAAGATTGTCGATCTTTTGGCGAAAGACTATGAAATTGTCGCGCGGTTTCAGGGCGGCGACAACGCCGGACACACCGTGACGATCGGCGACGACGTTTATAAATTACATCAAATCCCGTCCGGCATTTTGGTTGGCTCGTCCGTCATTATCGGTCCGGGCGTTGTTTTAAATCCGTTTTCGCTCATGGACGAAATGAAAATGCTGGAAGAAAAAGGCGTCAAGGTGACGCCGGACAAATTCGGTATCGATGCCAAAGCCAGCATCATTATGCCGTACCACATTGCGCTGGACACATTGTCCGAAGTTTCTCGAAAAGATAAAATCGGAACCACCAAAAAAGGAATCTCGCATGCGTATTCCGACCGCGTTCTGCGGGACGAAATCCGCCTCGAAGATCTTTTCGACGAAGAAGTCTTCCGCGCGAAAATCAAAGACATTTGGCCGTCCAAGGCGCAGGCGATTGCAAAACTCGGCGGCAGTCCGGAATATATTATGCCGGAAAAAACCATCGTGGAAATGCTTGAACTCGGTCAAAAACTGCAAGATTTCGCCATCGACGCGTCTCAAATCATTAATACAGGACTCCGAACCGGCCGAACGATCATGGCCGAAGGCGCCCAAGGATCGCTTCTTGACGTCGTTCACGGCACGCAAAAATATGTGACGTCGTCGTCCACCATCGCCGGTTCCGCCTGTACCGGTCTCGGCGTCGGCCCGACTTGCGTGTCAAACATCATCGGAATCACGAAAGCTTATATTACCCGTGTCGGTAACGGTCCGCTGCCGACGGAACTCACGGATGAAGTCGGCGACCACCTAGTGAACGTCGGCCAAGAATTCGGAACGACGACCGGCAGAAAACGCCGCTGCGGCTGGTTTGATTTACCGCTCGTGAAAAAATCTATCTTTTTGAACGGCTACACCGAACTCGCGTTTACAAAATTGGACGTGCTGACCGGACTCGACCCGATTCAGATTTGCGTCGCGTATGAATTAGATGGCGAACGAATGGATTATCCGCCGCTGCTCACCAAAGATCTGGATCGCTGCGTTCCGGTTTATTCTGAAATGAGCGGCTGGACTAAAGATTTGACGGACGTCAAATGTTTTGACGATTTGCCGGAAAACGCCCGGGAATATGTGACCGCGATTGAAAAACTGTGCGACATTCCGATCACCTACGTTTCCGTCGGACCCGGACGCGAGCAAACGTTTAAAATGCCGGACCGTGAGCCTGAAATTTATTGCAATAAGTTTGCAAGAGGATTGTAAAAGAATTTCGTCACTAAAAATCTAGTCAGGTTTGTATCAGTTTGTCAAGCAAACCGTCCCGCAAAATCAGACGCTTTGCGTCTGTATTTTGCGGAATCCATCTGCAAGATACATTCCAATTTACAGTATAGATTGCACTTGCTGTTTCCGGCAATACAGTCTTTTCTTGATCCGATTTTCATCTTCTGTTTCCAACAATACAGTCTTTTTTTGATCCGATTTGCACCTTCTGTTTCCAACAATACAGTCTTTTCTTGGTACCGATTTGCACCTTCTGTTTGCAAATACAGAATAAAACCAAATTGCATCTACAGTTTTCCATCTCAATTGTATCCGTTCGCGGTATCCGCTTAAACAGACGCAAAGCGTCTGTTTAAGCGGGATGGTTTGCTCGACATAATTAAATAAATGCGCCTCTTATTTTTGAATAATTGAAGAAAATGTGTGCTGTAACGCGCGCGCCTGCCGCCCGCTCAAAACCAAATACCGTTTTCCAAATGCCTGCAAACACGGCAGAAATGCCGATTTTTAACACAATCTTTATATAGAAACGCTCTGTTTTGAGTTACATTTGAGTCCTTAATGTTCAAAGTTTCCCGTTTCGGCCATGGGGTCTTTGAGACATAAGCGTTTGATACTTCAGCCAGCGTCGTATTAGACAACAAATATAATCCGAACGAACCGATGACTTCAAAAGAAGAAAAGCGGGGAGTTGAATTTAAACGGTACGACTTGTCGTATCACGGTAACCGAAAATCAACATCAGGTTGGTTTGAACACTTTTCGGTTGTAACAGCAGTTTTGCACTGCGTTATGATTGTCGGTTGACCGTCTCAGTTCACATGCAAAAAATTGCGGACTGCCATTTAAGTGACTCCTATTGACCCTTTTTGGGACTGCTTTTTCATGCTCTTTTTGTCGCGGTTGTTTATCCGATATTGACTTTATATTTCGGACAAATTCAGATTATAAAAATTTAAGGAGATTATTTATGACAACAGCATACGATGTTCCGGCAGCCGAGTTAATCGCGAAGGTTGCGGAGAAATTGAAAGAAAACGACAAAATCGTCCCGCCCGAGTGGGCAGAATACGTCAAAACCGGCGTTCACAAAGAATTCCCGCCGGTCCAAGAAGACTGGTGGTTCATTCGCTGCGCCGCCATCCTCCGGATGATTTACACAGACGGCCCCGTCGGCGTGGAAAGACTTTCCTCCATCTACGGCGGCAAACAAGACCGCGGATCCAAACCGTACCACCGTGCCAAAGGAAGCGGCTCCATCATCAGAAAAGCCCTTCAACAACTCGAAGCCGCCGGCTATGTCGCTAAAACCGACAAAGAAGGCCGCGTCGTCGCAGGCCCCGGACGGGCGCTTCTCGACAACACCGCCTACGAATTGAAAGGCGAACTCCTCGAGAAATACCCGGGACTTAAAAACTACTAATCACGGAATACGTATCGATTGTACCAATTGTACTAATTGTACCGATTTGAATTGAAAAGGAGTTTTGAATATGGACAACGAGCTTGAAGAAATCAGACGTCGAAGACTTGCACAAATGCAAGAACAACAGGCTCAGGCTCAAATGAGCCCCGAGCAAGCCGCCTATCAGCAGGAACAGGCCAAATCAGAAATGGACGCTCGAAAACAAGAGCTTCTCCGGAAGATTTTAACGCCCGAAGCCCGCGAACGGTTGACCACGCTTCGCATGTCTCGCCCGGCCCTGGTCGAACAGCTTGAAATGCAGCTCATTTCACTGGCGCAAAGCGGCCGCATTCAAAACATGATTGACGACGAACAATTGAAACAGCTGTTGACGCAAATTCAACCGCCCAAACGCGAAACATCCATCAAGCGCGTTTAAGAAAAAAGCGGTCCGAATTCCAAAAAAAGATTGCAGCAAAAACAAAACCCATCAAAAACCAACGTCAAAAACCAAAATCAACATCAAAACCATTAAAAAACCAAAATTCAAAAAACAGAAATGGAGAAATGTTATGACAGAAAAAGCTCACGTATTATTCAGCGGCGGAAAAGACAGTTCTTTGTCAGCCATTATCCTTGAGCCGTTCTTTGACATTCAGTTGGTCACCTGCAATTTCGGTATTCTGCCGACCGGAACGGTCGCGGCGGATATCGCCCAAGAACTCGGATTCCCGCATCAAATCTTAAAACCGGATGTCAGCGTCTTAAAAGCGGCGGCGGAAACTGCCGTGAAAGACGGCTTTCCGAACAATGCGATCAACGACATTCACCGCCACGTTTTGACAATGCTTGCCAAAACAGACGGCGTATCCATGATTGCCGACGGACTTCGCCGGGACGACCGTGTTCCCCACGTGCCGCTTCCCGAAATTCAAAGTTTCGAAGCCAAAAACAAAGTTCTCTATTGCAGCCCCCTTATGGGATTCGGGCGCGCGGCCATCAACAAAATGATCGAATCCAATTTGGTCATTACGGAAGAAGAAAGCGCCGTTATGCTCAAATGCGATTACGAGGCTGAGCTTCGGGAATATTTGTACGGCGAAATCGGAGAAGAAGCAACACATAAGCTGTTTCCCAAATCTCACAAGCAATCGCGGGTCATTTCCAGAATCCGGAAATGAATGTCTGTAACAGTCAATCAAAAATGAATGTCTGTAACAGTCAATCAATATCGATCCAATTCGACAATTCAATCATTCATTATTCAATTTATAATTTAATTAAATAATTTATTCAATTAAATTTATGAAATAACCCCTAGAAGGTGTTTTTTTATGAGCAGAAATCTGAAAGGACAAAAGAAAAGATTAGCAAAGGCGCACGTTCAAAACGCCCGCGTGCCGGTCTGGGTCATCATCAAGACCAAGAGAAATGTGACTTCACACCCCAAGAGACGCCACTGGAGAAGATCCAGCATGAGATTGAAGTAATTTTTCAATCTTTTGTGAATGAAATATCAGGAATATCTCAGTAATATCATTACAATAATCAGGTGATTAAATGGCAGAAGACATTGTCAAAGAACAAATTTACACCATCCCGCTCCGGGATGTGAAGGCGGTGCCCAAATGGAAGAGAGCCAACAAAGCGATGTCCATCATTCGGGAATACCTTGAACGGCACATGAAAGTCGAATCCGACAAAATTAAAATCGACAAATCCATCAACGAACGCATCTGGGAAAGAGGCAACCAAAAGCCGCCGTCGTTCATCCGCGTCAGAGCCGCAAAATACGCGGACGGCGAGGTCCAGGCTGAGTTGTCTGAGAACTCTTAAACGAACACAGATGAGCTGAACGTCAAAGAATTTTACAAAAATTCTTGACCCACATTTCATTTGTTTGTTGGTTTGTCGTCGTTTTAATTTTGACTTATCCAAAATTAAAGAGAATTATGACAATACAAACGATTAACATTATGGATACCCCTGTCATCGGGGTTTTTTCCACCTGCACGGAAGACGTCTGTTTGGTCCCGAAAGGAACGACGCCGGAAGCGGTCGAGCTGATTCAAAAGAGGCTCTCTGTTCCGGTTCACTCCTGTCTGGTCAACGACAGCGTTTTGGTCGGCTCTTTGTGCCGCGGCAATTCCAACGGATTTATCATTCCGGGAAGAGCGGACACGAAGGCCTTGGAAAAGCAAACCGGTTTTGCTTTTCACACGCTTCCCGGCAAATTAAACGCCGTCGGAAACTTGGTCTTGGCGAACGATACTGCCGGCTTGGTTCATCCCGACGTTGCGGACAACGTGCTTGAGTTCATTGGAAATGCGCTCAAAATCGACGTCTGCCGCGGAACAATCGCGGGCATCAAAACAGTCGGCATGGCCGGCTGCGTGACCAACAACGGTCTATTGGTGAGCCCGGGAATTACCGAGGACGAATCCGCACTCTTGGAAGAGCTGTTCGGATTTGCGCCGATGGTCGGCAGCGTGAACTTTGGTTCACAGATGGTCGGCTCGGGCATCTTAGCCAATTCCAAAGGATATTTGGCGGGAACCGAAACCAGCGGTTACGAACTCGGAAGAATTGCAACGGCTCTTGGATTTGATTAATGAAAACGATTTTGAAAAATCGATCGGAATAATCAATCTGAAAATCGAATCTGCAATTCATTGCAAATATGATAAAATAATTAAGTATAGAATAATAAAATCGGTGATATCAATGCCAAGTTATATTGTTACAGGAAAATTCAAGCCCGGATTCTTCTGGCAATCCTTCACAAAAACCGTGGAGAGCCAGAATGAAAAGAACGCTCTTGACAAAGTTTATTCCACCATCGGAAGCAAACACCACCTTGAGAGACGTTCCATTAAAATCGAATCCATCAAAGAGGTTTAATGATGGCGCAGGTCAGTGAGCAGCAGGCCCGTCAATTGGTTGCTCAGTATCAGGACTTTCAGAGAAACGCTGAAATGATTCAGGACCAGATGAATATGGTCCGGAACACTTTAGCGGGCTGTGAAAGCACCCTTCGGACCGTGACGGGTCTCAAAGAGGCGGCGACAAACGACGTCGAATCGGTCATTCCGGTCGGTTCCGGTTGTTTTGTCCACGCCGAAATCAAGAACTTTTCAAAGGTTATTGTCAGTGTCGGCGCCGGCGCAAACATCGAAATGAGTGTCGAGGATGCGATCGGATTCTTGAACGACAGAAAAGGTAAACTTGAAAAAATGCTTCAAGATCTCAACACGTCACTGACCAATATTGTCCAACAAATGCAGTCGATTGAAGCGGTTTTAAATCAGAATTGATTGATTCCCTTCTTTCTTCTTTTTTGTTTTCTTTTTTTCGATTTTTTCCTTCTATTGATCTTGTTTTATTTTCTGTTTTGTTTTGTTTTGTTTGTTTTTTTGGTGAGCGGCATGCGCGCGCGTTACGGCGATCATTTTTCATTTTAAGTTTTACAAAAAACAACTGTTCATTTTTATCGATGTCAAGAAAACCATCCCGTAAAATCAGATGCGAAGCATCTGTATTTTACGGATACCGCTGAGCAGATACAGTTTAGAAATAGTGAACGGAAGATGCAAATTGGATACGGAATCAACTGTATTTTTGGAAACAGTAGGTGCAAGCTGAAATATAAAAACAGTCAACTGCAGGTGCAAACTGAAATTTAAAAATAGTTAGTTGCAGGTGCAATTGGAATTTAAAAATAGTAATCTGTAGGTGCAATTGGAATTTTCAAATCAGTGTATCTTACTGATGGGATTCCGCAAAATACAGACGCAAAGCGTCTGATTTTGCGGGGCTGTTTGCTTGATATCAAAAAAATGGTGAGTGAGTTTTATTTTAATTAAAAAATTGAGGAATCACTTTACTGAAAATTCATGAAAACGTGTCGCCATAACGCGCGCGCCGGCGCCGCTCAAAAAAAAACAAAACTGAAAAATACAGGAACAAAAGAAATATTGAAAAAAATATTGAAAAAATAGAAAAGAGAAGAACGATTAGTTCTTCATGCTTCTCACAAACGCTTCAATCAAAGGTTCGGCGCGGGTTGGCCGGGATCTGAATTGTGGGTGGTATTGGGTTCCGACGAAGAACTTTTTGTCCGGCAGCTCAACGGTTTGGGGGGCGCCGCGAATGTCTCCGGAGAAGACGAGGCCGCTTTCTTCTAAGGGTTTCACGAAATCGGTGTTGATTTCGTAGCGGTTTCTGTACCGGCCGAGAACTTTTTCTTTGCCGTAAACGTCCCTGAATAATGTGCTGTCTTTTAAGGTCATTTCAAATTCGCCGAGACGCATGATGCCGCCAAAGCCGGTTCCGTCGTTGTTTTCAGAAATCGTGTCGACGACCGGATATTTTGTCTTTTCGTTGAATTCGGTTGTGTGCGCGCCTTCCATGCCGGCGACGCTTCGGGCGTATTCCACAACAGCCAACTGCATGCCGAGGCCGATTCCGAGGAACGGGATGTCGTTTTCACGGGCGCAGCGAATGGCGCGAAGCATTCCGTTGCTGCCGCGTTCGCCAAAACCGCCCGGAACGACGATGCCGTCAAAAGATTCCAAGTTGGCGAAGCAAGAGTCGTCGCATTCAAGTTTTTCGGAACTGATGAGTTCGCAAACGACTTTGACGCCGACGGCGGTTGAGCCGTGTTTAATCGCTTCAAAAAGACTGATGTAGGAGTCGGGCAGATCGGTGTATTTACCGACGACGGCCAGACGAAGCGCTTCTTCGTTCGGCATTTCTTTGATGTCGTTCATTTTTGAAACCATGTCGCTCCATGTTTTCTCACTGACGAGGTCACGTTCGAGTTTTGGGAGTTTCAATTCTTCAATGATATGGTCGGTAATGCCTTCGCTGTCTAAAATCAGCGGAATTTCATAAAGGTTGGGTACATTGTAGGCGCTGGCGACGTATTCTTCGCGAACGTCGCAGAAAAGAGCGATTTTTTCTTTTGTTTCCTTTTTCAAGGCATAGGTGGCCCGGCCGACGATGAAGTCCGGCGACAGTCCGAGCGTTCTCATTTCTTTGACTGAGTGCTGCGTCGGTTTTGTTTTCTGTTCGCCTTGCGTGTCGTCAAAAGCCAGCGTCACGTGCACGAACTTCATATTTTCATGCTTTTCTTCGTTTTTCATTTGGCGGATGGCTTCCAAAAAGGACATGCTTTCAATGTCGCCGACGGTGCCGCCGACTTCGATGATACAAACTTCGGCGCCGCTTTTTTCGGCAGCGCGGCGGATGCGGCCTTTGATTTCATTGGTAATGTGCGGGATTATTTGAACGGTTTTTCCTAAATATTCACCCCGCCGCTCACGGTTAATGACGGCTTGGTAGACTTTTCCGGTGGTGATGTCGTGGTCGGCGGTCAGTTCGGTGTCCAAAAAACGCTCGTAGTTGCCGAGGTCCAAATCGACTTCGCCGCCGTCTTTGAGGACGAAAATCTCGCCGTGCTGGAGCGGGCTCATGATGCCGGCGTCCACGTTTAAGTAGGGGTCGATTTTCACTGCCGTTACCTTGTAGCCTCTGTTTTTCAGGTTTCTGCCAATCGATGCTGTTGTGATTCCTTTCCCAAGGCCGCTGATGACGCCGCCGGTAACGACAATGTATTTCATAATTTTTCCGCATCCTGTTGATTTAATTTCATTCGGCCAAAATAAATAAAAAAAAGGACAGGAGATTTTTGTTTTTTAAAAACCTCTTGCCCTTTCTGTTTCAAACATAATTTTTATCATGAATTGAATCGGGTTTTATTTTGGTCGGTTATTATTTCATTTATTTTTTATGAACGCATAAGAGTTAATTTCGCGGTATATAAAGTTTCTTCTCGCTTGAATTTCACTTTTTAAAACTAAAAAATATGATACTGCTTGTTGTTTTGGCTTTCTGAATTAATGGGAATTGTTTTTTAAATGTTTGAATTTTTTGGCGTCTGCGGTTTATTCGAATTTTTCAAAAACCGCCCTTTGATTTTTGAAATCCAAACGAAATGTGTTGCCATAACGTGCGCGGTGCCGGCGCAAGAGAAAAAATAAACGAATAATAAACGAAAGCAAATAAAATAACTATGAAATAACTATGAAAATAAAAGAAATAAAAATAAGAATCAAAAAAGCCAAAAAAAATAAAAAAGAAATTTGAGATGGGTTGTTTTCAATCTCAGAATTTCATCGATGGTGAAAAGTGTTCAAAGCAGTATTTGTCAAAGATCTCGTCTTCGACATCGGCGTGCATTTTTTTGTAGTCCTTGGATTTTTGATCAATTTTTTTCATTTTATCCCGGACTTCGGCGTTCATTCTGTCAAGTGTTTTCTGGTCGAAACCTTCTGTGTTATCTAAAGTAAACATATAAATCATTTAATTGTCCATTTGAATTGTGGTTGTTGAATCCTCTTTTGAAGATCCGGTTCTGCCGTATCAAGCGGCATTTATGTCTTAATTATTGAAATCATTCGGCAAACAACATTTCGAATCTATCCCTCATTATCGAAATGATTCATTTTGCCGTCGAATTATAGGTCATTGAAAATGTTGCGTTTTTTTCACACAACGATGGACTATTTTTCCTTATCAGATATATATTTTATCTTTTTTTTATTTTTGATCTTTTTTATATAATATATCGGCTCGGTGTTCGTTCATATCGGCCCATTCTTTAAAAAATACGTTTTATATTTTTATAAAATTTCATTGTTCACCGAATATTTCATTGTTCTCCGAATATTTTTATTGTTCTCCGAATATTTTCATTGTTCTCTGAATATTCTTAAATCGGATTCTTTTTTCAAGACGATTTCCAGTGTTCCGTTATATTCTTCCACAATTCCGGCGGCGCCGATTTGATCGCCCGCGCCGATCTTTTGGGAAATCGAAGCCGCACCGGACGACTTGGGCACAAAAATCATCAAAACGGTTTGATCCTTTCCTTCAATATTGATGATTAAATTCTCGCCCTTGAACGTCATTTTTTTATTCAGAACGGTTCCTTCGATGTAAACGCTTTTTCCGATATCATTTTCCGTCGGAATGACCGGGATTTGCTGCTGTCCGTCCCCGGAACCGGCATCAAAAACGCAGGCGTAGAGCAAAAGGACGGACAAAAAAGCCGTCAGAAATAAGACAATAACGATTTTGTTTTCTTTTTTCATGATAAACCTCCAAAATCCAAAATTCTTGTCTCCGTTAAATACGTTCTGAAAATATCAAAATCGGAAGACTTATATACGGAAATGAAACGGTTTCAAAAATCAGTTTGTCATGACAAATCCTTCAGATCTCCTTCAAAAATAATTCATTTAAATTATCATGAATAATTATTTTTTGACAATGGGAATTTATGACATATCTTTTTCAAAAATAGATTCTATTGACATCAAAAAATTAAAAATATTTTAATTTTGTTTTTATAATTAATACTCTATTCTATATAATTTTAGACAAAAATATTATATACTACGAAGTTTTCATCTTTTTTGCCGTTTAAATTTGCCGGAATTGTAATGACAAATCCAAAAACGGTCTCAAAACGGTTCAAATGAAAAACGTCTCAAAACGATCAAAAACGTCTCAAAACGGATTAAACATTGACAAAAAACGGATTACATTACACAAAAAAACGGTTTACATTGAACAAAAACGGCAGTGAAATTGGATAAAAATTTCTCAAGAGGTGAGATTGATGCTTCAAAATCAACGGTCCCTTCCATTATGAACCCGGATCGTCTACAAATAACGTTTATATTCAAAAGGTGAAAATTTTGATTGATAGCGGCTCTACAGCCTTCATTTTAATATGCATCGCTCTTGTAACACTCATGGTTCCGAGTTTGGGACTCTTCTACGGCGGGTTGGTTCGAAAGAAAAACATTATCTCCGTCATCTTCTTATGCTTCTTATCTTTGGCTTTGGTCAGCCTCCAGTGGGTTCTTTTCGGCTACTCTCTGGCATTCGGTCATGATCTTTTCGGCTTCATCGGCGGTCTCGACTTTATCGGCCTTTCCGGCATCGGTATTGAAGACACGATTGTTTCCGGTATTCCTGATTTGGCTTTTGTCGCGTACCAGATGGTTTTTGCGGGCATCGCTCTCGCCATTATTGTTTCCGGATTTGCCGAACGTGTCAAACTCAGTTCTTTTATTATTTTCGGACTTCTTTGGACGACGATCGTCTACGATCCGCTCGCGCACTGGGCGTGGGGCGGCGGCTGGGCGCACGCCATGGGCGTTTTGGACTTTGCGGGCGGCACGGTCGTTCACATCAGCGCCGGATTCGGCGCGCTGGCGGCGGCGTTTGTCATCGGAAAACGCAGCGGTTTCGGTTCATCACGCGTGGTTTCAGCCCCGCAGAACATTCCGCTGACGCTTCTCGGCGCCGGTCTGCTCTGGGTCGGCTGGTTTGCCTTTAACGGCGGTTCGGCTTTGGCCGCCAACGGCATTGCCGGGTTGGCCGTCATGAACACGGCGATTGCGGCTGCGGCCGGTGCGGTGGTTTGGATTCTCATCAGTTCCGTTTACGGAAAACCGAGTGCCGTCGGATTGGTTTCGGGCGCGCTGGCCGGCCTTGTCGGAATTACGCCGGCAGCCGGATACGTGCCGGTCTATTCCGCCGTCATCATCGGCGGCATTGCGTCCGTCATTTGTTACGCGGCGCTTTCCTTCCGTTTGAAAAAGAAATGGGACGAAAGTTTGGACGCTTGGGCCATTCACGGCGTCGGCGGCCTTTGGGGCGCCGTTGCGACCGGGATTTTTGCGACGGCCGCGTTTGCGGGAACCGGCGGGCTCATCGAAGGCAACTTTACGCTTTTTGCCGCCAACATCATTGACGCCGTTGCCGCTATGGTCTATTCGTTCGTCGTCACTTACGTTTTGGCTTACGTGATTCACAAAACCATCGGGCTTCGTGTTTCCGAACTTGAAGAAGAACTCGGTCTCGATATTTCGAACCACGGTGAACGGGCTTAACGAAAAAATACGATCAGCAACAAGACTGAAAAAATAATATTCAACAGGAGGATTCATATGAAAATGATTGTTGCCGTCATTCGTCCCGACAAATTTGACGCCGTCAAAGACGCGTTGGGCGAAAAAGGCTACTTCGGCATGACCGTTCACAACGTTTGCGGACGCGGCGAGCAGCGCGGCGTCACGCTCCAGTACCGCGGAAAACCGGTTCATGTGGATTTGATTGATAAAATCGAAATCCAGATGACCACTTGCGACGAGAAGGCGGATGAAGTGATCGATATCATTCAGACCGCGGCCAAATCCGGAAAAATCGGAGACGGACGCATTTTTGTTTTGCCGGTGGAAAAAGCGATTACCATTCGGACGGGCGAGGTTTTTTACTAAACCTCCCCTCTCTTTTTTCTTTTTTTCTCTTTCTTTTTTCTCTTTTTAAATTTTCTTTATTGTTTGTTTTTTTGGCGGGCGGCATGCGCGCGCGTTGCGGCACCAATTTTTCATGCGCTTAGAACAACGGCGATCGATTTTATTTTTGTTTTTCAATTTCTCGAAATCAATTTAAATTAACTTATTTTCAATTAAATTGAACGCATAATTAATATTCAATCAAAACCTATTCATATCCTATCTATTGTTTTATTTGTTTATTTTTCAGTTTCATCTTTGTCACAATTATTTAAAACCGATTAAGGAAGCAGTTATATGAGTTGGATTACCCCGGAACCGAATTTAGATGTTGAAAAGCCGCTTTACATTTGTGTTTTATCCAACACGAAAACATCTCAAATTCCGGGACTCTCGGCGGCCGGCAAGACGGCCGAGCTGACCGTTTACACGCCGGCCGGCGACAGCGAACTCATGCACACCGGAAACATCATCAGCGTTCCTGTTTTGCCGATGACGCCGCCTTTGGACACGCCGACGCCGGCCGTAATCACCCGGTCCGCTTTGAATTTAACCAAAACGCCGTACGTTTTCGTCAATTCCGGCCTTATGATTTTGCCGGATGCGTCCATCCCCATGAAATCGACGTCCGGAAAGCCCGGCGAAGACATCCGCAGCGGTGTTGCCGTTCATGATCCGAAAGTGATTTTTGAAAACGCCAAAAAAATCGGCTACGAGCTGGCGCCGGCGACCGACCACCCCGTGATCGGCGAAAGCACGCCGGGCGGTACGACAACCGCGATGGGTGTTTTAATGTCGCTCGGCTACGACGCCAAAGCCAGCAGCAGCGCCGACATCAATCCGATGGAATTGAAAAAACAAGTCATCTGTGAAGCGATGGCGAAAAACAATCTCACATTCGGCTGCCTGTCCGACGATCCGTGGAAAGCCGTTTCTTACCTTGGCGACCCGATGATGCCGGCTGCCGCAGGGCTTGTCGCCGGATTCAAAGAATATGATCCGGAAATGCATATCGTTTTGGCCGGCGGAACACAAATGGCCGCCGTTTTTGCGGTTTTAAAACACGCGGGCGTCAACACGAAAAATGTTTGCTTGGCGACGACGCGTTACGTTATGGAAGACCAAAGCGCCAACTTTGACGCGCTTTCCAAAGAAATCGGATTCAAATCATATATCGCCGACCCTGGTTTCGGAAAATCAAAATTGCCCGGCATCCAGCGGTATGAAGCCGGAACAATCAAAGAAGGCGCCGGCGCCGGCGGTGCGATGTATTTATCGGCGCTCCTGGGCGTTTCTGACCAACAGTTCCGGGAGGAAGTTGAAAACGTTTGCGGCATTTTAAAAGCAGGGAAAGTATAAGACCGCCTTTTTTATTTTTTAAAAATCTTTTTTTTCATTTTTCATTTTTTGGCGTGCGGCATGCGCGCAAAAATTCCGTCGCTTCGCTAGGAATTTTTCAAGGGCGGTGGGAGTCTGTTTCTGTAAATTCGCTTCGCGAATGCTCCCTCCGGTCGCTAAAAGTTTGGTTTTTCTTGTTCCAATTTCCCAAGTAAACCATCCCGTAAAATCAGATGCGAAGCATCTGTATTTTACGGATACCACTGAGCAGATACATTTTAGAAATCGTGAACAGAAGATGCAAGTTGGGTGAGGAATAAACTGTATTTTTGGAAACAGCAGGTGCAAATCGGAATTTAAAAACAGTTAACTGCAGATACAAACTGAAATTTCAAAATAGTTAACTGTAGGTGCAATCGGAATCTAAAAATAGTTAACTGTAGATGCAAATTAAATTTAAAATAGTTAACTGTAGGTGCAATCTGTACTATAAATTGGAATGTATCTTACTGTTCGGATTCCGCAAAATACAGACGCAAAGCGTCTGATTTTGCGGGGTTGTTTGCTTGGGATTAAAGACAGTTACCACAGGTGAAAAATCTAAATTAAAAAAGTTGATTTCGTTTACGATTCCGTGTCCGAAATAATCTGTTTTTCCGCTTCCGCTTCAATCTGTTTTTGATCAATCTGAAGTTTTTTCAGCCAATAGTAATACAAAAACATGCCTGACGTTTTGCTGCCGCCCTTTGCCGTTAATTTCAAAACCGCGTCCCAATCTTTGGGCGTGATTTTATCGCATTCGGCGAAGAAATCGTTCTTCTTTTTCAGTTCCGTTTGAATCCAGCCGCTCATGTTTTCGGAACCGTTGTCCAAAATGTAATCGTAGGATTTGGTGAAATCGGAAACCTTTGCCTTGACTTCTTTGCTCAGGAAACGGCTTTTGAGTTTTCCGGCCATCACGACAGCGCCTTCTCCCAATGTGATATTCTTGTCTTTGTATTCAAAATAAAAAAGGCCCAACGGGTTTTTGCCGAGAAGCGTTTTTCCGTCGGCTTTGGTATCGTTTTTGTTGTCCAAATAAACCGCCAAAAACGCTTTTTCCAACTCTAAGCTTTGTTTGATTTCAGCCAGACAGTTTTGATTTTCAAAAGTGTGCTTTCCGATGAGAACGACTGTCACTTCTGAATCTGAAAGTGTTGTTCTGTTCAACTCTCCGTCTGCTTCTGTTTCTGATTCCGTTTTCAGGGGTCTGATTCCGGAAATAACATTCTCCGCACGCTCTGCATCAGCCGGATCAAAACAAAAATAAACAGAAGTGGTCATAATCATCCTTTCAAATTTTTAAATCAATTTTTAATTTTATTTCTTAATACGGGTAAGAAATCAAAGCCGTCGGATTGTATTTCTTTAATTTCTCAAGACCGCCGATATCGGTCAGCTCGATGACCGCAATCATGCCGACGATGTCGCCGCCCATTTTTTCCACCAGCTGCGCGGTGGCGAGAAGCGTTCCGCCGGTTGCGATCAAATCGTCAACGATCAGCACTTTGGTTCCGGGGCTGATGGCGTCTTTGTGCATTTCAATCGAATTGGTGCCGTATTCCAAGGTGTATTCTTGGGAAACAACTTCGCAGGGCAGTTTTCCCGGCTTTCGGGCCGGGGCGAATCCGATGCCCATCTTAAACGACAGCGGTATGCCGAAGAAAAAGCCGCGTGATTCCGGAGCGACAATTATGTCCGGCTTCTCATCCAGATTTTGGACAACCTTTTCCAGCTGGTTAATCGTTTCCACGTAAACGTCCGGGTCCGACAAAAGCGGGGTAATGTCTTTAAAACTGATGCCGGCAAACGGAAAATCTTCAATAATTCGAACTTTTTCTTTCAGATCCATATTCTCACACACACGGTTTGTTTTTATCGTTTTGAACTTTATTTTAAGTCATGAATTTTTATTCATTCTGTTTTTATTTATTTTGTTTTGATTCATTTTGTTTTAATTCATTTATTTTGATTCATTTAAATTAGATTTAATTTTCAAATCTTAATTTAAATTTTTATTTAATTCTTAATATATTCGTTTTTATTTGATTATTTTGATACGTTTCTGATTTTGTCAAAAGCCGATTTGATTTCTTCCGTGGCGTTTTTCGGCGCGCTGCTGCCCATCACGGCCGACACGACGGCGACGCCGTCAATATTTGTTCCGGTCAATTTGGGAATTGTTTCTTTGGAAATGCCGCCGATCGCAACCACCGGGATGCCGACGGTTTCTTTGATTTCTTTAAGCATTTCAAGAGAAACGGAATCCGCGTCGTCTTTTGTTCCGGTCGGAAAAACCGCGCCGACACCCAAATAATCAGCGCCGTCGGCAACTGCTTTTTTTGCTTCGTCCGCCGTTGACACGGAAACGCCAAGAATTTTATTTTGTCCGATCAGTTTTCGGGCGACGGCAGCCGGCAAATCTTTTTGTCCGATATGAAGCCCGTCGCAGCCGGCGGCCAGCATCATGTCCGTCCGGTCGTTGATGATGAGCGGAACGCCATGCTTTTTGGCGACGGCATAAACGTCGATTGTGGTTTTGTAAAATGTGAGTGAATCCGCTTTTTTTTCCCGAAGCTGAATAACGGTCGCGCCGCCGAGAACGGCTTCCTCAATTTGAAAAAGCAGCCGCTCCGGCGGACAAATCACGCTGTCCGTGATGACATACACGGAATAATCAACGCCGTCTTTGTTTTCCGTTTTTTTGGATTTATTTTTCCAAAACATAAATCTTGGCACCCGCTTCCATTTCCTGACGTCCGGTCAAGTACAAGTAATCCATCACTTTTTCCCGGAACGTTCCAAGTCCTTGATTCGTCTTTTCTACGTAAGCGTACGCTGCTTCGCCGGCCATGCCGTTTAAGACAAAGGCGGCCGCCACGGCGGTCAAATAATCGGTCCGGTCCGCTGCGCCGGCAAATCCGCCGACAAGGCTGCTGAGAACGCATCCGGAACCTGTAATTTTGCACAGCATTTCGTGTCCGTTTTCAATGAAATAAGTGTTTTTGCCGTCGGAAACAATATCGATTTTTCCGGTCGCGCCGACGACGCAGTTGTACCGTTCGGCCAGTCCGGCGACGATTTTGGCGGCGGACTCGGCGTTGTCAAACGTCACAAAGTCGGACGCGTCGGCTTCCACGCCTTTGGTTTTTCCTTCCAAGCCGTAAAGGGCGCGGATTTCGGACATGTTGCCGCGAATAATATCCGGTTTCACGTCGTCTAAGATTTGTTTGGAAACAGCGTCTCGGAGCGGCGTCGCGCCGGCGCCGACCGGATCGAAAATAACGGGGATTTTTAAAGATTTGGCTTTTTGGCCGGCTTTCAGCATGGCTTCAATCTGAAGCGGCATCAGCGTGCCGATATTGATGACAAGCGCCTGTGAGATCGAAACAATGTCTTCCACTTCCCGCAGGTCTTCGGCCATAATCGGGGCGGCGCCCGACGCCAAAAGACCGTTTGCGCATTCGGTGATGGTGACGCGGTTGGTGATGCAGTGGACAAGCGGTTTTTTAAGACGGAGCGTTTCTAAATGGTCGATCGTTTTTGCTTTTGTTTTATCGGATGGAATAAACATAATCGTCACCTCATTATTTGCTGGCGGCAACATTGTGACAATATTATTTAAAAATGTTGAACCAAAAATGAATGTTAATGTGGTTAACAATCATTTTTATTTTTAAATTTATTTTTGAATTATTTTGAATTTATTTTTGATTTTTTATTGATTTTTTATTTATTTTTGATTTATTTTTGGATTTGATTTTATACTTCTTTATAATTTATTTTAGTTAATATATTTATTTACAATGAAATAATCATCAGTTAAAATTATTCCTTTAAAAAAATATATCTACTATTAATTCATCATATATATCAACAAGGTCTTTCGAGATTTATATTTGTCACTTAATTATATTTGACATCACATGATAAAATGAATCCGAAAATCTTGATGTTCCGTGTTTAATTCATGAATAATAAACCTGTACGTGTTTCCGGGTGAAAATCCGGGCCGGAGGGGATAAAATGAAAAATACAACCCGATTACTGCTTATGATGAGTTTGGTTCTTGTTGTGGCGTTAGCCGTCGGCGTTTCCGGATGTACGGACACCACAAACAACACGACCAACAATACAACAAACAACACAACAAACAACACAACCAATAATACCACAAACAACACAACCGTCGTTTCCGGCGGCTTGATGGAAATGAACATTTCCGTCAGCAACGATTCCAAAGCTCTCTATGTTCAATTGGAAAGCAATCCGTCCACCGGATATGACTGGAACATTACCAACAAAAATCCGGACAACGTTTTGAACCAATCCGGTTTTGAAGCAACCGAATCCAGCATGCCGGGCGCCCCGATTTGGGAAACCTGGACATTTAACGGACTCAATGCGGGAACAACCATCTACACGTTTGATTACAAGCGCGCCAATGAATCCGCCATCCAAACCGTTCAAATCGAAGCTCGGGTGAACAGCGATAAGACAATCACCATCTTGGATGTCAAAACAACAAACGCAGAATAATTCCGTCAAAATTATTCATCAAAACGTTCCGTCAAAACAGCTTGAAATATAGTCAAGTTTGAAATATAGTCAAGTTTGAAATATAGTCAAGTTTGAGAAACATAAATGGGATTGATTGAAAAATCAATCTCTTTTCGTTTTTTAAAAAGTCTTTGGATATTTATCTGATCCATTTCGCTATTTTTGGTTCTTCCGTTCTCTTTTATTTTTTATTCTTTCTATCTATTTTCCTTATTTCTCATATTATTCTTCATATACTTTTTATATATTTTTTATATATTCTACTCTTTATTTTTATTTGAATAATATATTCTATATATTTTCTATATTTTTTATTTAATTTTATGATATAATTTAAATCATATACAAATTTATTGAAAAAATTATATAAATAATATCTTAACAATAAAAACTGTTTTTGTTTGGTCCGCGCAATTCATTTTTATTTTTTAAAAACAGCATTGTCCGCGATTGAACATACAAGCATTTTTGCTTGAAGGTAAGACTCAAGGAGGTCTAAAACTATGAAAGTTTCATCCAAATTATTACTTGCAGTGAGTTTGGTTCTTGTGGTCGCGCTCGCAGTCGGCGCATCCGGCTGTACCGACAACGACGCCAACGTGACCAACAACACGACAAACAACACAACCAACAACACAACCAACAATACAACAAACACCACCACCAACAACACAACTGACTTTGAACCGAATGTCACAGTCATCAACGACAACAAAACCTTATCCGTCAAAATCGTCGGCAACCCGACCACAGGCTACACCTGGAATTTGACCAACACCACCGTTGTCGGTGTTTTGAACCAAACTTCCTCCGGATATACTGACCCGACCACCGACGCAAACATGGTTGGCGTTCCGGGAGAATTCTACTGGACATTTGACGGCGTCAGAGACGGCAACACCACGTTGACCTTCGAATATGCCCGGTCCTTTGAAGACAACTCCACGATTGCCACCGTTAAAGTGGACGTCAAAGTCAACACCGACTTAACCATCGAAGTTGTGAATGTGACAGAATCTTAATTCTGAATGTGATGAAAAATATTGAATTCATTTTCAATATTTTCTTCTCTTTCTCTTTTTGTCTTGTTTTTTTGTTTTGTTTCGTTTCTTTGTTTCGTTTTGTTTTTTGTCTTGTTTTTTTGTTTCTTTTTTCTGATTTTTATCTTTTAAAAACAGGATCCGGTTTTGGCGGCACGTCAAAAATGAATGCTGTAACGCGCGCGGCGGCGCAGCGTACGAATCAGCAGGAAGTTCACTGCTTTTAGATTTCAGTTTGCACCCGCAGTTCACTATTTTTATTCTGTTGCATCTGCAGTTGATAGTTTCAGATTGTATCTGCCGGAAGTGCTGAGTTGTATCATCCGTTTGCAATTTCAGATTGTACTACTGAGCAGTATCCGTAAAATGCAAACGCTATCGCGTTTGATTTTACGGAATGGCTTGCTTGAAATTTTCAAAAAACAATCACTGTTTTTTAAAAACACAAAACGAAAATGGGTGCCATAACGCGCGCGCCTGCCGCCCGCCAAAAAAAGAACAAAAATAAAAAAAGAAAACGGTATCCGTTCCCGGACACACGTTTAAGCCACGACTTCCCGGTTGCTGGGTCCCCGCATGTAAGACAAAACGGCGCCGATCGCGCACAATCCGGCGCAAACCATGAACGTGACGCGCATGGCGGTCAGGAAGTTCGGAATCATATCGGGGCCGATCATGTCCGTGTTGCCGACAAAGAATGAAATGCTGCACATGGCAATCGCCATCGAAACGACCATACCGGCTTGGCGGGTGGCCGACAGCATGGAACTGGCGCTGCTGTAATCCCGTTTTCCGACAGATCCCATTACAGCCGACGTGTTCGGCGCGGCGAAGAAGGCAAATCCAAGACCGAGGACGATCTCAATGCCAATGATGTGGGAAATTGGGGTGTTTCCTTGCAGCGTCGTGAGCAAGAGAAGGCCGGCCGTAATGAACAGCATGCCGAGCGTCGACAAGTATTTCGTGTCAATTTTGTCCGATAATTTTCCGATGGCCGGCGATAAGACGGCTTGGATCACCGGCTGCGCCAACAAAACCAAACCGGCGTTTTGCGCCGACAATTGGTCGACGGATTGCAAATACAAACTGAGGAAAAATATAATCGAATACGACGCCGCATAATTCAAAAAGGCGGCCATGTTGGACCGCCGGAACAGCTTGTTTTGAATAAACAATTTGACTTTCAGCACCGGATACGATTGCCTTTTCTCGTAAAGAACAAACAACGGGAGGGCGCAGATGCCGATGAACAACACACCGAAAGCCCACAGCTCCGGCAGGTTTGTGAGTCCGTAAATCAAGAAGAAAACCGTCGCGCCGTAAAGAATCGTTCCGATCCAGTCAAACGGTTCGCCGTGAGATTCGGCATAGTCGCTCTTGACGCCGCGCCAAATCAGAAGGCCGCCGATCAGCGCCAACGGGATCAGCAAAAAGAACAAACTCTGCCAGCCGAGATTATCCGTCATGATGCCGCCGATGACCGGCCCCATGGACGATCCGACGTAAACGAATCCGACGTTAATTCCAAAGGCGGCGCCTCGTTCTTTGGGCGGATAAACCGAACTGAGAATGGCCAGCGACGTTGAAAAGATACACGCCATCCCCATGCCGTCTAAAAACCGCAGCAGAATCAATATGCCGTATGTCGGCGAAAACGGCGCCAAAAAGGAGGTGACGACGATGATCACGGTACCGATTAAGAATACTTTTTTCCGGCCGTACAAGTCAGCCAAACGGGCAACCGGTATGAGGAAGAGCACGGACGCCAAAAGGTAGGCGGTTGACATCCAGCCAAGAGCATGGGCCGTCACCTGAAACGTTTCACCGATGTGCGGCAGCGATAAGTTGACCATGGCGCCGGCGAAAGGCGTAATGAAAGCGGCGATTGAAGCGCCTGCCAAAACGATTTTTTTCTCTCGGGACGTGTACGTCGGATTATTGTTCTCTGAAGACGTGACCGGGTTCGGTTGCGGTTTGTACATAAAAATCAATCACTGTTTTTGAATTTGTTCTTTTGTTCATACAACACTATTCATTTTTGAAAGATGGTGGCTTTAATGTGCATGTGGTTCTATATAAAGGTTGATTTTTTGGGTTGACATAAAAATATTTGAAATTGTTGAGACATTATATTGAAATTAAAAATAAATTAAAAATAAAAATAAAAAACAATTAAAAATAAATTAATAATAAAAATTGATTTTATTGATTTGGAATTATTTTTACATTTTCAGAAAAAACATTTCTTGCGGATGAAAAATGTTATATACGAAAATTTCAAATTTTGGGTAACCGTATTTATTATAAAAATGGGAGGAGATAAAAATGGTCATTGGAGTTACTATGTTAAACGTATTGCCCGGTTCCGAAAAAAACGCTTACAACGATTTAAAGTCGTTTGCCGGCGTCAAGGACGTTTACCACGTCTTTGGAGAATTTGACTTCGTCGTCATCATGGAATTGGAGACGCTTCGCGAATTAAACGATGTCGTCGACAAGATCCGTGAAAACCCGAACGTCACCGCCACGCAAACAATTGTCGGCGCCGAACTTTAATTTGATGAAAAGCGGTTTTCCGCTTTTCCTTTTTTTTATTTTTCATTTCTTTCTCTTGTTATCTTCTATTTTTCTTTTCATTTTATGCGCCGCGCCGCCGCGCGCGTTATGGCGATCATTTTTTAAGAATTTCATTGAAAAGTGTCCACAATTTTGATTGAAACAAAAACGGGATTTTGTCTTTGAATTTTGTTTTTGGGATTTATTTTTATAGTTGGTTTGTTGTTTTGTTTTGAGAAACCAACATTTTATTTTAAATCACAAATGACGTTATAAATTTAAAAAAGGGATACGGATGAGCGAATACAAACAATGCATTATCATGCGGACGGACCTGAAACTGTCGCCCGGGAAATTGGCCGTTCAGGTGGCGCACGCGGCGGTTTCATCGGCCGAGTGGGCGGACAAGCGCGAACTGGACGCTTGGAAAGCCGGCGGACAAAAGAAAGTGGTGCTCAAAGCGTCGAGCCTCCAGGAACTCTTCGAATTGAAGGAAAAAGCGCGGCGGGAAGGACTTCCGACGGCGCTCATCACCGACGCCGGACGGACGGAAATTGCGCCCGGAACGATTACGGTTCTCGGCATCGGACCGGCAGCGGAAGAACGAATTGACAAAATTACCGGGCATTTGAAAATGCTCTAAGTTTGAACAACGGAATACGGAATTATTATGGAAAACAGAATCGAAGTCCCGAATCTTGAAAAACAGATCGGCATCGACCGCTATGAAACGGACACGTTGGGCGTGAAAGGAATTTTGCGCCACCGGCCGGAAGATTTCTATGTCGAGGAAATCTCAGACGTCAAAGTCAGCCCGATAGATGCTGATAACAAGAGTTTGAAGTATTTGGTTTTTGAACTCACCAAAAACAATTGGGACACCAACCATTTCTTAAAGGCGTTTTCAAGCCATCTCGGTATCAGCCATAAACGGATCAGTTATGCCGGGACCAAAGACAAGCGCGCCGTGACGGTTCAAAAAATGAGCGTTTACGATCTGCCGGCCGAATCGCTGGAGAACGTTTCCTTAAAAGACGTTTCCATTCGCGTTTTAGGCAAATCTCAAGGCCCGGTCGCGCTCGGCGATTTGGACGGCAATATGTTCAAAATCATCATCCGAAACATCGATTTTTCACCGGAAGAAACCACCCAAATGGCCGAAAAAACAACATCTGAAATTGCAGCGATGGGCGGCGTTCCGAACTTTTTCGGTATCCAGCGGTTTGGAACCAAACGGCCGATGACGCATTTGGTCGGACAGGACATTTTATCCGGCGACTTGGAAAAAGCGGTCATGCGGTACATTGCTGAATCCTATCCGGACGAGCCGGAGGAAACGAAACGGGTGCGGGACTATATTCGAGAAACCAATGACCTCAAAGGCGGCCTTTCTCAAATGCCGGACCATTTGGGGCACGAAAAAGCGCTTCTCAATCACTTGATCTCGAATCCGGGCGACTTCAAAGGCGCGTTTATGGTCCTTCCGAAAAACCTATACACCATGTTTGTTCACGCCTACCAGTCTTATTTATTCAATCAAATCATCTGCGCGCGTTTAAACGCAGGATTTTCACTCAACCGCGCCGAAATCGGCGACATCGTTTGTTACCGGAAAGGCAAAGTTCCGGATCCGGGCCGTTTGGAAACCGTGGATTCGGAAAACATCGACGGCATCAACAATCTTCTCAAAAAGAAACGGGCTTTCGTCACAGCACCGCTTTTCGGCTCGGAAACGCCGCTCGCTTCCGGTATTCCGGGTGAAATTGAACGAAACATTATTGAAAAGACAGGATTTACCGCCGACGATTTCAAAGTGCCGGTTTTTCCGGAAACAGCGTCCAGGGGACTTCGAAAAGAGATTCTTCTGGAAGCCGAACCGAAATTTTCAGCAACAGAAGACTCCGAATTTATGGGGAAAACAGCGCTCACACTTGAGTTTTCGCTGCCGAAAGGAAGTTACGCGACAACTGTTTTGCGCGAATATATGAAAACGGATCCGTTAGACATGAGCTAACGGATTTCCATTTTAATCATTTTTTAAAAAACCAATTTTTTTAATCTTCTTTATATTTTTTAATACTTTTATTCGATTTTTATTTTTAATTTTATTTTATTTTTAATTTTGATTACTTGTAATATTTGCCGGTACATTCTTTAACTGTAATTTCAATCACAGCGGTTGCTTTGATTGAGTTTTTGAATGAGTTTCCGGCCAGTTCCGGCGTATATTTCTCAACGATTTTGTTGAGTGCTTCTGTTTTTACGGCTTCGTCTTCAACGATGCTTGCAATTCCGCGGATAATCACGCTTTGGTAAACAGTGTTGACGTCGCACGGATTTTTTTCTTCCGGCCGAATAAATCCGTCGAACCGGTCGACTTCAAAACCGATCTTTTGATTTTTGATGATGTTGTCCAATTTTTCGCCTTTGATCAAGCCGTGGATGTAGATTTTCTGATTGAGGTAAACAAAGTGGACCGGAATCACATACGGGAATCCGGAAATGTCGACTGTTGCCAAACGGCCGATCGGTTGCCCTTCTAAGAGGGCGGTGATTTCATTTTCAGTCAATTGATGTGTTTTCATTCGATTTTGCATATTTATCCCCGCCAAATTATGAAAAATTTAAAATAATTCAATCACGAATTTGAAAAAAATAATAAAAATAAAACCATGAAAAACAATATTGATTATACTTCTTTGGAAATATTAATTCTTATGCCTGAAAAAATGCTTTCCATTTCCATTTTTGTTTTCATTTTTGCGCTGCGCCGCCGCGCGCGTATGGCGATCATTTTTGAAGAGCTTTAAAATTGTCCGCTATTTTTATTGAGTTTGAAAGCGGATTTTAGTTTTTGATTTTAAATTTACGGTTTCTATTTATTTTATTTATTTTGAATTTGCCAATATTTTAATAATATCCCCGCTTTATACACGCTCATGCCTCACCGCGAACGTGAAAACGATGAGTCCGACGTTGGACAATATCTCGGGGAATACGCGAGTGTCTTCTCCATTGTGAGAGAGGCGTTGCCTTTTGAATTGATTGCGGTTGTCGGCGGTATTGTTTCCGGTGTGATTTTATCCGGCATGACTGACGAACTGGAGCTGATTCCGGGGCTTTTGGTTATTATTCCGGGTGTGATGGGTCTTCGCGGCAACATTTCATCGGCGCTCGGCTCCCGGCTCGGAAGCGCGATTCACATGGGTTTGATTACGAAAGCCGATTTCAAGAACAAAGAATTGACCAACAACATCATCGGCTCCATGATTTTAACCGTGATCGTTTCCACCTTTTTGGGAATTCTCGGACATTACATTTCTCTTCTTCTCGGTTTGGAAAGCGCGGGTTTGCTTCAGCTTGTGACGATTTCGCTTTTATCCGGCTTCTTTTCCGGGATCATCTTATCGATTATTTCCACTTACTTGGCGATCGGCACGTTCAAATTCGGATTTGATCCTGACAACGTGGTCACACCGTCGATTGCCACCATCGGCGACATCCTGTCGATGATTATGATTTTCATCATCGCGCGGCTGGTGATCATGTTATGACGTATTACACGATTCGCGGGCTTGTTCGAAACGGGCTTCCGATTCTTTTCGTCACCTGCTTCATGGCGATTTTCGTCGGTCTTCTGCTTGGTTATCAGGAAGATATTTTGATTGAATATCCGACGCTTTTGATTTTGATGCCGGTTTTGCTCAAAATCGGCGGCGATACCGGCAGCATGATGGCGTCCCGGTTGTCGTCGGCGTTTCACTTGGGTCTCAGCAGCCGGATTCGTAAAAATCCGGTGGTCAAAAACAGCGTCATCGCCGCCATCATCGTTGCGGTCGTTTCGGCGACGTTTGTGAGCTTTGTCGTTTATGTCATCAACATTTTCCTGGGATACGGGACGTCTCTCTTTTTAATATTGAGCGTCAGCGGCATCGTCGTTTTCTTTGACATCGTCATCGTTTACACAACGACGGTCGGGCTTTCCTTTTTGTCCCACAAAGTCGGAATGGATCCGGATGACACCGTGATTCCGGTCGTGGCCAGTTTGGGTGATTTGGTCGGCGTCATTGGTATGATGGTTTTCATTATCATTTTCGGTCTTTACACCTTGAATATCTTTTGAAACAAAGGCGGTCAACGTATCTCATCTATCTTATTTCATCTGTTATCTCATATTGTGTCATTGTTCCGATCCCTATTCCCTCATCTCATTTCCATTTTATCGTTTTGAAAAATACAAAACAATTATAATAAATATCTAAAACCCTAATGTCAACGAAAAAAAATAAATTTTAAGTAAACAATATTAAACAATCTATCTGTGTTGAATGAACGGACGGTTTATCAGGTTATGACAAAAAAGCAGTACAAGTATGCGCCGCGGAATCTCAAGGAGCTTCTCGTTGAGATGAAAGACACATCTGAGCTGATGATTGATTTGGCGTATTCGGCCATGATTTATGATGATGAAGACATCGCCGAAGAAGTGATGCATTTGGAAGAAACAATGGATATGCTCGACTATCACGTCAAGATGGGTGCGATGCTGAGCACGCGCCGGATTGACGAGGGCGAGCAGTTGCTCGGCGTTCTTGAGGTTGCGGCCGCTTCCGAATATATTGCGAACGCCGCCAAGGAAATTTCAAAATGCGTGCTGATGGACATTTCCATTCCGGACCGGCTCAAAGTGGCGCTTCGAAATGCCGACGAAACAATCGTCAAAGTCCGCCTGAATGACGAATCCGAAATGGTCGGGCAGACGCTCGGCGATTTGGGTCTCGACGTCGAAACCGGCATGTGGCTGATTGCGATTCGGCGCAATTCCGATTGGATTTACGCGCCGGACAGTGAAACCCGGCTCCGGCAGGGCGACGTTCTCATTGCGCGCGGCCACGACGAAGGCGTTCCGATTTTCTTTGAGAAAGCAACGCTCAAAATTTACACGCCCCGAAAAGTGATCGACTGCAACGAAACCGCCGGTCTTGAGCAGGCGATTGAAATCATCGTTGAAATGAAAAACATGTGCGAGCTGTCGGTCGGTCTCGCGTATTCCGCTCTGCTGTTCAACAACAAAGATATTGCGCAGGAAGTGCAATCGATTGAGGAAACCTTGGACGAAATGAAATACGAGGTTCAGGATTTGGTTTTGGAAGCCGCCCAATCGATGGAAGCGCCGGCCGATCTCAAAGGCATTCTGATCCTGTCCAGTGCGTCCGAACGGATTTCCAACGCGGCATCCGACATTGCCGACCCGGTGATTCGTGAAATCGGCCTCCACCCGATTATCGCGATGGCTGTTCGCGAATCTGATGAAATCATCATCAAAATCGACGTGGCGTCCTGTTCTCCGATTCTCGGCAAAACGCTCAAAGATCTGCGTCTCGAAACCGAGACCGGCATTCACGTTCTCGCCATCAAGCGCGACAACCGCTGGATTTATTCCGTCAGCGGCAAAATTACTATTCATGAAAATGACATTCTTATCGCACGCGGCTCCCGCGTCGGTGAAGAAGCGTTGATTGAAATGTGCACGTGTCCGGTTGATTTGAAATAAAATACAACGGCGTTTTATTTCTTTTTTCTCTTTTTCCTTTTCTCTTTTCTTTTTTGGCGGAGGCATGCGCGCGCGTTACGGCGGCACTTTTTGTTTTGCGTTTTTAAAAGCGGTGAGCAATTTTCGATGATGTCAAGCAAACCATCCCGTAAAATCAGATGCGAAGCATCTGTATTTTACGGATACCGCGAACAAATACAATCTAAAATTGTGAACTGTAGGTGCAAATCGGATCAGAAAACATGTGTATTGTTGGAAACAGCAGGTGCAAACTGAAATCTAAAAACGGTCAACTGCAGGTGCAATATGTAATCTAAAAATAGTTAACTGTAGATGCAATTGGAATTTAAAAATAGTTACTGTAAGGTGCAACTGCAATCTAAAAAATATAATTTGCATCTACTGTTTACTGATTTCATCTTATTTCATGGAAATCCGCCAAGTTCCGCCTTCTTCACGCCTTCGGCGTTCAGAAGTCTGAACTTGCGGGATAACATTTGGGACAGGTACTGCTGCATCTGCTGCTGACTTGCTTCGTTTGCTGTGAGTACTGCGTTTTCTGTGTGCGCTGCGCCGGCGCGCGCGTTATGGCGTCGGCTTTTCAAAATGTGTCAAAAACCGGGGTCTGTTTTTAAAAATCAAAAGAATAAAAAAGAAATGAATGAAAAAGAAATGAATGAAAAGATGAAAATAAAAATGGAAAAATAGAAACACGAAAAATAAAAAGTGGAAAATAGAAAAAGAAAAAAAGAAAATAAAAAGGGATTTTGGATTACTCCAAAACCACAATTTTATTTTTCGGGTATGTCGCTGTATATTTCACAACCATGGACTTTGCTTTTCCGGCGTCCAGGGTCAAATTCCATGTCAGTTTTCCGGTTTCTTTGTCGTGTTCGGCGCTTGAAATGTTGACGGCGTCGATTGTAATGCCTTTGTTCACGGAAACCGGCAGCTGATCTGAAATTTCTATGTCAATGGCTTGTCCTTTGGCGTTTCGGACGGTCAGCGTCCATTCTTTGGTGACTTTTGTGTTGCCGCCGATCAAACTCTTTTCCGTCATGTCTTTTCCTTTGACGCGGGTCACAATAACGCCCGGGTCGCGGCCGAGGGACAACTGAATGTACTCGCCGGCGCGGCGCGGATCAATGTATGTTTGTCCGACATATTTTCCCTCAAAGAAGATGTTGGCGTTTCCTTCAAGAAGATTGAGGTCGGTCCAATCCATGACGGATGCTGTCAGGAAGACGTCTTTTTCGAGTTTCCGGATGCTGTAATATTTAAATTCCGCTTTCAGTTGGTGGGATTTGATGTCGACCGGTTTTTGGTTGTACGACGACGGAATCGAATAAAGGGCCGGGAGGATGTATTCGACGCCGGTCAAATTGCTTGCGGAAATTGTCTGCGGCGGCTCGTATTTGACGAACCGTTTCTCCTTTTCATCAATAACGTATTCGCATTCGTCGATTTCCTCCATCGCCATACAGGCGGACGGCGCGTTAAAGGATTGGTATTCCGCTATTTTCTGTTTGCCCGGCGCGTAAGCTGGGGCGGCCGGATGCGGCTGTTCAAAGTCAACGTATTGCGGCGTCAGTTCCGGCAAATTTCCGGACAGGGACGGGTTGCCGGTGGAGAGCGTCAGTTTCACGTCTTCCCAATCTTCACCCGTTTGTTGGTGAACGAATGCTTTGAAGTTGAGCGTCACCGGACTTTCGACGTCTTTGGCGCGAATGTCATAGTAAGGCGTCCAGCCGGCGTTGTTGAGGAAATATGACAATTCGACTGTGTTTTCCATGTCTTTGGGCGCGAAAACTTCCACTTCAATTTCCGATTCGTTTCGGGATGAATAGCCCCGGCCGACTTCGTGATTAATTTGTTGGATCTGCTCCTGCAACTCTTCGATTTGAAGGGACAAATCTATCTTTTCATTTTCAATATCTGTCAGCTTGGATTTGAAATAATCCAGCGTTTCTCTAAGTTCGGTGATTTTGAGCCCTTCTTTTCCCGCCACTTCGCGGTTCAGTTCAAGCAGCGTGCGTTCTTCCGCACAAACCGAAAGCTGCCCTTTCTTTTGAAGGACCGAAATTTCCAGCTCTTTCTTCTTTTTCAGCAATTCCGCCACGCGTCCGGAATCCGGTGCGTCTGTTACGTATTTGATTTGATGGGAGACGGACGTCACTTGACAATCGTTTCCGATCGCCGCCGTCAGGCTTTCGGGATAAAGGTCCGCCGAAATGCCGGAAAATGTGATTTTGTTGAGGCCGGCGGCAAGTTTTAAAGAAGCGGCGCGCGTCAGCTGCGCGCCGTTTAAGAATACGGCGACGTCCGTTATTTTTCCCCGGACGTTTTCATGCGCGCAAATGGATTCGGAATATTCACTCATTTTAATTCTCCTTTTATTTTGTTGTTTTTTAATTTTTTTTATTTTGTTATTTTTAATTTTTATTTGTTTCTCATTTATTTTTAATTATTTTTTTAAATCGTTTTAATTAATCTTAATTTATTTTAAAACTCAATCATGAATCAAATGAATAAGGAACATAAAAATCTTCTTGTAAACTTCTTTTATATAAATAATATTCTTGGAATAAATGTAAAATCAACAAATAGGGGCAAGATTTATTTTCAAACAGTTATATATTTATGTCATCATACCCTTTATGAGCGTTCAAACGCTTATGTTTTGGCGCGATCCTGCACGATTTAGTGTGATTTAGCGCAATTGAGTACGATTTAGTGTGATTGAGTGCGATTTATTTCGAAATTATTATTGTCATCCTATGGTGTCACCGTACTTTGCAATCATAATTCGCAACGACTTTGAGATGAAAAAATGGTGAATTATAAAAAACTCTTTTTGATCAGCCTGGCAATCAGCCTCATCTCGGCAGTTGCTTTAATTCTTTTTACGACGGACGCGGACACGATTGATGCGCTGCTTCAAATTCGTCCCGTTTATATTTTGGCGGCTTTGGCCATTCAAATTCTGACTTATCTGATTACGGCCCGGAAAACAAAATTTTTGGCCCGCGCGCTTGGTTATGACGTTCGGACCCGGCACATGCTGGAAAACTGTTTGGCCGGCATTTTGCTCGCTTCCCTGACGCCGTCGTCGGTCGGCGGCGAGCCGGTCCGTATCTTGCTGCTGAATAAAAACAGCGGCGTTCCGGTCGGCAAGTCGACGGCAATCATTTTTATGGAGCGGCTCTTGGATGTTTTTTTCATCTTCCTTTGCCTGATCCCATCCATTTTTATCTTGCACACGGTGTTTGTATCGGACGATAACGGTATTCTGAGCCTCGGCACTTTGCTGATCCTTGCTTTGGTTATTTTAGTCTTTGTCGTTGCGGTTTTGCTTTACGGCGTTTTCCGCCCCGAATCTGCCAAAAAGGGCATCCGGTATGTTTTGGTGCTGACGTCAAAAATCTTGCCGGCCAAATACCGGCCAAAAATTGACCGCATGATTATCGCTTCCGAAAATGAAATGGATCTGTTTCACAGCAGTTTCCGGCGGTTTATTTCCGTCGGCAAAGTCAGTTTCTTGATTTCGCTTTTCTATACGGCTCTTTACTGGTTCGCCCACTTCTCGATCTTGTTGTTTATTTTGATGGGACTGAACGTACGGTTGGATATGAACGGACTGCTGCTTTTGTACGCCACGCAGGTTGTTTTGGTGCTCATCATGGTCATTCCGGCGACGCCCGGCGGCAGCGGTATCGCGGAAATCGGCGCGTATTCGCTCTTTTCCCTCTTCATCCCGGCGCCTCTGGTCGGCGTCGCCGTGATTGCCTGGCGCGCGATTACGTATTATGTGAACATCATTGCCGGTTCGTTGGCCAGTTTGCGTGTGATTCGCCGGTACGGTATTAATGCATTTGCAGATCCGGGAGAACTTCCGGCAAATCCGACAAATCCGGCCGATTCGAATCTGCCGCCCGGTTCCGGATGACCTTTCCATTTTTTCATTTTTCATTTTTTCATTATTTTTTTTGGATTTTGTTTTGACATCCGACCTATTTTTATTTTTGAGGATTTGACTCTTATTTTTGAGAGTTTGACTCTTATTTTGGGGGTTTGACTCTTATTTTTGATCAAATTTGAATTAAATTTATATAAAGTCAAATTGAATTATGCAACAATTTGACAGGTTATGATTTTTTTTATTCAGATTTATTTTAATTTATGATTTCATACTCATTTCAATATCAGGTGTATTCGTCAATGTATGTCAATAACAATTGTGTCGGTTGCAGCCAATGTATGGTGTTTTGCAAATACGAAGCGATTTCCGTCTTCGGAAAGGCGACGATTTCCGAAAAATGCGTCAACTGCCGGTTCTGTGTTTCCTATTGTCCGATGAAAGCGATTGAAACGGGCAATGCGGCCGGTGCATCTAATGCGGTTAATGCAACCGAAACAGCATCGAATGGGGGAATGTCTTAATGGCGGACACGGTTTCCAATCCCAATTCTAATTCAAATGCCGACAAAAAGCCGACGGCAATCGTCATCGGCGCCGGTCTCGGCGGTCTTTTGGCGGCGGCGCAGTTATCCAAAAAAGGTTATCAGGTCGATGTTTACGAACGGCTGGCGCTCATCGGCGGCCGCTTTATGAATATCGAATATCAAGGCTATCAATTGTCTACCGGCGCGCTTCATATGTTGCCGCACGGCGATTCCGGTCCTCTGGCGCTCATGTTAAAGTCGCTTGGCGCCGACGTGACAGTGATTCCGTCCGTGCCGATGGCAACCGTCCGTATGCCGAAGAATTCGGCGGACACCGACTATTCCAACGGTTTTGTGGACATTCCGTATGTCGAATTTAAGAAACATTTGACATCAAAGAATAAACTGATGATGGTTTTGTTGACGTTCGGCTACAAAATCAGGCTCGTTCGCCCGAAGAATACGATGTTTAAACCGTGGTATTCCAAATACATTCAGGATGACCGGATTGACCGCTGCGCCGACTCTTTTTCCGGCTGGTCGCTCAGCACAACTGCGGATGAAGTGACAACGGAAGAAATGTTTACAATTTTTGACAACATTTTCAAATACGGTGGCCCCGGCATTGTGGTCGGCGGCTGCAAATCTATTATTGATGAACTTGTGCGCATCATTACTGAAAACGGCGGCAAGGTTCACGCCAAAAAGGAAATTACAAAAATCTTGATGGCGAACGGAAAAGCCACGGGTGTTGCGATCGGCAGCGACGAGATTTACGCGGATTTGGTTGTCAGCGACATCGGCCACAAGGAAACTTGGGATTTGTGCGACCCGGAAATGGCGGAGCTTTCCGGCTACGGCGATTATATGGAAAAATTGAAGAAAATCGAACCGTCCGCCGGTCTGAAGATTTGTTTTGCGATCGATGAGCCGATGATCGAACACGGCGGCGTGCTTCTCACGCCTTATACACGCCGGATTAACGGTATGAACGAAGTCACGAACGCGGACCCGAACTTGGCGCCGCCCGGCAAACATTTGGTGATGGCCCACCAGAGAACCGCCTTAGACCGCCTCGATAAAATCGAAGAAGAAATCGATCTCGGACTGGCCGATCTCAAAGATTTGTTCCCCAGCAAAAAGCCGGAAATTCTTATGATTCAGGTTCACCACGGCAAATGGCCGGTCAACCGCGCGTTTTCCGGACAAGATTTCGGCAACACAACACCGATTCCAAACATGTTCATCGTCGGCGACGGCGCCAAAGGCCGCGGCGGCATTGAAGTGGAAGGAATTGCCCTTGGCGTTGAAAACGCCATGAACGATGTGGCTGCGTGGGAAAAAGCGAACCTATCATAATCCATTGACCTAAAGTATCTGTAACTGTAAACGCTCCATAATAGATATCATGCAAACCATCCCGAAAATTCGAACGCGTATCGCGTTCGAATTTCTCGGATACCGTTAACAGATATAATAATTGCAGTCAGCAGAACAGATGGTATTTTGGAAATAGTAGGTACAAACTGCAATCTAAAAAAGTCACCTGCAGATGCAAACTGAAACTGTAAATTCTGTACAGATTACTGGATATTTCCCAATGTATCTTACTGATTTAATCGGGATGGTTTGCTTGGCTCGAATAAAAAAACTTTTTTAAAAATAATTTGATTAAAATGATGCCGATTACGTTTTCCAAAAATGTATTCATTCCGGTCACAAACGTTTGCCGGAATCATTGCGCTTACTGCGGGTTTCGACGAAACGCCTCCGACCCGGAATCTGTTTTGATGTCGGAGGACGAAGTTGTTTCTATTCTTCGGTCAGGCGTTTCAGCGGGCTGCACGGAAGCACTTTTCACATTTGGGGAATATCCGGAAGAAGATCCTGTTTTTTTGGAACTGTTGAACGAAATCGGTTTTTCGTCTTTGACGGGTTATGTGGCGCATCTGTCCGATATTGCCATCCGGCTTGGAATTTTGCCGCACACAAACGGCGGCGTTCTGTCTTTTGACGATTTGAAACAGCTGGCTCCAAAAAACGCCAGCATGGGGCTGATGCTTGAAACGACGGCCGACATTCCGGCGCACAAGAACTGCCCCGGAAAAGAGCCGCGGGTTCGCTTGGAAATGATTGAAAACGCCGGTATTCTTCGCATTCCGTTTACAACCGGTATTTTAATCGGTATCGGCGAAAGCCGCGATGACCGCGTCGATTCGATTCAAAAGATTGCGGCGCTGCACGAAAAATACGGTCACATTCAGGAAGTGATCCTTCAAAATTATTCGCCCAAACCAAATCTGTCTGCTGAGGCGGCAAAGTCCTTGGGACTTTGCCCGCCGACGCGGGATGAAATGATGGAAACGATTGTCATGAGCCGCGAAATTCTGCCGCCGGACGTCGCGATTCAAGTGGCGCCGAATTTGATTGCACCGCTTGATTTGATCCGTTATGGTGTTTCTGATTTGGGCGGCATTTCTCCGGTGACGATCGATTATATCAATCCGGAAGCGGCTTGGCCGAAAATCGATGAATTGCGGACAACTTTGGCGTCGAGTGGCTACGAATTTAATGAACGGCTGCCGATTCATCCAGATTTTGTTTTAAAAGGTTGGTCCGGTACGGAAACAAAAGAGTTGGTGGCGGAACTGGCGGATGAAAACGGTTATCGAAAAACGAAAGCCATTTAAGCGTTGAATTATATTCTCTTGTGTTTATTTATTTCATTTACTCATCTTCTTTTAAATTTAATTT
Source organism: Methanolapillus africanus (assembly GCF_032714475.1). Classification (NCBI taxonomy): domain Archaea; kingdom Methanobacteriati; phylum Methanobacteriota; class Methanomicrobia; order Methanosarcinales; family Methanosarcinaceae; genus Methanolapillus; species Methanolapillus africanus. The sequence continues at coordinate 233,710 of NZ_JAWDKD010000018.1, read as the reverse complement.
TGTCAAATCAAATCTTGGAGATAAAATTATGGATACAATGACCGCACTTTACACGCGCCGCAGCGTTCGAAAATATCAAAACAAACCGGTTCCGATGAACTTGATTGAAGAAGCCGTTAAAGCCGCCATGTTTGCGCCGTCGGCTCGAAACCAGCAGCCGTGGGACTTTATTATCGTTGACCAACGGGAGACTTTGGATAAAATTCCGGCTTTCAGCCCGCATGCGGCAATGGTCAAAGGCGCGCCGGCCGGCGTTCTGGTTTGCTTCAATAAGGATTACGAAGGGGCAGAAGGCTTTTTCCCGCAGGACCTCGGCGCTGCCACGCAAAATATGCTTCTTGCGCTTCACGCGAACGGCCTCGGCGCGGTTTGGACCGGCGTTTATCCGAGAGAAGACCGTGTGAACGGTTTTGTCGATTTGTTTAAATTGCCGGCGAACGTTGTTCCGTATGCGTTCGTTATTATCGGGTACCCGGAAAAGGAAGCTGACGCAGCTGACCGGTTCAAAAAAGAACGGGTTCACTACAATAAGTGGTAATGAAAGACCGACGGGTCTTTTTTCTTTTTTATTTTTCAGTTTGCATTTGCAGTTTTCTGTTTTTTAGGGTTGGTTTGCACCTTCTGTTTCCAACAATACAGGTTTTTCTTGGTACCGTTTTGCACCTATTGTTTCCAACAATACAGTCTTTTCTTGGTACCGTTTTGCACCGACCGTTTCCAACAATACAGTTGTTACTTTGCTCAGTTTTGCATCTCTTGTTTCCGATTGCACCTTCTCATTCTGTGATATCCGTTTAAACAGACGCTTTGCGTCTGTTTAAACGGGGTGGTTTGCTCAAATGGATAAAAATGAGCGGACGGTTTTGAGATAATATGATGAAAATGAACGGAAAACTCATCGAATCAAAAACAAAACCGACTCCGGTTTTTAAAAAATCGAAATAAAAATGGACGCCATAACGCGCGCGTGTGCCGCCGCCAAAAAAATCAAACAAAAATTTATTTACTGTCAATCCAATAAGTTTAGTCAAATGCTTTAATAACATGGATGTTATTTATTCAGAACTATTTCAAGAGAATTTCAGGTGAATTTATGAAAATTTTAGGCAATAATGAACGATTTACGATTCGAAAAATTACCGCCCGCGAAATCTTGGATTCCCGCGGCAACCCGACCGTCGAAGTCGACGTCTTCACCGACCGCGGTTTCGGCCGGGCCGGCGTGCCGTCGGGCGCATCCACCGGTTCCCATGAAGCGCTTGAGCTTCGGGACGGCGATGCCACCCGCTTTAACGGCAAAGGCGTTCAAAAGGCCGTTGAAAACGTCGGCAAGATTTCCCAAAATCTGATCGGGACGGACGTTCGCAAGCAACGCGAAATCGATATGATGATGCTGGCCATGGACGGCACCGACAACAAAGCGAACCTCGGCGCCAACGCAATCCTTGGTGTTTCAATGGCGGTCGCCAGAGCCGCAGCTGACAGCCTCAACGTTCCGCTTTACAGGTATTTGGGCGGTTCCAACGCCTTCAGTCTCCCGGTTCCGACGCTGAACGTTCTCAACGGCGGCAAACACGCCGGTAACGATTTGGCGATTCAGGAATTTATGATCCAGCCGGTCGGCGCCGAAACTTTTAAAGAAGCGATTCAAATGGGCGCCGAAACCTACCATGCGCTCGGCAAATATCTCAAAGAATCCTACGGCGAATCCTCCACGAACGTCGGCTACGAAGGCGGCTACGCGCCGAAAATGGACAAAACCGTCGAAGCCTTGGACGCGCTCATGATTGCGATCGAACGCGCCGGCTACACCGACGACGACATTAAAATCGGTCTCGATGCCGCAGCTTCCGAATTCTTTGACGGCGAAAATTACAAAATCGACGGCGAACTCATGACGCCCGAAGAACTCACGGCCTATTACGTCGAATTGGTGAACAGCTATCCGATTTTGTCCATCGAGGATCCGTTCCACGAGGAATCCTTCGAAGACTTCGAAACCTTGACCGGCGAACTTTGGGAAACCATTATCGTCGGCGACGACTTGTTTGTCACCAATCCGGACCGCATCGCCAAAGGAATCGCTTGCGGCGCCGCAAACGGTCTTTTGCTCAAAGTCAACCAAATCGGAACCATCTCTGAATCGATTGACGCCGCCACGCTTGCAACAAGAAACGGCTTCTCCCTCTTCGTGAGCCACCGGTCTGCCGAAACGGAAGACACAACCATTTCCGATTTGTCGGTCGCGCTCGGCGCCGATATGATCAAAACAGGCGCGCCGGCCCGCGGTGAACGGACGGCCAAATACAACCAGCTTCTCCGGATTGAAGAAGAACTGGGCAACGCTGCGGAATACACCCGGCTTTAATTTGAACAATTAAAAATTAACTTGAGAGAATATTTCTCTCAATTCTTTTTATTTTTTTATCTTTTATTTTTATCTTTTATTTTTATCTTTTATTTTTCCGATTTCTCCTTCTTCTTCTTTTTTCGTCTTCTTTCTATTTTTCTTCTCATTCTTCAATTATTTTAATTTGTATATATTTTATTATTTTTATAATGGTGTTACTGTATAATGTTTTTGTCAAAATCTATTTATAAAATCATTGATTTTTAGATGCATGGACTATTTGTACATCCTTCTACTCATTTACGTTCTTTTGAACGTTGTCGCGTTTGCCGCGTACGGTCTCGATAAAAGAAAAGCCCAAAATGCCAAATGGCGCACACCGGAAGCCACCCTTTTGTTTTTAGCTTTCCTCGGCCCCTTCGGCGCTTATGCCGGCATGCAGGTTTTCCGGCACAAAACACAAAAGAAACCATTCACATGGATGGTTCCGCTCTTCATGGTCATTCACTTGATCGCTTTGGCCGTTTTAATCTTTATTTAATATTTTATTTTTCTTAATTTTTTAATTTTTATTCGATTTTATGTTTCTTCTATTATTTTTATTCGCATTTCCAACCCAAAGGTTTAAATAATACTATTTAAAAAATAGAGATGGAATACGGATATAGTTCAATAATAACAAGAAACTTCAATTATTTATTAAAAACGAAAAAACATACGGGTCAGTAAAAAAACGAATAGATTGCAGGTCAATCAAAAACGATATCATACCGGGATAATTTCTGTGATGTGATCTTTCCGGCCAATCATCGGTCTCGTATCGGATTATCAGTCACTCTCGAATGTTAAAAGCTTTAATTTGTGATGAATTGAAGCGCTCATTTATATATGCAGATTTGATGCCTGATTCCTTTCATCTGCGTTTTCGCTTGATGTCATTATACAAAAAGGATTATATACTATAAACAAATTATACGAATTATATAATTCTATATTTATGTGAATAAATGTATCCATCATAAAATAGTAAATTACCTATATCTATTATCTATTGGTAATTATTACGAACTAAAAACTCTGATTCTCATGAATCAGCAGCACAAATCAAAAACAATATACCGATTTTCGAAAATCTGAGAATAATATGTCCGCCGCAACTTTCCGGAAATTCCTCCCGAAAATGAAACCTCTTTTCATTTTCATTCTTTTAATCAGCTTGTTCCTCTCAGGGGCAGCGCCGGCAGTTGCTTCTGTCTTTGATCCGTCTCCCTCGATCGATGATCCTATTGATCCTGCTTTTGTTGAATTCAATGTGACCGGCAACTCCGGGCCGGCCGACGGATACGATTTGCCGGCAAATTTAATGGAAACAATTTACACCTCCGGCTTTGATCAAATCTCCATTTTGACAAATTATCCAATGAGCCGTGTCAATCTCATAATTGAGTCACCCGGCACAACTTCCGCGTCCTCCGCCGGTGAAATCCTGACCCTCAACAACAACACGACGACGTTTTACGCCAACCAGTTTGAGTACATGCCGGACACCGTTGACGAATCGGGTCTGGTCACTTTGGGAAGTATTGTCAATATAACAATTTACTATTACGGCAAACCCATTACCGTTCATTCCGAAGACGTTTCTACACTCGCTGTGGACAATACCAACGATCTTCCGGTTGATCCGGTCGAAATGTCCAAAACTTTCCGGTTTAAAGCCGTCATGACGGAAGACGGTAACGAAATGACTTTCATCCCCTATGAAACCATATCCGCCGGCGAAATATTCATGCATCACGATTTTAATTATTTTGATGCCAATTATTCCACAATTCTGTCGGAAGACGGTCCGATCAATGCGATTTATTTGTACGGGACGGTCTCAGGACTGCACCAGCTTCAATCTTATTACTGGTATAAGCAGCCGGAAACATTTTCCTACAATTCGATACCGGCAGATGAAACCCTGAAAAGTTACAACCCCACCTTTACAGTCGACACCGGTCATTTGGAAGATGTGGGTGAATTCAATTTGAACACCGTTTTCTTGTGTGCAATCAACCACGACAAAGAAATGGAGGGAAACATCCCTGAATTCAATTACACACATTGTGGTATTTTTGGTACAGTTAATATTAACGATCAAATGATTGCGACAACGGTTACCAACGAAACACAGATCGTGTATGAATCCGATGCTTTAACAGCTGTTCTTCATGAACACAGACGCATGCTGACACTCCATCTGAATTTGAGTGAAGCCGGTCCGTACTTGGATTCCGCTTTAAGTGAACAAATTTACAAATTAACTTTTAATCCGGGAACCGGTTACGACACTTACACCGTTCCGTTTATCTTTAAATTCACAGAGCCCGGCGTCTTTAATATTCCGATTTCGAAAACCATTGACCCGGATAGCGGAAAATATATCGTCAAACTCCCGAAAATGGATGTGCCGGATGGAAAAACACAGTCGATCTCAAACTTGTCTTTCCCCAGCCAATTGGAGGAAGTTCTTGATAATAATTCAATGACCATTAATTTCAACGTTGACAGCGATGATTTCTTCGGAAACACCATTGTCGGCACGACGAATGGCAATTCTGATGGCGATTCTGATCCGGTTTTGATTTCCTGCTTTGATATTAAATTTAAAAACGATATCAATGAAGTGTTAAAAGAAAACAGATTGACTGTCGATCTCGTCTTTAAGATTCCCAAAAAGGTTAATGGTGAAGACATCAACGCCAATGAAATTGTTATTTATCACAAAAATCAGTCCGGTCAGCTCGAAAAGTTGCCGATTCAAATTGATTCGTCCGATCCCAATTACTTCATCGTCACCGCCCAAACATCCGGCTTCTCGCCGTTTGCCGCCGTTTTGGTTTCGCAGCCCGTTCCGCCGGCATCAAACTCTTCCGGAACCGCTGTCGGTCAAGCGACAATCATTGATTCGGAACCCACCACCGTTCCGTCTCAAATCATCCAGCCGGAACCCTCCAAACCCAGCACGGTTGATACGATCGTTTACAAAATTCAAGGATATTTCTCCACGTTCTCCGTTCTGGTCGTCTTAATTTCAGGAATCGCGATGTGGAATTATTTGAGAAAATCAATTTAAAAAACTTTAATTTTTTTTTAAAATGAATCATATCCTTTCTTTTTTTATTTCCGAATGGGTTCATCTGTCACATTTATTTTTCATTTGCTTTTGTTATCACAATCTTTTATTATTTCCATATCGTTTTTACTTTTATTATTCTCGTCTTACAAATTGATGTGATTGTCATGAGTTTCAAAAGAGTTGCTTTAACGCTGATTTGTGGGGTCGGTTATAACATGTCGTCTTCAGACGCCATGCCGATTCAAACGAAATATGGGTCCGTGAATGCTTACGTTTTAAATTTTGAATCGATGGACGTCGCTTTAATTCCGCGTCATCAGGGAAAACGACACGTTCCGCCGCATCAAATCAACTATAAAGCGCTCGTTTCCGCCGCCCAAAAAATCGGGGCGCCGGTTCTTTCCATCAATTCCGTCGGATCCATGAAACCTGAACTCGCAGCCGGCAGCTTTTTTGTGCCGAACGATTTTATTGATATGACAAAATTCCGGGAGACGACGTTTTTTGACAAAAAAGCCGTTCACACCGACATGTCCGATCCGTATTGCCAAAATATTCGCAAGGCGTTGACCCATGTTTTGGCTGAACAAGGCATTTCGTTTTCGGAAGGTGTTTACGTTTGCACGGAAGGTCCCCGGTTTGAAACCAAGGCGGAAATTCGGATGTATGCGCAGTTTTCGGATGTTGTCGGAATGACCGGCGTTCCGGAAGTTGTTTTGGCCAAAGAGGCCGGACTTTGTTACGCGTCCCTTTGCTTGATTACAAATCCGGCGGCCGGATTAAGTTCCAATGTGCTGACGATTGACGAAGTGCAGGATGCGGTGTCGGATTGTCAGGGTCAGGTTTTTGACATCGTTCTCGGTTTGGCCAAAAACCTGAAAAATCAAACGGAAACGGATTGTTTCTGCAAAGATTCCGTTCAAAACAGTGAGATTTAAATCCGAGAAGCGAATTCTATCCGATTCACGTCATTTCCGTTTGATTTTTTGATGTGAACTTCTCAAATTTTAAGTGTCGGATTCAAGAATTTTATTGAGAAGGATTTAAATCCATGATGAGGACTATGATTAACTATAACTATAAAACGAATTTAATTGTAAATTTTAATTATAAATTATATTTTGATAAATTCAATATTTTGATAAATTCAAAACGAAGGATGAGTGATTGACATGCGTTCCGTTCAAAAATCAAATTCAAAAATGAAGGTTGATGACGGTTCCGGATGTGAAGGTCCGGGAACCGAGTTTACGCGTGAAGTCGTGTTAAAACCGGCCGGTTATCCGCTCATCGGTCTCATTGACGACGATCCGTTCATTGAGGATATGGAACTTTTCGAGGCTTACGTCCGCGAGCAGTGGGAAGGTTTTGAGGTGCGCAAAGGCATGTTCCTTTTCGACCGCGACCTGTTCAAAGGATTTGCCTACCGCGTGATTTCGGCCGACCCCGAAGGTTTGGCGATCGGTCCGGACACCCGCGTTTTCATCGCGCCGTCCAAAGAGTCCGCCGAACCTGAAGAACGCCCGAAAACGTTCGTCTCGTTTGATGATGTGATCGGCCAGTCCGCCGCCAAAAAGAAATGCCGGCTGATTGAGCGCTATCTGGAAGATCCGGAGTCGTTCGGCAAATGGGCGCCCCGAAACGTTTTGTTCCACGGTCCGTCCGGGACCGGCAAAACGATGTTGGCCAAAGCGCTGGCGTCAAAAGCGGATGTGCCGATTATTCCGATTAAAGCGACCCAATTGATCGGCGAGTTCGTGGGCGAAGGCGCCCGCCAGATTCATGATTTATATGACCGCGCCGAAGAAATGGCGCCCTGTATCATCTTTATCGATGAAATCGACGCGATTGCGCTCGACCGCAAATACCAAGAGCTGCGCGGCGACGTCGTCGAGATTGTGAATGCGCTCATTACGGAAATGGACGGCCTCTCAGAGCGCCGCGGCGTTTGTACGATCGGCTCCACCAACCGCGCCCAGACTTTGGATTCCGCCGTCAGAAGCCGTTTCGAAGAAGAAATCGGATTCGTTTTGCCGGACGCCGGTGAAATCGAGCAGATTTTGTCGTCCAACTTGGCGACGTTTCCGCTTCCGGTCGACCCGAACTTCAACATTCGAAAATTCGCCGAATCCGCCAAAGGTCTTTCCGGCCGAGATTTGACGGACAAGATCTTGAAGACCGCGTTGCACCGCGCGATTATCGATGACGAAAAGATGGTGGCGGCTTCATACTTTGACGACGCGCTCACCGAACTGAAAAAGTCCGATACGTCGTCGGATTGTCAAAACCTTTATGCTTGATAACGGCGTTACAACAGATATTATTGAAGATGAAGAGGATTATTTATGGATCAAGTTGTTGAAATTTTAGAAACCGACCGCTTCGACTGCGTTGTGGTCAACGTGATTAAAACGATGATGTACAAAGGCGTCACCATCGAAGATCCTTTTTCGAAAGGCCGCGTCTATTTCGGTAAAGTGCCGTCGGACTTCGACGTTGAAATCGACGACGTCCTTTACATCGGCGCGAAGGCGCTTGGTGAAGAAAAAGACAAAGGCAGCATGGAAGTCTACCTTTACGATGAAAACGATAACAAGCTGGATTGGACTTTGATTTACTGATCAAAAAATTCCGTCGCTTCGCTAGGAATTTTTCAGGGGCGGTGGGAGTCTATTATCTATAAGTTCGCTGCGCGAACGGCTCCCTTCGGTCGCTTAAATACAGTTGTTTTCTTGTTCTGTTTTGCATCTTCTGTCCAACAATACAGGTTTTTCTTGTTCTGTTTTGCATCTTCTGTTTTCCAACAATACAGGTTTTTCTTGTTCTGTTTTACATCTTCTGTTTCCAACAATACAGGTTTTTCTTGTTCCGTTTTGCATCTTCTGTTTCCAACAATACAGGTTTTTCTTGTTCCGTTTTGCATCTTCTGTTTTCCAACAATACAGGTTTTTTTGTTCTTGTTTTGCATCTCCTGTTAACAATACACATGTTTCTTGTTCCGATTTTCAGCAACAGGTTCCAACAATACACATGATATTTCCCTCCGTTTTGCACTTATTGCCGCTAATTGCACCTTATCATCCGGCGATATCCGCTTAAGCAGACGCCAAAGGCGTCTGCTTAAACGGGGTGGTTTTCTTGGAATTATGAAAAAACAGATTCAAAGTGAAAAAACAAAACAAAAAAGAAAATCCGCAAGTTATTGAAAACGCAAAACGAAAAAGTGCCGCCACAACGCGCGCGCCGGCCGCCGCCGCAAAAAACAAAATCCAACAATTCCAAAAGTCTGAAAGAAATCTATTTTATAGATGAACCCGTTTGTAAAAACCACAAGTTATTATAAAATCAGTTTGTTTACCATTCATTTTATTCATTATCATTCACAAACGGAGATTTTCTATGTTACAAGAAATTTCGGATAAATACGATACGGAAAAGATTGAGCAAGAGATCAATCAATTCTGGCGGGAAAGCGACGCTTATTTAAAAACGCGCGCGCACCGCCGCCTCGGGAAAAAATTCTTCTTCGTCGACGGTCCGCCGTACACGACCGGCCACATCCACTTGGGAACCGCCTGGAACAAAGTCATCAAAGACTCGGTGCTGCGGTACGAATCCATGAACGGGCGCGACGTCACCGACCGGCCGGGCTGGGACATGCACGGGCTTCCGATTGAAGTCAAAGTGGAAGAGAAACTCGGCTTCAAATCGAAAAAAGACATCGAAGAATTCGGCGTCAGCAACTTTATTCAGGAATGTAAGGCGTTCGCCATCGAAAAGAAAGGTTCGATGACGGAACAATTCAAACGTCTCGGCGTTTGGATGGACTGGGACGACCCGTACATGACGCTCAAAGACGAATACATCGAATCGGCCTGGTGGGTCACGCAAAAAGCGCATGAGAAAGACTTGCTTGAAGTCGGCAAACGCGTCGTCAACTGGTGTCCGCGCTGCGAAACCGCAATCGCCGACTCCGAAGTCGAGTACGCTGACCGCGACGACCCGTCGATTTTCGTCAAATTCCCGATCAAAGGCAAGGAAAACACTTTCTTGGTCATCTGGACCACAACGCCGTGGACCATTCCGTCCAACGTCGCCGTCGCCGTTCACCCGGACTTTGAATACGCGGTCGTTTCAGCCGTCGGTCCCAATGATGAAAAAGAAACCCTCATCTTTGCCGCCGATGCCGTTCCCGCCGTTTTGAAGAAAGGCAAATACAAATCTTTTGAAATCATCGAGAAAAAATCGGGAACGGAAGTTGCCGGACTCGAATATGAAAGCCCGCTCGCCGGCGAGATTCCGATTCAAAAAGACATGGACCACGCCGTTTATTTGGCGGACTACGTGACGGCCGACAACACCGGCTGCGTTCACATCGCGCCGGGACACGGTCTCGACGACTTTAACGTCGGCGCCAAATACGGCCTCCCTGTTTTCTGTCCGGTCGGACCGAGCGGCGCTTACACAAAAGAAGCCGGAAAATACGCCGGTATGAACATCCGCGCCGCCAACGACGTCGTGATTGAAGATTTAAAATCCAAAAACTTGCTGCTCCAGTCCGGCAAAATCAACCACCGGTACGGTCATTGCTGGCGCTGTAAAACGCCGATCATTTTCCTCGCGACCGAACAATGGTTCATCGACATCGTCAAAATCAAACAGCAGATGCTGGACGCCGTCGCCAACGACGTGGACTGGTATCCGGACTGGGCCGGCTCCGCCCGCTTTAAGGACTGGATCGAAGGCGCCCGCGACTGGTGCGTTTCCCGTCAGCGCTACTGGGGTATTCCGATTCCGATTTGGACTTGTCCGGACTGTAAAAAGCGGACCGTTGTCGGAACTAAACAAGAATTGATTGAAAAGGCCGGTCTTTCCGGTGACATTGAACTCCACCGCCCGTATGTGGACAATGTGAAAATCCCGTGCAGTTGCGGCAGCCAAATGGTCCGCACCAAAGATGTCTTTGACGTTTGGTTCGACTCCGCCATGGCGTCTTTTGCGACGCTCGGGTTCCCGGCCAACACCGATAAATTCGACGCGCTGTGGCCCGCCGACTTTATCGCCGAAGGTCACGACCAAACCCGCGGCTGGTTCTATTCGCAGCTGGGCGCTTCGATGGTGGCGTTCGGCAAAACGCCGTACAAAAGCGTTCTGATGCACGGGTTTACGCTGGACAGCAACAACAAAAAGATGTCCAAGAGTCTCGGAAACGTCGTCACGCCCGACGAAGTGATTGAAAAGTTCGGCGCCGACACGCTTCGCGCTTACGTTTTATCGTCCAGCGCCCCCTGGGACGACTTGAAATTCAACTGGGAAGAAATCGCAACCGTGAGCCGCACGCTCAACATTTTGTGGAACGTGTACAAATTCCCGCTGCCCTATATGATTTTGGACAACTTCAACCCGGCGGACTATCCGGCGGACCAAATGAAAGAACACATGCGCGAGGAAGACAAATGGATTTTGTCCCGTCTTCAGACGACTGTTTCCGAAATGACGGCCGCGATGGACGAAAAAATGCTTCATAAAGCCGTTCGCAGCGCGCTCGATTTCATTTTGGAAGACCTTTCCCGCTGGTACATCCAGCTCATCCGCCCGCGGACCTGGACCGAGGAAGGCAGCAGCGAAAAAAACATGGACAAGCTGGCCGTTTACAGCGTTCTTTATGAAACGTATGTGACGCTCGCGAAAATCATCGCGCCGTTTATGCCGTACATGGCCGAAGCGCTTTACCAAAACCTTGTCCGGAATACAACGCCGGAAGCACCGCTTTCCGTTCACATGATGGACTGGCCGAAAGTCAAGGCCGAGTTTGCCGACCCGGTTCTTGAAAAGCACATGGAAATCGTGCGCAACGTCGTCGAAGCGTCTTCAAACGCCCGCCAAAAAGCCGGCCGCAAGCTGCGCTGGCCGATTTCAAAGATCGTTGTGGCGCCCAAAAACGACGACGTCAAGACGGCGCTCAACCGCCTCCGGTCTGTCTTTTTGGATCAAACCAACGCCAAAGACGTTATTGTGATCGGCATCGGCGAAGAATGGAAAGAACTTGACGTTCAAATGACGCCGAACCAAAGCGTTCTCGGACCCAAATTCAAGCAGGACGCCAAAAAGGTGGCTGACGCCCTCAACGAAGCCGGCGCCAAATCCCTCAAGGACGCGTTTGCTTGTGTGGAAGAAATGGAACTCACGCTTGAAAACGGAACCGTCGTCATGGTGACGGCGGACATGTGCGTCTTTGAAGAATTGATTCCCAAAGGCATCGCCGGCGCCGAATCCAATGCCGGCATGGTGTATGTGGACGCAAGACTGACGCCCGAACTCGAAGCCGAAGGATACGGCCGTGAAGTCATCCGCCGCATTCAGGATATGAGAAAAGAGATGGATTTGGCCGTTGACGAACTGATCGACGCCGACATCCAAATCAAAGACGGACGCGTTTTGTCCTTGGTGAAAAACATGTCCGGCGAAATCGCTTCGGAAGTCCGCGCCAAGAATTTGGCGCTCAGCGAAAACCCGGCTTTCGGAACATTGGTGAAAGATTGGGACGTCGAAGGCGTTTTGATGAATATCGGAATTTCAAAAATGAAACTCTGATATTCTTTTTTCCTTTTTTATTTTCTATTTTTCTTTTTTTGGCGGGCAGCATGCGCGCGCGTTACGGCACACATTTTTCGTTTTGCGTTTTTGAAAGACAAGGGCGGTTTTTTGAAGATGTTGTATAAACCGACCCGTAAAATCAGATGCGAAGCATCTGTATTTTACGGATATTGCGAACAGATATAATTTGAAACTGTGAACAGAAGGTGCAAAACGGTAACAAGAAATTGGTGTATTGTTGGAAACAGTAGGTGCGAACTGAAATCTAAAATTAGTAATCTGTAGGTGCAATCTGTGCTGCAAACTGAAAACAGATCAAAAATATAGGTGAAACCAACTACCATCTAATCTTATTTGCTACGGTATCCGTTTAAACAGACGCGATACGCGTCTGTTTAAACGGGGTGGTTTACTTGATGTGAAAGATGTTTATTATGTTTTTATTTTTTGGTTTTATTATAAATTATTCCAACCAACATCAATGAGAATATTCCAACAGATATCGTAAATCCGGGAATTTCATTTTTTTGAGATTCAGGCATGGAATCATTTTGCATGGGTGTTTCTCTGATGATTCGGATCGGAATATTTTCCAATCCGTTTCTTTCGCCAACTTCCGTTACAATTCGAACCATTTCATCCAAATCTTCTTCCGGGATTTCGCAATCCATACAAGCACCAATGAGAAAATATCCATTTGTGGCTGGTCCGTATCCGTTTTGCATATATTTCAGATATGGGTCTAACAACTTATTTTCTGAAATGTCATCGGTCACGTTTACAAGAATCGGCCAATATATTTTTGCTTCTTCTTCTGTTGGTATTTTTCCGGTCATTCGCAAAAGATTCGGCTCTGCTTCATCTTGCCCGTTATCTGCGCCGCAAACCGGCAGAATTAAACCGATCAGCATCAGTAACAGAACAAAACTGGTCGTCATGAATTTTTGGTTCATTAATTTTTTCATTTTTGCCACCACTACAATAATAACAATTAAACTGTATTACTTTTATTTATTTCTTGTTAAATAAATTCCTATTTAATCCTGCCTATTGCTCTCTAAATTATCCGGATAATTCTTTTTTTAGACAACTAAAAATCCGCTTCAAATCAACAATTATTTAAATTATAAATTCGTAAAATGTAAATATAATGTCCGGACTCGCCCCTCTTATTTCTGATTTGGCCTTAATTTTGATTGCGGCCGGCGCCGTTACGCTGATTTTTAAATGGCTGAAGCAGCCTCTTGTTTTGGGTTATGTCGTGGCCGGACTTTTCATCAGCCAGTATTTCGGCTTTTTCCCATCCGTTTCCGATATGGAAAACGTGACGCTTTGGGCGGATATCGGTGTCATCTTTTTGTTGTTCGGGCTGGGTCTTGAATTCAGTTTTAAAAAGCTCATGAAAGTGGGCGGCTCGGCGTCGATTACGGCCATCACGGAAGTCATTTCCATGCTGGTCATCGGTTATCTCGTCGGGTATTTCTTGGGCTGGTCGCACATCGACAGCATCTTTTTGGGTGGCATGCTCGCCATGTCGTCGACGACGATTATTATTAAAGCGTTTGAAGACTTGAATCTCCGGGCGCAGAAGTTTACCAGCATCGTTTTTGGAGTCTTGGTTGTCGAAGACTTGGTCGCCATTCTCATGTTGGTTTTGCTGCCGACGCTGGCCATCAGCCAAACGTCGGTCGGCGTCGAAATGATTGAAAGTTTCGGCCGCCTTGTCTTTTTCCTCGCGCTGTGGTTCGTTCTCGGCATTTTCCTGCTCCCGACGATGTTTAAATACATGCGTAAATTCATGAACGATGAAACGCTTTTGATCGTTTCCATCGGTCTTTGTCTCGGCATGGTTGTTCTTGCCAACAAAACCGGATTCTCATCGGCGCTTGGCGCTTTCATTATGGGATCCATTCTCGCGGAAACCATTGACGGGGAAAAGATCGAACACCTGACGAAGCCGGTCAAAGACCTGTTCGGCGCGATTTTCTTCGTGTCGGTCGGCATGATGGTCGACCCGGCCATGCTGGTGACGTATGCGGTTCCGATCATTATTGTGACGCTGGCCACCTACTTCGGAAAGATGATCTTTTCCAGTTTGGGTGTGTTGATTTCGGGACAGAATCTGAAAGTATCCATGCAATCCGGATTTTCGCTGGCGCAGATCGGCGAATTCGCTTTCATTATTGCGGCGCTCGGTATGAGTTTGGGCGTTACGAGCGACTTCTTGTATCCGATCGTGGTCGCCGTTTCGGTGATTACAACGTTTACGACGCCGTACACCATCAAAATTTCCGAGCCGACGTACAATTTGGTCAAAAAGATATTGCCGGAACGCGTCATGACGTTCTTGGACAACTTCGGTTCCGGAAGCCAAACCGTTAACCGGCAGAGCGACTGGCGCAAAGTGCTCAAGTCGAACGTGATGGTGATTTTGATTTACTCCGTCATGTTGGTTTTCATATCGATGGCGTCCGTCCGTTATATTTTACCGTTCCTCAAAGCGGAAATCCCGGGCGCTTTGGGATCTTTGATTGCCGTTGCCGTCACGCTTCTCTTAATGGCGCCGTTTTTAAGCGCGCTTTTGCTGAGCAAACTGAGAACGCCGGCTTTTACAGCGCTTTGGAACGACCGAAAATTCAACCGTGGACCTTTGGTTTTTATCGTATTGATCCGGGTTGCGCTGACGGCTTTCTTCATTGCTTACGTGGTTTTCAGCGAATTTACAACGCAAATCGGTATCGTTGTCATCTTGACCATTTTGGTCATCCTTGTGGCGCTGTTTTCCAAAACGCTGCGGACCCAATACGCGCAGCTGGAAAAGCAATTCATGACGAATCTAAACGAGAAAAGCCTCAGCAAGCTGAAAAAAGAGGACAAAAACGTCGCTCAGAGCTTGATGGCTCAAAACGTTCACTTGGGGACGTTTGACATTACGGCCGACTCCACCGTTGCCGGAAAAACATTGGGCGAACTCAATTTCCGGGAAAAATACGGCGTCAGCGTTGTGTCAATTACCCGTGCCGGCGAGCATCATAACATTCCGCGCGGCACCGACCGGTTGTATCCGGCGGACCAGATTGTTGTTCTCGGAACGGACGAGCAGATGGAACTCTTTAAAAATGAAATCGAGGGCCATGCCGAAGTCCAAAAGAAAGAGGATGAAGTGGTTCTTGAACAGTTTGTCGTGGACGAAAATTCCTATCTGGTCGGCAAAACAATCAGCGAGTGCGTTATCCGCGACGTCGCCAATTGTTTGGTGGTCGGCGTCGACCGCGACGACGAGTCTTTCATGAATCCGAAGGCGTCTTTTGAATTCCACGAAGGCGACGTCGTTTGGGTTGTCGGCGAGCGCGCCAACATCCGAACGTTGTCAAAGACGTGTACCATGCCGGAATGTCAGGAAGCGGATGAAACGGGAAAACCGGAAGAAAAGCCGGAGGGACAGTCTGAAGAACAGCCGGCAGAAAGATCATAAATTTTATTTTTCTCTTTTCTTTCGTTTTTTTTATTTTTTGTTTTTCTTTTTGCGCCGCCGGCGCGCGCGTTACAGCGACACGTTTCGTTCGAATTTTTCAAAGACACGGACTTATTTTTTGACGATGCTGTTCGATTATCTTTAATTTTCATCTTCCATTTTTAAAAAATAAATGTTGACAATAAAAATATATATATAGAAGCTTCTCATTATATATTCTGCAATTTATAATTGCAAAGATATTAAAATTATCTAAAAACAGAAACCGACTCCATCGTTTCTGTTTCGTTCGTTTTCGTAAAAAATAAAATTGTTATACTCGTTAAAAAGGTGAATACATGGAAACAGTTGTTGAAGAAGTCACCACCACCGTCAGACACTGGTGGATCGTGCTTTTAGAAGCTTTGCTCTTTATCGTTGCGGGTTTCGTCTTTTTATTCTACCCGTTCGAATCTTACACCATTTCATTCTTAACCATCGATATCGTGATCAGCGTTCTTTTGGTCGTTATCGGTGTTCTTGAAATCGCATTCGCGTTTACCACCCGCAATATTTTCGGAAGCTGGGTTTGGGGCTGCGTCCTCGGTCTGTTGACGCTTCTCATCGGTTTGATCTTAATCTTTAACCCCCACATCACCGAAATCATTTTGCCGTACATCCTCGCCATCTGGATTTTGATTGAAGGTATCAGCATGATCGGAACGGCCATTGACATGAAGGACACCAAACAAAGCGGCTGGATCTGGGTCTGCCTCGGCGGTATCTTGGTCATTTTGCTCGGTATCATCATCATCTTTAACTTCGAGTTGGCTGTCTTGACCTTCGTTTACTGGGTCGGATTCTCCTTCCTCTTTGCCGGCATTACGGACGCCTACGTGTCCTACAAGCTCTACAAGGCCAAGAAGATCATCAAAAAGACAACCGTCGTCGAAGGCGCCTAATCTTTTCGGATGAACGCAATCAAATAAAATTAAATAAAGTCAAATTAAATCAAAAAGTTCAGAAATGAGCGGCCGCCGGTTGAAAAACCGGCGGCTTTTTTTATTGATTTTCGTTTTAACTTGCTTTTTTAATTAACATCCGCATTTTTCATTTTGGATATTTTTTTTAGTTGTTTTTTATAGAACTTTTAGTTGTTTTTCTCATAGAATTTTTTTATTTTTTCTCTTTTTTGTTCCCTTTCTTTTTTTTTATTTTCCGTCTTTTCGGTGATTTTATTTTTCTAAAAACAAAGAATTTAATTTTATATTTATTCTCATATTTTTTTAAAATGTGCAACTGTGCCGTATTGTAAAGATTTATATATGAGGTATGTTATTATATTAGTTATATAATAATCAATTTACAGAATAATTTGTTTAACAATCCAAATTTATATACATTCAAAAACAAATGAGAACATATGTCAGAGACAGATTCTAAAAACAAATATATTATATACGGCGTCGCAGCTGTTGCAATTCTTGTGATTATTGCGGCATTGTTGATTTTTGCCGCGGCGGCCGGCGGAAAACTCAATGATACGGTCGGTTTTGAATCCAAAACGGTTCCGAATTCGTCCGAAATCATTGCGGTCAGCCAAGAGGCCGGCACCGAAACGGTGACCGTTCGCGATCCGCTTTTAAAGGATTTGCCCAACGTGGCGCTTTCCGTTGACGTTTCTTATCAAGACGGCTATTTCACGGACAGCTTGCGTCCGAATACGGCCGTTATTGTTTCCCCTTTTACATTGACTCAAACCAAAAACATCCAAGTTCTTGCGAATAACTCTTCCGCCGACGTCGTGAGAGCCGAAATCGTTTCCGGCGCCGAATACGTTGGATTTTCAACGGGCGGGTCCGGCATTCTCGGCATTAATGAAATTTATGTGAAAAACGGCACCTTTGCCTTGCAGCCGAAAAATACGGCCGGCAAAGAAACCGGGACGGCAACCATTAAAGTGACGGCCGAAGACGGAGATTTCATTGAAGAAAAAACATTTCAAGTGACCGTCGGCTCTGCAAACGGCGGCAAATTCCCGTATCTGATCGCTAACGCCGGTGATTTTGAAAAAATCCGCCAAAAAATTCCGGACAACAAAACGGCCGGCACAAACTATGTAATGGTGGACGATATCGATTATGAAGGCGGCGAATGGACGCCGATCGGCACGTCCGAACTCGGACAATTCCCTAGTAATTCATTCGACGTCTATTTGAGCAATTATTCCGTCGAATCGTTCAGCGGCAGTTTTGACGGCAGCGGTCACACTTTTTCAAATTATACGATCACCACAGGCACATCCAATCAATACCGCGGCGTGAACGGATTTTTCGCGTCCGTGAACAACGCGACAATTTCAAATTTCAGCTTGGACAACGGGACGGTCAATATCGCCGCCGCCGACAACTTTGTCGTGCCGAACGGCTTTAAGGGAACAAGCGTTTATGCCGGACAGCTCGCCGGCGTCGCGAACGGCAAAAACACAGTGATTGACAATTGTTCCGCCAACGGAACCGTCACCGTCGTTTCCAATTCCTCTCAAAACGTTACCATCAAAGCGTCTTCCGGCGTTTATGTTCAAACGCTTCCGGAAGTGAACGTCGGCGGTCTTGTCGGCATTTTAAACGGCCGCCTGACCAACAGTTCCGCAGACGTTCAAGTGGCGGCAGACGCCAAAAATCTTGTTGTCGGCGGCGGTTTGGTCGGCAAAAGCACCGGCAACATTTCCGGCAGTTCGGCGTCCGGAAACGTCGATATCGTCGGCGGCACCGACGATCTGTCGTTTAACAATAAACATGGTTCATCCGCCGGCGGCTTGGTTGGCGCCGTTTCCGGTTCTGTCGGCAGCAAAGCATCCGTTTCGGATTGTTACGCCACCGGCGATGTGACCGTTAAAAGCAACGGCAACAACGGCAACAACGGCAACGACTCCGCTGCAACCTATCGGGTTTATGCCGGCGGCATTGCCGGAACCGTTTCTTACGGCACCGTTCAAAACAGTTATGCGAACGGAACCGTCAAAGCAATCGGCGGCTACGGCGTTGTTCCTGAAGGCGGCGAAGAAATCATTCTTTACGACACGCTGGACGTTTCCGATACGCTCGGCAATACCGGCAAACAAACGGTCAGCGACGCTGAAAATGAAAAGAACATCTTGGTGATTCCGGAATCTTTCGTTTACGGCGGTTTTGCCGGCGGTATTGCGGGCATGGCCAATGAAACGTCTGTGATTCAAAACAGCGTCGCCGCTAACCCTGAAGTCACCGGTTCCGGCGGATCCGCCAGAATTGTCGGAACAGCCGGCGGTTTTGACAGCGGCGTTCCCACAATGCTCAATCTCGGCGACAAATACACCTGGAAAACAGACGGCGCTCGAACCTTTAAAGCCAATCCCAAGGCGATGATCGACGATTTGACGCTGTCCGGCAACGCGGCGTACAACAACATGTTGATCGGTACTGAAAATAATCCGGAGTTTGCGATCGGTTTCATCGGACCGGACCGGGTGAACGGCAAAGGCGAAACATCCGCCTTCCTGAAAACCTATGAAGCTTACAGCGAATGGGATTTTGACAAAATCTGGAAGATGGACACGTTCCCTGTCTTTAAATGGCAAGACTGATTCCGGCACCGGATTAATCAAATAAAATAAATTAAAAAATTAAATCAAAGTATTAAATAAATTAAAATCAATGCCGGGAATATCTTTCCGATTCAAGCAAACCAACCCGCAAAATCAGACGCCTTTGGCGTCTGTATTTTGCGGATACCACTTGCAATAAGATGCAGTTGGTGTGGTTGCATCTGTATTTTTTAAATTTATCTGTTACAGTGCAGATTATACCCGCAGTTGACTATTTTTTTAATTTAATTTTCAGTTTATGGTACAGATTGCACCTGCAGTTAACTATTTTTTAATTTAATTTTCAGTTTACGGTACAGGTTGCACCTGCTGTTTGTAATTTCAGATTGTATCTGCAGATTGGTATCCGTAAAATACAAACGCTATCGCGTTTGATTTTACGGGATGGTTTGCTTGACATCTTCAAAAAATGGGTCGTTTTTTGACATTTTCAAAAAACAGCCTCTTGTTTTTAAAAACGCAAAACAAAAAGTGCTGCCGTAACGCGCGCGCCCGCTGCCTGCTGAAAAAATGAAAAAAAGAAAAAGTGAAATAAAATAGAAAAAAAGTTACTGATCGTTCCCAGCCACCCGTTTGATGCGGCAGATGCCGTTCACTTCATCAATGACTTCGACAACGGTTTCCGGGAGCAGTTGTTCCCAATCCTTTCGTTCGCCGTTGATCATCAGTTTTCGGATAACGGTTCCGGAATATTTGGCGCGCTCATGCATCGGCGGTCTGCGGATTTCAATGCCGGCTTCCATGAACAGCTGAATCACTAACGGATTGTTGGAATAGGCGATGTCGAATTTCGGAGACATCGCTTTCACGTGCGACACCCATAAAGAGTTGAATTCGACGTCCTGGAGCGGAATGATGTACGTCCGAACCGGAAAATCTTCTAAGGCTTTTCGAACCATCTCCACACGTTCGCCGGCCGTAAACGGATCCGTGACGGAATGACTTTTTTGGGCGCTTCCGATGCCGATGACAATCTCATCTACTTCTTCCGCAATCATTTTGATTATTTTGTCATGGCCGTAGTGGTACGGCTGAAAACGACCGACATAAAAGGCGCGCTTCATCTTTTTCCCCGATTCCTTTTTTTAAGCAAACGAATTTTTTTATTTTAATGGATTCATTTATTTCAATTATGTTTTGGTTTGTTTGATTGTTGTTTTTGTTTTATGTTGTTTTTTTATGTTGTTTTTTTATGTTGTTTTTTTATGTTGTTTTTATTTTAAATTTGATGTCAGAAGTTTTTCATGATTTTTCCGATCATTTTGATTGACTTCTCTTTGGAAATGCCGATCGGTGACCCGGCAACCATTTGGGTCACGCCGGATTCTTCCAATTCCTTCATCCGCTTTTCACAAAATTCAGGATCGCCGGCAATCGAAAATTTGTCCACCATCTGATCGGAAACCAAATCATTTAACGCTTTGAAGTTCCCCTTGGAAATCTCGGCGCCCAACTCCTTTTTAATTTCCGGATTGATGCCGTGCCGGCTCAAAATCGCGTCCGGCGCGCCGGCCGCAATGAACGCGACCACCGGAATCACTTTCTTTTTGGCGGCGTCTGCGTCCGCGTCAATGGAAAAGCATGTGTAAGCCGCAATGTCCAGATCGCCGGCATTTCGTCCGGCCGATTCGGCGCCGGCACGAATTTGAGGCATCGCTTGCTTGAAATCATCCGGATGGGACGCGTTGATGAGAACGCCGTCCGAAACGGCGCCCGCCATTTCCAGCATTTTCGGGCCCTGCGCGCCCACATAAACCGGAATCGGGGCGGCGTCTTTTTTGACAAAATTCAAATGAGCGCCTTTGAATTGAACGTTTTCACCGGCTGTTGACACATTTTTGCCGGCAAACAACTCCCGGTAAACGCCGACGCATTCTCGAATCGTGGACAACGGCTTTTCGCCGGCGATGCCGAGCGCGTCAAAAGTGGATTTGTCGCCCGGGCCGACGCCGAGAACGGCGCGCCCGCCGGAAATGTCGTTCACGGTGGCGATCGCTGACGCCGTTAACGCCGGATTTCGGGTATACGGGTTGGTGACGCCGGCGCCGAGTTGAATACGGTTGGTTGCCATCGATAAAACGGTGAGCGTCGCAAAAACGTCCCGGTTGTTGTAATGGTCCGTCACCCAGACAAATTCAAAGCCCTCGTCCTCAGCGGTTTTGGCGTAAGACGCCAAATTCAAAACCGGCTCGTTCGGGACAAATTCAATTCCGAATTTCATTTTTATACTTCCTTTTAAATGATATTTTTCTTACTTCTCTAACGTCATAGAACTTATATATTTATTTATGAGTTGATATTTCAGTTCAGACAAACAATCATCAACTCACCAAATATTATCAAATCATCAAAATTACCATAATTACCATAATTACAATCAAATTATCAATTACCGCATTACCATCTAATCAATCAGAGAATTCAAAAAATGAGTTATCAGGAATACGACGAATCGGACGCACTGTTCAACAAAGCGTGCCGTGAGGTTTTGGAAAAGGTTCTCTCCGGAGAAATCGAAACCGAAAACGATCTCATGCGCGTCAAGAAAAATGTGTGCAAGGCTTACCGCCTTAAAACCCTGCCGAGCAACGGCGATATCATTTTGCGCGGCAATCCGGACGAACAAAAAGCCGTCCGCGACATTCTTCAGCGAAAACCGGTTCGAACAATCTCCGGCGTCGCCGTTTTGGCGGCCATGACGTCGCCGGCGCCCTGCCCGCACGGTCAGTGTATTCCCTGCCCCGGCGGTCCGGATTCCGATTTCCATTCCCCGCAAAGTTACATGGGCAAAGAGCCGGCAGCTATGCGTGCTTTTGATTTTCACTTTGACCCGTACAATCAAGTCAGTTCCCGGCTCCGGCAGCTGGCGACCATCGGTCACGACGTCACCAAAGCGGAGCTTATCATTATGGGCGGCACCTTTTCCGCCCGAACCATCGACTACCAGGAATGGTTTGTTAAAAGATGCTTGGAAGCGATGAACGATTTTGAAGACGGAATGGATTTGTCCGGTGATGCGGATTTGCAATCTGAAAGCCAAAATCATATTCCGAAATGGCGCCGAAATGTTCAAAAAATCGGGTCCGGTAATCACGATTCTTACGAACCGTACATCACGCTTGAGGACGTCCAAAAAGCCAATGAAACCGCTTACGTCCGAAACGTCGGCATGACGCTTGAAACCCGTCCCGATTGGGCGAAAGAAGAACATATCGACGAATTTTTAAAAATCGGCGGCACAAAAGTGGAACTCGGCGTTCAAAGCGTCTATGAAGACGTTCTGCTCAAAATGAACCGCGGACACACCGTTGCGGAAACGGTTGACGCCAACCGCCGCCTTCGGGACAGCGCCTTTAAAGTCGGTTTTCACATGATGCCCGGGCTTTTTGATACCGATTTGGACCGCGACATTGAGGGATTCAAAACACTCTTCTCCGATCCCGGTTTCAAACCCGACTACCTTAAGATTTATCCGACGCTGGTGACAGAAGGAACGAAACTGTGCGACCTGTGGCAGGCCGGTGACTATAAGCCGCTCGACGACGCCAACGGTCCTGAACTGGTGTCCCAAATCAAAGAAATTCTGCCGAAATGGACGCGTCTGCAGCGGATTCAGCGCGACATTCCCGCCAATCAGATTCTGGCCGGCATCAAAAAGAGCAATGTCCGGCAGCTGGCGGAAGAAAGATTGCACGCCCGCGGCAAAAAATGTCAATGCATCCGCTGCCGTGAAGTCGGCCACAATATTCTCAAGAAAAATCCGCCCCATCCGGAAAATATTGAGCTGATGGTTGAAAAATACGACAGCTGCGGCGGAACGGAACACTTTATTTCTTTTGAAGATCCGGTGGCGGACGTTTTAATCGGATTCCTCCGGCTTCGTTTTCCAAACGCGCCCCACCGTCCCGAATTGAGAAATGCGGCGCTGACCCGGGAACTGCACGTGTATGGTTCACTCACGCCGATCGGCGAATCGGTCGATAATCAATCCGCTAAAAAAACAGAGAAAAACAGAACTTGGCAGCACCGCGGATATGGCAAGGAACTGATTCAAAAAGCGGAAGAAATTGCGGCGGACGGTGGATTTTCCAAAATCTCCGTCATCAGCGGCATTGGTGTTCGGGAATACTATCGGAAATACGGTTACGAGTTTGACGGCACTTACATGACGAAAAACTTGAACGACTGAATTCAAACAGCTGAACTCAAACAACTGAATTCAAACAACTGAATTCAAACAACTGAATTCAAACAACTGAATTCAAACAACTGAATTCAAACAACTGAACTCAACCAATTGAATTCTAATATTTTTCATTTATTTTTTATATTTTTCAAAAAATGTGGATTCGGTCGGAAGAGTTCATATAGTTTTTGATTTTATTTTATATATTCAATCATAATTCATTGTTCATCATCTGATTTTCTGGTTTTAAGATAATTTTTCTGAAACGGGGGGGTTTTGTGAAAAAAAAGGTTGTTATGACAATCGCCGGGAGCGATTCCGGCGGCGGCGCGGGCATTCAAGCGGACGTTAAAACTTTTTCAACGTTGGGCGTCCACGGCGCCTGCGTCATCGTTTCGGTGACGTCTCAAAACACGACCGGCGTTAAATCCGTATTCGATTTGCCGGTTCCGGTCATTGAATCTCAAATCGATGCGGTTTGTTCGGACATGGCGGTTTCTTTTGCCAAAACCGGCATGCTCTCCTCTTCGGATATTGTCAAAGCGGTCGCCAAAAAAGTGTCGGAAAATAAGATTTTGCTGGTGGTCGATCCCGTCATGTCGGCCGAAGCCGGCGGCGCTCTTCTTCAAAACGACGCCGTTTCCTGGATGAAAAAAAGCCTTCTGCCGGTCTCTTTTGCCGTCACCCCGAACATCAAGGAAGCGGAAATTCTGTCCGGCGTCAAAATTGAAACGCCGGAAGACGCTAAAGCTGCCGCCATTGAAATTGCCAAAACCGGCGTCAAATATGTGGTGGTCACCGGCGGTCATTTAGATGCGTCCGATACGATTTATGATTCTGCTGCCGGCGTGTTTACCGTTCTTCCCGGAAACTTCGTCAGCGGTGGAACTCATGGGACCGGCTGCACATTTTCATCCGCTTTGGTCGCCCATTTGGCGCGCGGCTATCCGTTCCCCGTTGCCTGCCGGATGACGAAGAAATTTGTCACCGACGCGATTTCCTATTCCGAAAAAGTCGGAAACGGCGTGCCGCCGGTCAACCCGGCCGGATACGCCAATCTTCTCCGTGAGCGGGCGCTCGTCATTGAAAATATTCTGTCCGCTTTTGATCTGCTCAAGAACAGCACTGTTTTTCCGCAGTTGATTCCGGAGGTCGGCACCAATATTGTCATGACTGTTCCCGATATTTACAGAAACACGACGATTGAAAATTATTATGCGGCCGATGCTTATCCGTCGCCGACGCATCCGTTCGTTTTAAAAGATTCGGACGCGTTTGGAACATTTTTGTCAACCGGCGCCGCGTTCCCGGGACGGATTCATAAAGTTCATGACCGTAAAGGCGCGTTTACGTCGGTGAAAGCGGTCGGTTTTCCGTCGTTCGGGTCCGGCACGCATTTGATGAAAGCCGTCGACGCGGCTCAAAAATTTGACCCGGCCGTCCGGGCATGTATTAATTTAAAATATTCGCCGCTCATTCTCGAAGCGTCTCAAAAAGCCGGTTATACGAACCTCTTTTTCAAAAGGGAGGACGAGCCGAAAAATTACGTCCGCAAAGAAGAATGGGGGTCGGTGAGCGCCATTTCCAAGAACGGCGACGTTGTTCCGGATCTTATTTATGATGCGGGCGATGTCGGCAAAGAAGCGGTCATCCGGGTTTTCGGAACGGACGCGGTCGACGCGGCTCTTAAAATTATTCGGATTTGCGACATGCTCCAAGAGTTATTTCGAAAATAATTGTTTTTCAAAATTATTTTCAAAATTATTTTCCAAATAATTTTTTTTGAGCCGGTCTTTTTCAAATCGGACGGACAAAT
Source organism: Methanolapillus africanus (assembly GCF_032714475.1). Classification (NCBI taxonomy): domain Archaea; kingdom Methanobacteriati; phylum Methanobacteriota; class Methanomicrobia; order Methanosarcinales; family Methanosarcinaceae; genus Methanolapillus; species Methanolapillus africanus. The sequence continues at coordinate 208,537 of NZ_JAWDKD010000018.1, read as the reverse complement.
CCAAAAGACTTTGCGAATGAGGCGGCAAACAGGCGGTTAAAAACGTATTGAACCTGCTTTTTTGGGATACGTTTAAATATATTCATTCATTTCTTACACAGATTCCTATTTTGACAGATTTTGGGAAGAGAATTATATAGGATTAATTGTATTACTCCTTGTTGTTTCAACTCTTCATAAATATCTTTCATTATTTCATTGATCCAGTTTTAACTGAGGCAAAATATTATGACAAACAGACCTCTTGATGTTTTAAATGACGCTTTAAACAAGCCGGTTATCGCACGCTTAAAGGGCGGACGCGAGTTTCGAGGAGAATTAAAAGGATACGATATTCACATGAATCTCGTTCTGGACAATGCCGAAGAATTGAAAGAAGGCGTTTGCGTCAAGAAATACCCGAGTTTGATTGTCCGCGGCGACAACATCGTCTACGTTTCACCGTAAGACCAATGCCGTCAATTTTATAATCAATGATTCAATTTACACGTCATTCTAAACGTCAATTCAAATGACATTTATTCAATTTACAAATTCAACTTAAGGTGAAATAAAATGGTTAAAGGAACGCCCTCAATGGGTCAGAGACAAAAACGAACGCACATGAAATGCAGAAGATGCGGCAGCACATCATTTAACATCCACACCAAACAGTGTGTTTCGTGCGGCTTTGGCAGATCCGCCAAACTCAGAAACTACAAGTGGGTCAGAAAGTCCGGCCTGAACGGCGACTGGTAATCTTCTTGCAGAAATTATCATTCAAAATGAAGAATATGAAAAGGCGCATGGTTTCATGCGCCTTTTTTTTTGAAATAATCAACTTTTTTATATTTTTTAGATTCACTCTTAATTTCGAAAATGTTATATAATCTTTGGATGTATCATTTATTGCAATTCTTTACGGTTGTCTATTCTTATCTCAAAAAAAGCGGGTGTACTCTACCCTTAAGTGAGAACCAAAAAAGCGGGTGTACTCTACCCTTAAGTGAGAACCAAAAAAGCGGGTGTACCCTACCTTTAAGTGGGAACCAAAAAAGTGGCAGGTGAAATGCCTGCCACCCTTATTCTAAAAAAGAGGAATATATTATGACAACCGATAGGCTATCCTTTTTCACAATTGACTCATCTTATTGTAATTTTTTGTATCAATTTGATCATCGAGTTCCGGATAACACTTTTTCAAAAACCGACCGCCCATTTATTGGTATTGTCTTTACAATCAATGATTTTCATTATTATGCATCTTTAACTTCTCCGAAGCACAAGCACAAAAATATGGAGAATACCATTGATTTTTTGAAAATAAATGATGGGGAGTGTGGTGCTATCAATTTTAATAATATGGATTCCTGTTCCGGAGTATTTACTCACAAAAGTCGATATCTCATCATTGCCGACCAATACAAAAGATGAATTGAATTACAAAAATCTTTTACAGAAGCAACTTTCATGGTGTAACTCTTTAAAAAATAAATCTATTATTCTTAACAATGCTCGTCGCTTGTATTACAGAATTACAGAGGGCGAGCCACATCAAAGTTTAAAAACCAGATGTTGTGATTTTACTACATTGGAGAAGCAATGTTTGAATTATTGTAAAATTAATAAAATTCCACAATGCGCGTTGATAAAATAATTTATTCAAAATATCCGAACGGCATTGTTAACTTTCTGATATTTCATCATTTTTCGTTATGTTTTTCACAACCTGTTGTTAATTGTTCACTCATTTTCGGCTTGATGCTTGATGAACATTAGTGAAAATTAAATTAAAATAGGACAAAATAATATTCCTTTTTGTCCGTAACATATTTGTTCGGAAACAGTCTATTGATTGTATTATCTTGAAAAACGAAAGAGATCGGAATCGTCATCTGACCGGATCGAAAAATTTATTTTTTCATGCCGAAGATAAATATCTTGATAAAAAATTACTTCCGGGTGGTACTCCTTGAAAGAAGAATGTGGTGTCGCGGGCGCTATTTTACATGATCCGGCGCCGCCGACGAATATTGTCGCTTTTAAACTTTATTACGCGCTTTACGCGCTTCAGCACCGTGGTCAAGATTCAACGGGAATTGTTGTTTTTGACGGTTCCAAATCCAAATCCATTAAAAGCATGGGACTCGTGTCCGAAGCTTATTCTAAACAAAAAATTCAAGATCTGCTCGGATATGTCGGTGTCGGACATGTTCGAAACGCGACCAAAGGGACGCATAATCTTGAAAATTGCCAGCCTTTCGTTTTAAATTTCAAGGGCGGCACCATTGCTTTGGCCCACAACGGCAGTTTGGTCAATGCGGCTCTTTTAAGAGACGAACTTGAATCGGAAGGACGTATTTTTACAACCGATTTGGACGTTGAAGTGATTGCGCTTCTTTTGGTGAAAGAACTCCTCAAACACAGCGCCGTCGACGCGATTAAAAATGTCATGCGTCGGGTTAACGGTTCTTATTCTTTGGTGATTATGATTAACGGCGACCTTTATGCCGTTCGCGACCCGTTCGGCATCAAACCGCTCTGCTACGGCGAAATCGACGGCGGTTATGCCGTTGTTTCCGAAAGTGTTGCGCTTGACGCCATCAACGGTAAATTTGTCCGCGACGTCAAATCCGGTGAAATCCTCGCCTTTACCAAAGAAGGCAAAGTGGAAAGCTACCAAACAAACAAAGAAGATGTCGCAGCCCACTGTATTTTTGAATTTATTTATTTGGCGCGCCCCGACTCCATCATTGACGGCCAATTGGTCTACGCCGCCCGGGAGCGGATCGGAAAGCAGCTTGCTCTGGAACATCCGGCCGACGCCGACATCATTTCGCCGGTTCCGGACTCCGGTATTGCGGCCGCCATCGGTTATGCCCGCGAATCCAAAATCAAATATTTGGAAGGCTTGATGAAAAACCGTTACATCGGACGTACTTTTATTCTGCCGTCTCAAGAAGCCCGTGAAATGGCCGTTCGTTTGAAAATGAACACCATCAACGACAATTTGAGAGACAACAGCGTGGTTTTGGTGGACGACAGCGTCGTTCGCGGCACAACGTCCCGCCGGATTATCGATATGATTAAACGGGCCGGCGCCAAAGAAGTTCACTTAAGAGTCGCCAGTCCGCCGATCATCGGTCCGTGCTACCTCGGTATTGACATGCCGACCCGCGACGAATTGATCGCCGTTCACAAAACCATTGAAGGCGTTTGCGCAGCGGTCAACGCGGATACAATCGGTTACCTCAGCATCGATGGTCTCGTCAAAGCGATCGGCATCGACAAAAGCCGGCTTTGCCTCGGCTGCGTCACCGAACAGTATCCGGTCGATATTCCAGGCGAAAAATGCTGCCGGAAACAATGCCGGGTGGATGATTTCATCCCGGTTCAGGATTTGAAATAAAGTTATTTCATCTCCTGATTTTTCTGTATTTATTTTTGTTTTTCTTTTTGTTCTTTTTCTGTTTTCATTTCTTTTTTTTTGAGCGTTGCCCCGTGCGCGCGTTATGGCGACAAATTTCGTTTAGACATGCGAATCTGTGGGTTGATTTTTACCGATGTCAAGAAAACCATCCCGATTAAACAGACGCGTTTCGCGTCTGTTTAATCGGATTCCGATGCTCGGAATTGGGAATTGCAACGCAGATGCAATCTGAACTGTCAACTGCAGGTACAAATCGGAATCGCAACACAGATGCAATCGGAACTGTAAACTGAAGGTACAAATCGGATCCGGAATCAGCTGTATTGTTGGAACCCGCCGTTACAATCAGCACATTCAAATGTCAATATCCTCCAACTGATCCGGATTCTCCAGAAGCAGCCGCGTTTCTTCTTGCGGTAATTCCTGTATTTTTTGAAGTTTACGGGTAATGTTTCTTGTTTTGGAATCCGCGTCGTCCAAAACACGGGCCGCTTCATCCAGTTTTGTCCGCGTTTTTTCAAGCAATGTTCCGAATTTGGTGAATTCGGTTTTGACGGCGCCGAGCAATTTCCAAACTTCGCCGGTCCGTTTTTCAACGGCGAGCGTTTTGAATCCCATTTGAAGGCTGTTTAAAAACGCCACCAATGTCGTCGGTCCGGCAATCGCCACTTGGTAATCGCGCTGAACGGATTCAAAAAGTCCGGGGCGGCGCAAGATTTCAGCGTACAGTCCTTCAATCGGAATGAACATGATCGCAAAATCCGTCGTATACGGCGGATTAATATATTTGTCCCGAATATCTTTCGCGTTTTTTCGAACGGCGTTTTCCACTTGCTTCGCATAATAGTCAATCTCGTCCGGGCAATTATCGTAGGCGTCAAGCAGCCGTTGATAATCTTCGATCGGAAATTTGGAATCAATCGCCAGAAGAATTGATCCGTTTCCGATTTTTCCGTCCGCTCCATCCCCGTTATCCTTTCCGGGCAGACGAATCGCGTATTCGACCCGTTCGGTGGTTTTGGGTTTGGTGGCGGCGTTTTTCTCATATTGTTCCGGGGAAAGGAATTGATCCAAAAGCGTCCCGAGCTGGATTTCACCGAACGTGCCGCGGGTTTTGACGTTTGTCAGCACCCGTTTTAAATCGCCGACGCCGACGGCGAGGGTTTGCATTTCGCCGAGGCCTTTGAACACTTCGTCCAAACGGTCGCTGATGCCTTTAAACGATTCATTGAACCGTTTCTCCACGCTTTCCTGGAGTTTTTCATCGACCACGTTTTTCATTTCATCCAATTTCTTGGCGTTGGATTCCTGAAGCTCCGCAATCTTTTGTTCCGTCAGGCCGCGAATTTTATCCAGCCGCTCTTCAATTGTTTTGTTGAGTTCAGCTTGTTTCAGTTCAAAACTGAGGAATTTACGGTCTTGGGAATCACTGAACGCGATAAACAAATCAGTGAGTTCCGCCCGATTTTGTTTGAGCGACATTCCCAGTTCTTCCCGGTTGACAACGAGGTCTTCGCGCATGCGCCGGTCCATGCCGGAAATTTCCCGCCCGACTTCATCCCGTACAAAAATCGTTTGTTCGCGAATGTCCGACGACAACGAAGTTGAGAGCGAATTTTTCAAATCGTCCAACATCCGGCTGTCTTCCAAATCCTTCGAATTAATTCGGTTTTTACGCGCTGCCGTTAAAAAAATGTTTATCAATAACAGAAATGCGATGAGTCCGAGCATTGCTAAAATTAAAGTGTCCGTGTCCATTTTGTTGCCTCAAAATGGAGGACGAAAGGAAATTATAAAGTCGTAATCCGCACGGAGTGAAAGTAATAAAACAAAAATGGGTAACGTGTGATTATGAAGAAAGAGAAAAGAAAAAAGAAAAACGACGTGTTTTATTCCGAAATAAAACACGTTCGTTGTTCTTGCCGGCGCCGCTGCCGTTTGAGAAATCCAGCGGAACCGGCTTAGAATAATGCCGGTTCAAAGGAACCGGCTTTTGTTTATTGTTTTTTGTTTATTATTTTTTAATTTTTATTCCGTACCGACCCACTCAAAAGACCGGATCGGCTCAATCGTTTTGTCCGTTTCGGCCGCAATCAAAATGACATGATCGCCGACGTTCAAAAGAACGACGCGGGCGTCGACTGAGGACGAAATGACATAGTATTTCGGGGCGTTATCCAGTTGGATGTAGTAGTGAGAGTTGCCGTCAATCACGGAAATCCGGATGTCTGACACAACGCCGGTGATGTTAGTGCCCCGGGTGGACACAGCTGTGGATCCCGAAGTTTGAGACAATTTTTGAATATAATTCTCTTCACATTCCGCCACCGTGTTGCCGGTTGCCACAATGTTGTAACTTCTCACGTTCACCATGGCGTATTGCTTGACGAGGCTCGAATAGTCTTTCATGGCCATGAAATAGGTCGGTTCGCCTGCAATGTTGAGCAGGAGCGGGAACGTGGCGTCGTAATTCAAGTGCTGAAGCGCGCCTTCGGCCGAGGCCATGGCGGAATATTCATGAGCGCCCGGAATCGAATAATACCGCGCGTCTTTCGTCCGCTGGTTGACCAAAACAAAACCGATGTTGGATTCGTCGTTGCTGACCGACGTAATGCCGGTGTACATGTAAACATCGTCGTTGAGCGCCAGATAGTTGTAGCCGTCCGTGGTCATCGTCACGCCGCGCTGTCCGAAAATCGAGTTGATGTAACCATCTTTGTAGCTGCCGTAGTAATCGTATTGCTCGATGATGAGTTCCGCCGGATATACGTGGTCGATCCATCTCGGAACATCTTGAGGCGCATAATAAACATGCTCGCCTGTGACCGCATTGATGAGAACAATACCGTCGACGTCGGTGCCGCCGAAAAGGCCAATCTTTTTGACCACTTTCGGGCAAACCCAATACGGATTTCCTTCTTCGTCCACTTCAAAAACCGGTGTGCCAAACATGTACGTCGGATAATTAAAACGGAGGTAGCGGTCGATGTTGCGGAAGAAATATTCCGACCGGGAATATTTGATGCCGTCGTCGAGCCGGACCACTTCGCCTTCCTGCGTCACCATGTCGATTTGAATATATCCGGGAATACCTTTTTCCCGGTTGTTGAGCCATTTGAAGACGTCGCCGTAAACCAGCGGCGTCACTCGGACCGGCCGGTTTTGGAAATTAATTTGCGTGTAATCAGGCGCCACTTCAAACTGAGACACCATGTCCGCCAATTCGCCGAGTTTCCGGTCGCCGAGGCGCTGCGCCGACGCTTTGTCGAGCCACGGAATTTGGTCGTATGAAATTTCCGCCACTTCTTCGCTGAAGTTGCCGGTTTCGATCTGAATCAGCTGCGTGTATTCTTGGGAGAAAATCAACGGTCCGGACAGCAAACTGCCGGCGACCACGATCGCGAACAAAGCAATAATAATCATGATCGGTGCGCTTTTTTTCCAATCGGATCTTTTGGGCGTTTTGTACACCGTTTCTTCATATTCGTACCGCTCGGTTGCGGACGGTTTTTTAGCGTCGTACGTGTCGTACGGATCTTTTGTGAAATTGTCGCGTTCCTTTTTTGCGTCCAAATCCAAAACCATCTTATAGGATCCGTCGTCCATCATCACTTTTTTAAATTTGACGCTGTTGCCGGCGCCGGATAAAATCAGACTGATGATCAAATAAGCGGCCGCCACCATGATGAGATACATGTAAAAAGCGGTGGACCGAAGATTAATCGCCGGCAAAATGAAATAAAAGATCGCAAAGGCGGCTATTAATGTGAGAACCAGGCTGAGGATAAAACGTGTGTTTTTATCAAGAGTCATGTCAAACCTCCAAACAATAAATTAAGAAGACGATTATGAAATCGAAACTAAAATCGAAACTAAAATAATAACAAAAGCATGATATAAATATGCAATTAAATTTCAATGCGAAAATACAAAAATGAAAATAAAAACGAATATTAAAATGAAAAAACAGGCTGCATTTTTGATTTATTTTATAAAAGCCGACGCCATAACGCGCGCGTCGGCGCAGCGCATACAGCAAACGCTGCAAGTCAATATCAGCAGATACAGTAACAATACTGTCCCAAATGTTATCCCGCAAGTTCAGACCTCTGAACGCCGAAGGCGTGAAGAGGGCGGAACTTGGCGGATTGCTATAAAATCAAATTAAGCCGGCAGCAGTTGCAGTTCCGTATTTTTAGATTCTGTGTTGCAACTGACAGTTGCTTATTTTTAAATTTCAGTTTGCATCTACAGGTGACTATTTTCAAATTTCAGTTTGCACCCACTGTTTCTAACAATACAGTTGCTTCCTAATCCGATTTTCAGCTCAGTGCTGCAAATTAGAATGCATCTCGCGGTATCCGTAAAATACAGATGCTTCGCATCTGATTTTACGGGGTGGTTTTCTTGGGATTATGAAATATCAGACTCAAACTAAAAAAATAAAAACACAAAAAAAGTGACCCTCGCGTTCTTGAAAATGCAAAAAGAAAATGTGTTGCCGTAACGCGCGCGCCGGCTGCCCGCGAAAAAACCAAAAAAAAGATAACATAAAAAAATCGGGACTGAAAAACCTCAGTTTTTCAATCCAATGTTAATTGAAACCGGTCCGGATTCGTCCGTTTCGTCATCTTCGTCGTCGTCTTCATCAGATTCGTCCGAATTCATTTGAATGGTCACGACCTTTTCTTCCGTTTTGGGTTTGGATTCAACCGGAATCGGTTTCTTCTCTTCTGCTTTTTCATTTTTAATCTTGCTGACTTTTGAGTCAAACGAGAAGTAAATGCCGGCCATCGCGATAATGATGGCTAAGACGACGCTGTAAACGAAATATTCGATCGGGAAGTTGTAATTCAATTCTGTAAGTGAAACGGACAGCACATAACTGCTGGCGCTCCAAAACAACAAAGTTCCTGAAAGCGTAAACAGCATTTCCGTGACCAAATCCGGATAATCCTTTTTGGCGCCGATCCGGTCGAAAATTTTGCCGATAATCCACAGGAAAATGGAGGCGGCATACCATAAAACGGCCCGTTTGATGAATAAGGACAGCATCGACACGACGCCGTAATAGTTGATGCTTTCCAGGTTTCCGGCGTCCCACACGCTCAAGCTTCCAATGACGGTTCCGACGACAAACGTCAGAATGGCGGCGATTGTTGTAATAAACGACAGGTGGCGCTTTTGAAACGCTTCCTTGAGGTCGTTCATGAAAACGGAAACGTTGTCGTCCATACCGTACGCACGCAAAATCATGTACAAACCGACGATGAAAAGTGTTCCGATGATGGCTAAGCCCGGATAGCCGGCGGCCATCGCGAGCGCATAAATAATCAGGGCCAGACCCAGCGGAACGAAGAATGTTTGAAGAAACTTCGGGTCGCGCAGGAAGTTTTTAATCATGTAGTAGGTGCTTTCCAGATTTTCGCTCTGCATCACAATAATCCGGCGCACGGAGTCGACTTTCATGCGGGACTGAACAATCGGGAGAAGAGATTCGTCTTCAGCGCCGTCCGAGACGAAAATGGCGCTTTTGACTTCCTGGCGCTTTAAAAATTCGTCGAGCTGGTCGGCGATTTTTTTGTCGGAAATGGTGCCGACGTTCTTGTCGCCGGCAAACGACACAATTTCGGCGTCGACGCCCAAACTGCGCAGTTCGTCCAAAATATGAATGCCGCCAAAAATCGTGTTCGTGTCCGAGTCTTCCGGATCGGCTGTCGCCAAGCTGACCGCCGCCGTAATATTGGCGCCGCGCCCGACCACGGGCGTAATCACTTTGGCTTTTTCCCCGAGGTCGTTGTCCCGGTCAATACAAATGACAAGCGTGTCCATCTTTTCAAATCCGAAATGTGTGAAAAATAATGAGAATGATTGAATTGGAATGATATTTATTGGAAATAAATGTAAATCTGATTTATTCCTAATATATTTATAGTTTGATACCGCGACATCCATCCGAAAATTGAACTTTTAAAAATCCGAGCACATTTTTTGGCGGGCGGCGGCGCGCGCGTTATGGCGATCATTTTTAATTTTGAGTCTTTAAGAACCGACGGATAATTTTTCGACGTCTAACAAACCATCCCGTAAAATCAAACGCGATAGCGTTTGTATTTTATGGATTCCCATCGGTTGGTACATTCCAATTTACGGAACAGATTGTATCAGCAGTTTACAGTTTTTAGCTTACGATTTGCACCTTACAGTTACTATTTTTAAATTTCAGTTTGCACCTACAGTTGACTATTTTTAGATTTGAACTTACCATTTACAGTTTAGATTTGTACCTGTCAATAACTGTTCTAATTGCATCTGCTGCTACTCTAATCTTATTTCAGTGAATTTCGAGAAAATCAAACGCAAAGCGTTTGATTTTTCGGGACGGCTTGCTTGAAGTTTATAAAAAAAGTTAAGTTATTAATTTGACTTCCGGAAATACCGGATTTCGTTTTTCCCGTCTCGAATCCTTTTGTCATTCAAAACTTGAATCAGATGCCGGGCGCAGTTGAGCTTTTTCTTTTTGAATGCCGAAACATCAGGATCTTCAAAATCAAATCCAAGCAGCGTAATGGTTTCGGCTTTAAACGCTTCTGCCAAAAAGACGCAACGGTCGCCGTCTGTGAATCCTCCGAAATTGTATATGTTATTTGGAGGACGGCACTGGCAAGTCGGAATCAAAACAGAATCTTTGGACGATTTCTGTTTCAAAATCGGGAGATAACGCGTCAATTTATCCAAATTGTCGCCGTGCGCGTGAATCAAAATGATTGCGCCTTTTGAATATGCGTCAATCTCAAAATCCACATCGTCTTCGTGCCGTCCGTCCAAATCCGTCACAATCACATTCGGACAGATGTTCAACTTCATCAAAACAGACGCGGCACCGTCGGCGGCGATGACGACCAGATCGGACGGTTTCTTTTGTTCGCGCAAAGACCACGCCTTCCATTCCTCTTTCAAAGACGGCGCATTTCCGCAAACGATGACTTCCCGTCCCCGAATTTCAAAAAGCGGCACGTCGGTTGCCGGCGGAAAATGTTGGCGCACATAATCCGATAAACAGGCGGCGGATTTTTCGTCGTTTTCTTTTGAAAAACCGAATACGGCTAGAATTTTATCGTAATAAGGCGCCCAATCTTTGAAGTTCATATCAATCAAATTTAATTTGTTCTACTATTATATTTCATTTATATATGCGGGATTTTATGAAACAGAATTATAATCCTCGTCTTTAAAAATCTGTCACTCTAAAAGTAACAGCACCATTATATATTTTGATAATTTTACTTGAATTTTTGTTTCTTCTCCTTGTTCATTCAAGGTTTTTTGGACACATTTCATATACGTTTAACGATTGATTAAATTCATTTCAATTTTAAATATAAAAATAAAACGAATGGAGAATCCGGATGATTGAACTCAGCCGCTATTTAAAGCCTTTCCGTTGGATTGTTGCGGTTTCGATCTTTTTGACATTTATTCAGTGTTTGACGCAGCTGTATTTGCCGAAATTGATGGCGGATATGGTGGACGTCGGCATTGTCGGCAACGACATGAACTATATCATCACCATCGGTCTTGTGATGCTTTTCTTATCCGCCGTCAGCATGGTCAGTTCGGTGGCGGCCGGTTATTATGCGTCTAAAGCGTCCGCCGGTTTTTCAAGAGACCTCCGGCGCGATATTTACACAAAAGTGGACAGCTTGTCGCTGGAAGAGTTTGAAAAATTCGGCACATCGACTTTGGTCACCCGAACGACGAACGACGTCAATCAAATTCAAAACGTTTTAATCATGCTGCTTCGTATTTTTGTGATGTCGCCGTTGATGTTTTTGGGCGGCGTTGTCATGACCGTTCTTGTGGATCCGGTTCTATCGCTCATCATTGTGGTGGCGATTCCGGTTCTGTTCGGCTTCATTTACATTATTATCCGCAAGTGCATGCCGCTTTTCAAGCAGACGCAAAAGAAGCTGGACCATCTCAGTTTAACGCTTCGGGAACGGCTGACCGGCGTCCGCGTGATTCGGGCGTTTAACAAAGAAGAGTCGGCCAACCAAAATTACCGGGACGCCAATGCGGATTTAACGGATGTTTCGCTGCGCGTCAACAAAATTTTGTCGTTTATCATGCCGGCCATGACGATTATCATGAACGTGACCGTCATCGGCGTTTTGTGGTTCGGCAGCTTCCGGGTTGCAAGCGGAAACATCAGCGTCGGCGACATTATGGCTTTTATTCAGTACGTGATGATGATTCTCTTCTCGGTCGCGATGACCGCTATGATTTTCGTGTTCCTGCCGCGCGCCAAGGTGTCGGCGGAAAGAATTATCGAGATTTTGGACGTGGATCCGAAAATCAAAGACAGCAACCTTGCGGGTGCCGAAACGAAATCGGATGCTGAAACCGAACCGGATGCTGAAACAGAAGGAATCAAATCCGGTAAAAAGTCGGCGCAAAAAGACGCGGTTGCACGGATTGAGTTCAAAAACGTGTCGTTTCACTTTGAAGATTCCGACAAAAACATTTTGGACAACGTTTCCTTTGCCGTTTATCCCGGCGAAACGGCTGCCGTCATCGGCGGCACCGGCGCGGGCAAATCGTCGCTCATCAACTTGGTGCCGCGGTTTTACGACGTGACCGGCGGCTCTGTTTTTGTTGAAGGCCGCGACGTCCGCGAGACGCCGCAGTCGGATCTCCGGCAAAAAATCGGATTCGTTCCGCAAACGGCTGTTCTGTTTTCGGGAACGGTGGCTGAAAATATCCGTTACGGTAAAAGCGACGCCACCGATGAGGAAATTTGGAACGCGCTCAAAGTCGCACAAGCGGACGATTTCGTTGGGAAGATGAACGATGGGCTTGATTCGTTTATTTCTCAAGGCGGCACGAACGTGTCGGGCGGACAAAAACAGCGTCTGACGATTGCGCGGGCTGTGGTCCGGCATCCGGATATTTATATTTTTGACGATAATTTCTCGGCGCTCGACTACAAAACAGACGCCAACCTGCGGCGGGCGCTCAAAAAGGAAATCAAAGACGCCGCCGTTTTGATTGTCGCCCAACGGGTCAGCACGATTAAAGACGCCGACAAGATTATTGTTCTGGATAACGGCGCCGTCGTCGGAATTGGAACGGATGACGAACTGATGAAAAGCTGTCAGGTGTATCAGGAAATTGTTGCTTCTCAGCAAATGAGCGCGGAGGTGGACGTATGAGCGCCGATCAAATGAGTTCATCGTCTCAAGCGCCGGGCGGCTCCTCCGGCGGCCGCGGTGATAAAGGCGGCGGATTTTACAAAGGCGGCCGTGGCGCTTTGAATATTCCGGCCGAGAAGCCGAAAAACTTCAAGAAGACATTCGGCCGGTTGATGCAATATCTGAAACCTTACCGCCTCAGCATCATTGTTGTGATTTTGGCGACGATTCTCAGCACCGTCTTTACGGTGTTGGCGCCGCTGCTCATCGGCGATGCCGTCAACGTTTTGTACGACGGCGTTGCGGCGTCTTCCGCCGGCACCGGCGGCATTGACGACAACGCGCTGCTTCGGATTATTTGGTGGCTGCTGGCGCTTTATGTAGCTTCCGCCTTGTTCGGTTATGTGCAGCAGTATTTGATGGCGGTTGTTTCTCAAAAGACGGTTTCGGATCTGAGAAATGATATCGGCGACAAGCTTTCCCGGCTGCCGCTCAAATATTACGACACGCACACGCACGGCGAAACGATGAGCCGGATTATCAACGACGTGGACACGATCAGCAACACGCTTCAGCAGAGTTTGATCCAAATGATCACGTCGGCGGTGACGATTCTCGGCATCTTTTTCATCATGCTTTACATCAGTCCGCTGCTCACACTGGTTTGTTTGATCACGATTCCGGCGTCCGCGTATTTGACGAAAGTGATCGCGTCCAAATCTCAGATTTACTTCCGGAAACAACAGGAACAAACGGCGCGCATGAACGGCCATATCGAGGAAATGTATACCGGTCACAAGATTATCAAGGCGTTCGGACGCGAAAAGGAATCTGCCGGGATGTTTGACAAAATCAACGACGAGTTGACTGTTGTCAGTCAAAAATCCCAGTTTATTTCGGGTATTGTGATGCCTGTTCTTTATTTCGTTCAAAACGTCGGTTATGTGGTCATTTGTATTTTCGGCTGCATTTTCGTTCTCGGCGGAACGATGTCCATCGGCAGCGTTCAGTCGTTTATGCTTTACTCCAAACAGTTCACGCAGCCGATTATTCAGTTGTCGGCCGTCGTCAACAGCATTCAGTCAACGGTCGCGGCCGCCGAGCACATTTTCCGTCTCCTGGACGAGGAAGAAGAAATTCCGGATCCGGCCCCGGCAAACGCCGTTCTTCTCCAAAACCCGGACGGCAACGTGTCTTTCGAGCATGTGAATTTCGGTTACGACAAAAACATTCAGGTCATTTCGGATCTGTCGCTCAGCGCCAAAAGCGGTGACATGATTGCAATCGTCGGTCCGACCGGCGCCGGCAAAACGACGCTGCTCAACCTCCTCATGCGGTTCTATGAAATCGAAGACGGGCAAATTTTGATTGACGGCGTCGACATCTCCAAGATGCGCCGCAGCGATCTTCGCAGCCTCTTCGGCATGGTTCTTCAAAACGCCTGGCTGTTCAACGGCACGATTCGCGACAATATCGCTTACGGCCGCGACAACGCAACGGAAGACGAAATAATCCGCGCCGCCCAAATGGCGCACGCCGATGGTTTTATTCGTTTGCTGCCGGACGGTTACAACACCATCATCAACGAGGAAGCGTCCAACATTTCGGAAGGCCAGAAGCAGCTGCTCACCATCGCCCGCGCGTTCCTGTCCGACCCGGAAATTCTGCTGCTCGATGAAGCCACCAGCAACGTGGACACGAGAACGGAGAGTTTGATTCGGGAAGCGATGGAAACGCTCATGAAAGGCCGGACGAGTTTTGTGATTGCGCACCGTCTGTCGACAATCAAAAACGCAGACCTGATCCTTGTGATGAACAAAGGAAAAATCATCGAAAAGGGAACGCACAAGGAATTGATGGACGCCAAAGGCTTCTATGCCGAATTGTACAACAGCCAGTTCTCGAATACGAATCTGGACGAGACGTTTGCTGAGGTTGAGCGGAAATTCAGTTCGAATGTGGTGACGGCTGTTTGAGCGTTGCCTCGTGCGCGCGCGTTATAGCGACACATTTCGTTTGAGTCATTAAAAATCATGGGTTGATTTTTGAAGATGTCAAGCAATCCCTCCCGAAAGATCAACCGAAAAATTCCGTCGCTTCGCTCGGAATTTTTCATGGGTTGTGTGAGGTTGTTTCCGTAAGTTCGCTGCGCGAATGGCTCCCTTCGGTCGCGGAAAATTAAGTCAACAAATTAAATGATGTCAAGCAACCCCTCCCGAAAAATCAAACGCTTTGCGTTTGATTTTATCGGAATCCGATGAAATGGGATTGGTACAGCAGTAACAATACAAACCGGATCAGAATCATCTGTATTGTCAGAAAACAGTAGATGCAAACCGGACCAGAAAACTTCTGTATTTTTAGAAACAGCAGGTGCAAGCTAAAATCTAAAAACAGTCACCCGTAGGTGCAAACCGGAATTTAAAAATAGTAACCTGTAGGTGCAAACTGAAATTTAAAAACAGTCGCCTGCAGGTGCAAACTGAAATCTAAAAAATAGTCAACTGCGGGTACAATCCGCTGCTGTAAATTATGTATCTTGCTGATGGGATTCCGCAAAATACAAACGCAAAGCGTTTGATTTTGCGGGGTGGTTTGCTTGGCGTTTGAAAAAACGTTTTTAATTTTGATGTTATTGTTCCGGTTTTGTTTTTATTTTCTACTTTGCAGCTGCTTCTGTAATCGTTTCTGTTCTTCTTTTTCCCGCAACAATTTTTCTTTGTTCGGCGCCTCTTTGAGTAAAAACGGTGCCCACGCTGTTTCCACGGCGTCCGCATTTTTTTCCCAATACAGCAGCCGGTCATAAAACCATTGACATTCTTTTTCTGTGACAGCATCCGCATCTTTCGGATCTGCCGCATAAATGAATGCGGTCAATCCGTAGAAAACGACGCCTAGCGCATGCGTTTCCACATGAACCGTCGCTGCGGCGTGTCCGGCGGCGCGCGCTGCAGCTTGTGCGGCCGGATCTTCGGCAACGGCTGCGGCCTTGTGCGCGGCCAGAATCGCTTTTTTGGCTTCCGGCATTTTTATCTCGCCTTTAGACCACGCCCGGACGACACTGAGCGCATCTTGCGGACGTTTGTCGTCGGGATACTTTTCCTCAAAAATCGTTAAAACGTGCGGCGCCGTATCCAATGCCCACAAAACCAAAGTCCGATGATTTTGTTTTTCAACCAATGACCGAATCGGCTGAATGCATGGGCTGTCTCGCGAAAATAATATCTTTTTCATAAATTCCTCCGTTTTCTTTCTTTTTTCTCTTCTTTTCCCCTTCTTTTCCCCTTCTTTCCCTCTTTTCTTTCCCTCTTTTCTTTCCCTTCTTTTCCTCTCTTCTTTCCCTCTTTTCTTTCCCTTCCTTTCCTCTCTTCTTTCCTGTTTTTTTTGAAACACAATAACATTTATAAGATAATAAGATATATGATCTTATATTATTTAATTCGTTAATTAATATATTATCTCTATATCATACTTAATTCGCTCACTCACACACAAGACGGTTTATTTAAGAATCAAAATGGGTTGAATGAATAAACTTTATAAACCATTGTCCTGTTTGTAGTTTATATTTATTGTCTTATTGTCCTTACTAAAAGGTGAATTTTGAAAAGGTGATTTTATGGCAGATTTCTCAAAATACTTGGGAAAGGAAGAGCGTGTGCTCAATTCCATTGATATGAAAGACGAAACCATTTTCGCAACCAACAACCCGGCAGCTGCCGAATGGAAAAGCTGGACGACCCTTGTTTTGACCAACAAACGATTCTTTTCGCTCAACAAAAAAAGATTAAGCATGCGCGAATTCCGGTTGGAAGACGTCGTGTCCACCGGCTGGGTTTACCACCCGCAGTGGGGCCGCATCATCGGCGCGGTCATTAACGTTGTCTTGGCGGCCATTATTCTTTACTTCGCCCAAGGCGCTGTCGATTCGCTCGTCAACTATCTTGTCGGGGTTTACGCTTACTACGACATTTCCTCTTATTCCCAATACATCGTCTACTTCCTGTATTTCATCGCCGCGCTTCTCTTGATCGGCGCGCTCATCGATGTTATTGCCTATTTCCTGTACAAACGGACCACCTTTTTGATGACCACCAAAGACGGGAAAGAATACAAATTCCTGCTCCGCGGCCGCGGCAGCCAAATAGACGACTTCAGAATGGCTGTTCAGGACGCCAAAGATTTGTACTTGGAAGAAACTGAAAACCGCTATTTCGACAAGATGAGATCGGTTTTGTTCAACCAATCCAACTACGAATACGCGCTCAACAACCAATCGCCGGAACAAAAAACCCAATTGCCGGGCGACAAAACGCAGCGCATTGAAAACAAAACCAAAACGATTGACGGCAGCAAAACCGGTCAAATCGAAGCCGCGGAAATCAAGCAGCTTGGCGGCCAAGCCGACGATTTCATGAGCCAGGTTAAAGTTGTGTTCGCAGAACTCGGTTTTGACATCACGACGCTTCAAAACGGCAAAGGCGCCGATTTGATTTTGACCGGCGAAGGCCTCAGATATGCCGTTTCCGTCGAAAGCCGGGACCGGATTGTGACCGCCGACGACGTCACCGAAATCGTTCAAGCGCGCGACTTCAACCGCTGCGACTTTGGAATCATTGTCGCGGAAGGCGATGTTTCCACAGACGTCCGCAACTTTGCGCAGCAAAACGGCATCAAAATCATCGGTCTCAACGACACCGACGGTTTGAGAAATTAAACTTTTAATTTAAACAAAAAAATGGCGGATTCGGTTTGACCGATTCCGCCTTTTTTTATTTATTTTCTTCTTGTTCTTTGATTTTTGTTTTTTTGCGGGCGGCGCCGCGCGCGTTATGGCGACACGTTTTTTTGAGTTTGAAAGCCGGCCAGTATTTTTAATTTAATTGATTTTGAATTTATTGTTTTTCTATCCGTTATCATTATATTCCATTCATCTGTATTTTTGCTCATGCTTCCGAAAGTTGCGATTCCGCTCAAACCGGACAACCCGAAGTCCAGGCTTTCTTGCGTTTTATCGGACGGCGAACGCCAAACGCTGCTTCAGCTGACGCTTGAACATGTCGTGACGGTTTTGAAAAACGCCGGCCTTCAGGATTTGGATCTTTTATCAAAATCACCGCTTCCGGAAACGCTTGAAAATTCAGTCCGAATTTCTTTTGAAGCCGGCCAAAACGGCCGAACCGTTTCCGTTTTAACGGACGAGCGGGATTTGAACACAGCCCTCAACTCTTATTTGAAAAATTCGGCGGATTGCCGTCCGATTTTGATTGTGATGGCGGATTTAGCGCTTTTGCGGCCGGAAAATATCCAAAAAATGATTGAGCCGATTTGTTCGGACAACACAAACGACAACAACGAAAACAACGACAACAGCCGTTTCATTCGAATCGCCCCCGGTAAAGGCGGCGGAACGAATATGATTTATATCGGCGCGCCGGATGTTTTTGAAGTCAAATATCACGGTCAAAGTTTTAAAAAACACATGGAAGAAGCAAAAATGTTGACTCTTCCCATGGAAATTTACGATTCATTTTACGCTTCTGTCGACATCGACGAGCCGGACGATTTGACGGAAATTCTCATTCATGGGGAAGGACGCTTGTGTGATTTTGCACGCCAAATTCTAAGCATTCAAGAAACAAACGGGCGAAACAAGTTCGAACATAAAGTATGATTTTTTCGTTTTTCGTTTTTTGTGTTTGTTTTTATTCATTTGGTCTTTTATTATTTTTATTGCCGATTTTCGTTCACTTCTTAAAAGGACGGGAACTTTTCCCTATGCACTCTACGGATTTGAGGGAAAAATCATATATAGCAGATATTGATTATAGAACATTTATTATTTCATATTATATTATAATTTTTTGTATTTTATTTAATTGTTGTTTTATTTCGTTAAGTCGATGCGAATCGTTTTCATATGTCTTTTTGTGAACCGGTTTGACGTTGGGTTGACGTTTTGTTTATTGTTGTTATTCTAAATATGAGTCGTGAGGCTCAAAAACCCCCGAACTTAGGTGTTAAACAGTGACAGTTACAATCAACCGAAATAAATGCGGCTATTGCGGCGCGTGTGTTGCGGTGTGCAGCACGCTTGCGCTCGATTTGAAAGAAGTCCGGATTGAAGTGGACGAAGAACTTTGCAATAGCTGCTTCATTTGCAAAAAAGTATGTCCGGTCGGCGCCATTGAGGTGAAAAAATGAGCGTTGAAATGAAAGACGAATATGATGTTGTCGTGATCGGCGGCGGCCCGAGCGGCGCGATGGCCGCAAAGTCCGCGGCTCTCGGCGGCGCTTCCGTTCTTCTCATCGAGAAGCGTCAGGAAATCGGAACTCCGGTGCGCTGCGCCGAAGGCGTCGGCAAGAAAGACATGGACCGGTTCTTGGACATTGGGCCTCACCTTATTTCTCAAAATATTCGCGGCGCCACGATTTTTGCGCCCGACGGAACGGCTTTGAAGCTTCAGGCGAACGAAGGCGAAATCGCCGGTTTTGTTTTGGAAAGAAAAGTGTTTGACCGCGCCATGGTCGAATCCGCCGCTAAAGCCGGCGCGGACGTTTTTACAAAAGCGACGGCCACCGGATTAATCATGGAAAAAGACACCGTTGTCGGCGTTAAAATTTCACGGTTGGGCGTTGACAAAGAAATCCGCTGCAAAATCGTCATTGGCGCCGATGGCGTCGAGTCCAAAGTCGGACGGTGGGCGGGTCTTTGTTCCGCGCTTAAATTAAGAGATATTGAGTCCGGCGTTCAGTTTATGATGACGGACATCGACATTGATCCTGAAAACATTGAGTTTTTCATGGGCAACCAATATGCGCCGGGCGGCTACGTTTGGATTTTCCCGAAAGGAAAGGACCGCGCGAACGTCGGGATCGGCCTTCTCGGCAACAAAGTCAAAGACGGCGGACGCCCGATTGATTACTTAAACGAATTCGTCAAGAAGAGATTCCCGGACGGTAAAATCGCTGAAATCAACTACGGCGGTATTCCGGTTTCCGGCGGTCTGGAAAAGATGTACGGCAAAGGCATTATGCTGGTCGGCGACGCGGCGCAATGCACCGATCCGATTACGGGCGGCGGCATTAAAAGCGGCCTTTGGTCTGGCGAGTTTGCCGGAAAAGTCGCGGCCGACGCTGTGAAGTCCGGCGACTGGTCGGAAAAGAGTCTGTCCAAATACCAGCGCGACTGGGAAAAGCTGTACGGCAAATACATGCGCGTCAACTTGGTTTTGAAAGACTATTATGTGGACATGACGGATGAGGAAGCCAACAAACTCGCGCACGAGCTGGCGAAACACGACTTCACCGGCGTCATGGAAGTGCCCGATTTGGTGAAAATCATCTCTAAAGTCGACAAAAAATTATTGCTGAAACTCGGAGCTGCTTACGTCGGATTCTAATCCGGCTTTCAGCTCTTCTTCTTTATTTTTGTTTTATTTTTTGATTTCTTCTTTTCTTTTCGTCTTTATTTTTGGTTTTTATCTTTCTCTTGAATCAATTGCCGGTGGTGATTTTATGAAATCCGAATACGATGTGATTGTCGTCGGCGCTGGTCCCGCCGGTTCCGTTGCCGCAAAGACGGTTGCGTCCGCCGGCTTTTCCGTTCTTTTGATTGAAAAAAGGCAAGAGATCGGCGTTTCGATCCGGTGTGCGGAGGGCACCTCCAAAACGGAGCTCCTGAAATTCATCGACCTCAACGACGAAGACGCGCCTGATTTTATTTGCGCCGAGCTTCACAAAGCGACCGTTCACGCGCCGGACGGCACGCATTTTTCGATTACAACGAAAATGTCGGGCATCGACGGCGAATCCGGCGTCATTCTGGACAGAAAAATCTTTGACCGCCATTTGGCGATGCTGGCTGGCAAAGCCGGTGCGGACGTTTATACAAAAACGGCGGCTATCGAATTAATCATTGAAACCGATGGTGCCGTTTCGGGTGTCAAAGTTTCCCGCCTCGGCAATGTTTTTGACGTTCGTTCAAAAATTGTCATCGGTGCCGACGGCGTTGAATCTTTGGTGGCAAGATGGTTCGGTCTTTCCGAATCCCTTCGCCTGAAGGATATTGAAACGGGTTTTCAGTATTTGCTTTGGGACGAAACCATTGATCAGACGCAGTGTCAGGTTTATTTGGGCGAACAGGTCGCTCCCGGCGGTTATGTTTGGGTGTTTCCCAAGGGCAACAACACAGCCAACGTCGGCATCGGTCTTTTAGGGTCGAAAACAAAAGAAGACGATGGCCGTTCGGTTGATTTTCTGGACCGTTTTGTTCAAAAAGAGTTTCCAAATGCGAAAATTATCGGCACGGCTTTCGGTGCCGTTCCCGTTTCAGGCGGTCTTGAAAAGATCGCCGGCAACGGCGTCATGATTGCCGGCGACGCGGCCGGACATTCGGATCCGATTACCGGCGCCGGCATTCGCAATGCGATGTATGCCGGTCAAATGGCGGGCGAAACCGCAATCCGGGCGCTGGCTGCCGGTGATTTTTCGGAACGGTTTTTGTCATCCTATCAATCGGAATGGGAAAAGACAATCGGCAAAGGTCTTCGACGAAATTTTAAAATCAAAGAAGCGTATGCGACGTGGACGGACGATGAAATCAATGCGATTGCCAAGATTGCGGCCGGTTTGCCGCTTGAAGATTTCGAGCTCAAGGAAGCCATGATCGCGGTTTTAAAGTCGGACAAAAAACTGCTTTGGAAACTTCGAAGTGTTTACGCGGATTTGATTAAGTCGGTTCTTTTTTGAGCGGGCGCCAGTATTTTTAACTTGAGCTTTTTTGAGCGGGCAGCTGCGCGCGCGTTATAGCAACACGTTCTCATGACTGTTTCAAAAAATGGGGATCGTTTTTGATTTTATGGACTCAGCTTTTATTTTTCAAATCATGCAAACCATCCCGCTTAAACAGACGCCTTTGGCGTCTGTTTAAGCGGATACCGCGCAAATTGGAATTGGAACAGCAGACCGTAGGTGCAGAACCGGAACAAGTAACAGGTGTATTGTTGGAAACGGCAGATGCAATCCAAATCTAAAAATAGTCACCTGTAGGTGCAATCTGAAACTAAAAATAGTGAACTGTAGGTGCAAACAGAATCTAAAAATAGTGAACAGTGGGTACAACTCAGTCCATACGAAATAAACTGACATCTAAAATCAGAAAGTCTGTTTTTCAAAAAACGCTTTTATATTTGGCGTGTGTTGCAATTGAACAGATTCAAAAAAAATATTATTTCAAAATATCAGGTTTTAAAAATGGCAGCTTCAAAGAAATCGATTCGTGTGATGGGATGCGGTAATTTGTGGATGGGCGACGATGGCGCCGGTATCCGTGTTGTTGAAAAAATGATTCAAATGAAAGAGGAAGGCGGCGTTTCATGTCTTTCGGACGTCGACGTCATTGACGCCGGCGTTTCGGGTTTGGATATGCTCCCCTTTTTGGAAGGTTTTGACAAAATCATTATCGTGGACGCGATTAAAAGCGGCGAACATCTCGGTTCGATTTTAAAAATCAAAGGCGAAGAACTTTTAGAAGGCGAAGGCGTCGGCCGGATGATGTCTTCTCACGATGTTTCCGTTCCGACGGTTTTGACCATCGCCCGCGAAGTTCAAGGTCTTCCGGAGATTGTGGTTTTCGGCATTGAAATCGGCAAACACGGCGAAGATGTCGAATTGACGGAAGATATGTGCCCGGAAGTCCAAGCGGCGATTGAACGTGTTATTCCGCTTATTATTTCTGAAATTGAGAACGATTTGAAAAATTGAAATTGATTTGAAAAACCGGTGCGGATTTAAAATATTGATATTGATTTGAAAAATTGATATTAATTTGAAAGACTAAAATTGATTTGAAAAATTGAGATCGAAGAACTGATCCAATCAATGTGAGAATTTCTATGGCGGATTCTATCGTTTACAAAAAAATATTGATCAAAGGCGTTGTCCAAGGTGTCGGCTTTCGTCCGTTCGTTTACCGGATCGCTTTGGATCACCACATTTCCGGGCACGTGATCAATCTGGGAAATTTGGTCGAGATCGCTGCCACCGGAAAATCTGTTGATTTTGATTCTTTTGTTTCGGATTTGACGACAAAAAATCCGCCGCTTTCCCGGATTGACGACCTTGAAATTGTTGATTTTGAGGATTTGTCTTTGAAATACGCGGCATCGTTTTCGATTTCCGAAAGCCATGCTGCCGCTGAAAACGATGCCGAATCCGGCGCCGGAAATTCCATTATTCCGCCCGATACCGCCATTTGCGCCGACTGCTTGTCTGAACTGAAAGACAAAAACAATCGCCGGTACATATATCCGTTTACGGTTTGCACCAACTGTGGTCCAAGGTATACGACGGTCAAAAAATTGCCGTACGACCGTGAAAACACAACGATGGACGACTTTCCGCTCTGTGACGCCTGCCAAAAAGAATACACCAACGTTTCCGACCGCCGCTACCATGCGCAGCCGGTTTGCTGTCCTGACTGCGGTCCCAAACATGCCTTTCAAAAATCGACGTCGGATCCGTCCTGCAAAATCAACGATCCGATTTCTTTCGGCAACGACGCGCTGAGGGACGCCGCCAAAGCCATTGACGATGGTTTTGTCGTAGCCCTCAAAGGATACGGCGGTTTTCATTTGGTCTGTGACGCGTTTTCAGAATCGGCTGTTTCAACGCTGAGAAAACGCCTCAACCGTCCGGCGCAGCCGTTTGCGGTCATGGTGAGAAGTGAAGCGGCGGCTCAAAAAATTGCCGACACAAACGACCCGAAAAACGAAACGCTTGTCTCCCTTTTCCGAAATTTCAGACGCCCGATTGTCGTCTTTGATAAATCAAAATCATACCCCTTGGCGCCGTCAGTCGCGCCCCGTCTTCACAATATCGGCGTTATGCTGCCGTATTCCGGAACGCACAACGTTTTATTCGAGTCGCTGAAAACGGATTGCGTCGTGATGACGTCCGCCAATTTGCCGGGATTGCCGATGGTGGTCGACAACGATGAAGCGATTCTCGAATTGTCGAACGTTTGCGATTTCTTTTTGTTCCACAATCGGAAAATCGAAAACAGAACCGACGATACCGTGATTCGAACCGTGGCCGGCGAGCCGGTCTTTTTACGCCGGTCGCGCGGTTTTGTTCCTGAACGTATCCGTCTTCCGTTTTCATCGAATGCGGGCGTTGCGGCTGTTGGTGCTGAAATGAACAATACCATGTCGTTTGCCAAGGATGGAAATGTCTATCTGTCGCAGTACATCGGCAACACCAAACACGTCAAAACCGCCAAATACCATGCCGACGCCTACGAAACGCTCAAACGGCTGACCGGTATTCGTCCGTCCGTTTTCGCTTGCGATTTACATCCCGAATTTAACACGACGAAATTTGCGGAAGAAATTTCAGAATCCGATTCCGAATTCAATTCCAAACTCAATTCCAAACTCAATTCCAAACTCAATTCCGAATCCAATCGTGACAACCGCCTCTTCCGGATTCAGCATCATCATGCGCACATTTGTTCCGTCATGGCCGACAACATGCTTCCGATTGACTCTGAAATTGTCGGAATTGCCATTGACGGCGTCGGTTACGGCGACGATAAAACAGTTTGGGGCGGCGAAATTCTCCGGTGCGGCTACACCTCTTACGAACGAATGGCGTCGCTGGCGCCGCAGCCGATGCCGGGCGGCGATTTAGCGTCTTATTTTCCGTCGCGAATGGTTTTTGGAATGCTTTACCCGTATGTGAAAAGCGGACAAATTTCTAAAGAAGATCTTTTTGATTTGAATCTTTATTTCAAACACGGCAACGATGAGAAAAAAATGGTGTTGTCGCAATTGGACAACAATTTTAATCTCGTGATGTCGACAAGCACCGGACGCGCCCTTGATGCGATTTCAGCGCTTCTCGGATTGTGTCAAACCCGAACCTACGACGGCGAGCCGTCAATGGTTTTGGAATCGGCGGCTGCCGCCGGACTTCTTGAATCGCCGGATCTGAATTATTTCGTTCCGCAATTCAAAGACGTTGACGGACGGCCTGTTTTGGATACGAGCGCGTTGATGTATGCTGTCCTTTTGGAAATAAATAAGCCGGAATCCGGCCACCGTTTTTCCGTCAACGAACTGGCGGTTATGGCTGTTCATTCGCTTTCACTCGGAATCGCCATGCTGGCCGCGGACGCTTGCGACAAAACCGGAATATCTGTTGCGGGAGTTTCGGGCGGCGTCGCAAACAACGATTACATTGTTTCCGTCATTTCCGATTATTTGAAATCTCGGGGCGTCACTTTCCTGACGCACAAAAACCTGCCCCCGGGAGACGGCTGTATTTCTCACGGACAGGCGGCGATCGCCGTTGCGCGTCTTTTGGCGGAATCGAACAAAGAATGAATCCTTTTCGTTGTCGTCAGTAATTCCGGACGGTGGCTTTGTAAAGGATTTGATTGTGGGAGACGTCAATCACGGTAATTTCCAAAGATTCTCCCTGAACAATCAAGTTTCCCGCCGGTTTTTTTGAACTTTTGGACACCGGATATTCCAACACAGCAACTTGACTGCTGCCGATGTTGGCAATCGCAACCGATTCACCGATGCCGATCGATTCTTTTTTCAAATTTGACAGATTGACTTCAGTGCTGCCGGCAAGTATTTTCAGATTCGATACATCCAAAGAGGCGCCGCCGATGTGTTCCAGACGAACGACGCCGTAAGATGTTGTCCCAACATCCGCTTTTTCATACCGTGCGCTCATACTGACCGGCGGCGCGGGTTTTTCAAATTCGTAGCTGAGAACTTCCGAGCCCAAATAACCGGCCATGATGACGGTAATCGCGAGAAGCATCAGGACGCCGACGACAGGCGAAATGCCGCGTTTGTCGCGCAAAAAATTTGGCAAACGGTTTTGTTGATTGTGTTTGTTTGATTGTGAATTTTGTTTTTTGTGTTTTGTTTTCGTTTGGGGAATGGTTTTTAATTTCATAGTCAAGAACCTCCAAAACAAAAAAAAGGCGGATGTTTATGAATCTTTTTAAATAATTTGGAATTGTATCCGATTTAAATAATAAAATCGAAAGAAATGAAAATGAAAAAGAAAAAATAAGGGAAGAATAGAAAAAGAAAGAGAAGAAAAAAAGAAGATAAGAAAATAATAAAAACGAATAGAAAAAAGAATGAAAAACCAAAAATCTGTTTCAGAATAACCTTTAAATACAATCATTATGATTATTCGTTGCTTAATTTGGTTTTTCTTATACTTTTCACATTCGGGAAAATCAATCGACCGGACAAATTCCGATATTTTCTTCATTTTCGTTGTGCGAGGGTTGTCGAGCTGGTCAAAGGCGCTGGACT
Organism: Methanolapillus africanus; assembly: GCF_032714475.1. Classification (NCBI taxonomy): domain Archaea; kingdom Methanobacteriati; phylum Methanobacteriota; class Methanomicrobia; order Methanosarcinales; family Methanosarcinaceae; genus Methanolapillus; species Methanolapillus africanus. The sequence continues at coordinate 182,591 of NZ_JAWDKD010000018.1, read as the reverse complement.
TAAGATCCAGTTTCGAAGGAATTCATGGGTTCAAATCCCATCCCTCGCACTCGATTTTTAATTTCATATCCGTTCTCTCCTCTATTTTCATCTTCTGTTTTCAATTTTCGTTGCGTTGTCGGTTTATTTTATATTTCGTTGTATTTTTGATATCACGTTTGTTTTTTGTAACACAAAAAAAAGTTTTGGACATTTAAACATTTTTGATTGGTTTTTTATATACTATAATCGCCTAATCATGAATAATCAATTCCGTTATTTTCAAACTGAATTATTTTCGAGAATTTTTTCGAAGGAATTTTATGACCGAGCCAAAGTCGCAACCTGAACAATCTGAACAACAGGCACAGCCTTCGCCATCCGGTCTTTCCGGTAAACACAATCATGCCGAGTCGATGGATTCCGCCGCCGCTTTGATGTCGATGTCCAAGGAAGGCATTCGCGTGACTGTCATCGGGATGATCATTAACGTCATTTTGACCGTTGTTAAAGTCGTCGTCGGATTTTTCGGGCACAGTGAAGCATTGATTGCGGACGGTATTCACTCCCTGTCGGATTTGCTCAGCGACATCGTTGTGATTGTCAGTTTGAGAATTTCCGCCAAGCCCGGGGACAAATCCCACAATTACGGTCACGGAAAAGTGGAAACATTGGCGTCGACCGTGGTCGGGTTTATGCTGCTTCTCGCCGGCATTATGATTTTTTACGGCGGGGCTGTTTCCATCTACCAATTCTTAAACGGCGTCCCCTTGGAATCGCCGACGATGCTGACGTTTTATGCCGCGCTGGCTTCTATTATTATCAAAGAACTTCTTTACCAGTACACCCACCGGGTGGCTAAAAAGTTGGACAGCACACTGATTGAGGTGAATGCTTGGCACCACCGGACGGACGCTTTCTCATCCGTCGGCGTTGCCGCCGGAATCGGCGCCGCTATTCTTTTGGGCGGTTCCTGGGCGGTCATTGACCCGATTATGGCCGTTATTTTGGCGCTTTACATTCTCTACATCGCCTTTAAGATCATTTACACCAACGTCAACGATTTGGCGGAAGCGTCTTTGGGTCCGGAAATTCATGAAGATATTCTTCAGATTGTCAACGGACAAAACGGCGTTCGCGACTGCCACTCTCTTAAAACCAGGAAGCTCGGCAACACGAAAGCCATCGATTTGCACATCATGGTGGACGGCGATTTGAGCGTGGAAGAAGCCGACAACATCCAAACGGATATCGAAAGATGTTTGAAGGAACGGTTTGGTCCGACCACGTTCGTGATGATTAAAGTGGAAAAATATCTGCCGGACGAAGCGGTTTTGGAAGAACACAAGCAATCGGAACTTTAATCCGATTCTTTTTCCTTTTCGTATTTTTTGTTTTTTGTTTTTTTGACGGCGGCGCCGCGCGCGTTATGGCGACATATTTTTGAAGACTTTCAAGCAAAACCGCTCCCGATATTATTTTTAAGTTCAGTTTGCACCCACAGTTCACTATTTTTAGATTTCAGATTGCATCTGCAGGTGACTGTTTTTAGATTTCAGATTGCATCTCCTGTTTCCAACAATACAGTTCTTTCTGGGTCCGGTTTTCAGCAGCAGGTTCCAAAAATACAGTTGCTGCTTTGCTCCTTTTTGCATTTTCTGTCCCTGATTGTATCTTCCCATTTTGCGGTATCCGCTTAAACAGACGCTTTGCGTCTGTTTAAGCGGGATGGTTTGCTTGAATCGGACAGCTTGGCGGTTCTAATGTATTATTATTTTTTGTTTTCATTGTTTTCATTTTTTCTGCGGGTGCCGCCACACGCGTTACGGCACGCATTTTCGTTCCGATTTTTCAAAATGAGCCGATAACTTTCTGAAACGTGTCAAAATATTTTATGATTCTTTCCGTTTGTTTGTCAATAATATTTTATATTTAAAACCAGTTTGATAAACGCGTGACTTAAATTTGACTGAAATATTTCATGAATCGTGCTTCAGAGTGTTTCCGTCTTCTCTTATCATTTAAATTTAAGATCTCATTTTTGAATGATAAATTCAATTTTGATTGAAAATCCAAACTTAGGGATGAATTATGGCAAAACAACCACAAACCTTAGCTGAAAAAATTATCAGCGGCCGTGCCGGAAAAGACGTTTACGCCGGCGACATCACACTTGTCAATGTCGACGTGACCGCTGTGCAAGACGGCACCGGACCGCTCGCGGTTCAGCAGCTTGAAAAAATGAACCTTGTGAAAGCGGCAAACCCGGAACGCACCGTTCTTTTCATCGACCACGCGGCTCCGAGCCCGCAAAAAGACTTATCCAACGCCCACCAGATTCTTCGGACTTTCTCCAAGAAAACGGGCGCTCAGCTCTCCGAAGCCGGCGAAGGCGTCTGCCACCAGCGGCTTGTTGAAACCTACGTGAACCCGGGAGAAGTCCTCATCGGCGCCGACTCCCACACCTGTACCTCCGGCGCGCTCGGCGCGTTTTCGACCGGTATGGGTTCGACCGACGTCGCCGTCGGCATCGCGCTCGGCAAAACCTGGTTCCGTGTTCCGGAAACCTTCCGCGTCAACGTGACCGGAAAGTTCCAAAAAGGCGTTTATGCCAAAGACTTGATTCTTCACCTCATCGGCCTCATCGGCGCCGACGGCGCGACCTACAAAGCGCTTGAATTCGGCGGCGAGACCATCGAAAACATGACCATGTCCGAACGCTTCACGCTCGCCAACATGGCCGTCGAAGCCGGCGCCAAAGCCGGTCTTTTTGAAACGGACGACAAAACCCGCGACTACCTCAAAGAACATGGCCGCGGCGACAAATACAAAGAAATCAAAGCCGACAAAGGCGCGACCTACGAACGCGTGATCGACATCGACGCCGCCAAACTCCAGCCGACGGTTTCAAAGCCGCACACGGTGGACAACACGGCGGTCGTGACCGACATCGCCGGCACAAAAATCGACCAAGTTTTCATCGGCACCTGCACGAACGGACGGATTGACGACTTGGAAATCGCCGCCAAAATCCTGGATGGCAAAAAACGCCACCCGGACACACGCTTAATTATTGTCCCGGCCTCCAAAGACGTCTTCCTCGAAGCCGTTCAAAAAGGTTACATTGAAACCTTCATCAAAGCCGGCGCGATTATCATGGCGCCCGGATGCGGACCTTGCGTCGGCGTTCACGAAGGCGCGCTCGCCGACGGCGAAGCGTGTCTCGCAACCCAAAACCGTAACTTCCAGGGACGGATGGGCAACACGGAAGGATTTATTTATCTCGGCTCCCCGGCAACGGCAGCCGCCACCGCCATTTACGGCGTGATTACCGACCCGCGACAGGTGATTTAAAATGGAAACACTTTACAAAGGAAAAGCATTCAAATTCGGCGACGACATCAGCACGGACCATATTGCGCCCGGCCGTCTTTTCCACCTCAGAACCAATTTGCCGGAACTCGCCAAACACGTTCTTGAAGACGCCGACCCGGAATTTGCCAAAAAAGTTCAAAAAGGCGATTTCGTTGTCGCCGGCAACAACTTCGGTCTCGGATCTTCGCGCGAACACGCCCCGACCATCATCAAAATGGCCGGTGTGAGCGCCGTTTTGGCCAAATCGTTCGCCCGGATTTTCTACCGGAACGCCATCAATGTCGGACTTCCGGTGCTCATTTGCGACACCGACCAAATCGATGAAGGCGACCAATTGGAAGTCGACCTCGCCGCCGGAACGATTAAAGACGTGACAAAATGCATCACGTTGACGTTCTCACCGCTTCCGGACGCCATGATTAAAATCTTAAACGACGGCGGCCTTGTGGCGCACATCGAAAAGAACGGTGGATTTAACATCGATTGATGAAGACGGATTTATCCGTTTTTATCTTTCTCTTTTTTTAAAATCTACATCTAAAAAATTATATAGTTTCAATTCTTACAACTTTTTTACTTTTAATATGGAGTTGAAACTTATGGCAACATCATCGTATACGGATACAGCCGTCATTAAAAATAAAAAATCGATTGCTCTTTTGAAGAAATATATAAATGGCGAGATTAAGACGGGCAACGATGATGATTTGGAAGTTGACGTTTTTGAAGAAATGAGAAGATGCAATGAACTTCTTTAATTTAAATAAAAAAAGAATGGAAATGAAAATATCATTTCCAAATTTACACAACTTCTTTTCCTTCAATACTCAACGCTTGGTGCGGGCACATGCTGATGCACAGCTTGCACCGGATGCACTTGTCCACATCTGATTTTAAATTCCAGTCTTTGTCAAATGAAAAGACCTTGGCGGGACAGACCGAAATGCAGCCGCCGCATTCAACGCATTCCTTTTCGTCCCGTTTGATCAAATCATGAACCGGAACGACCCGGACGCCTTTGGCGCACAGCTCTTTTTTGATGCTTTCATAGCTTTGGTCGATGACCTCGATGATCATTTCCCCGCCGTTCATATCCACGACGGAAGACACAATGCTCACCAAAACGCCGGTTTTGAGAATGACTTCCGACAGGATCGGTGAATTCACACGCTCTTCCGGAAATGTGATTTTTAGTTTCATTGTTTCTTCCCCCTGGTGAACAGTTTGCTGATATGTTCGCTGGTGATGAGTCCGACAACATTTCTGTTCTCGTCAATCACCGGCATGGCGGAAATGTGATTGTCCGCCATCTTTTTCGCGGCCGCGTCGACCGGATCGTTCGGGCCGCACGTCACGACATTTTGGGTCATGCACGCCTCAATCGTTCCCAAATGGTTTTCGGAAACCGCTTTTGAAATGTCCCACGACGTGATGATGCCGACCAATTTATTGTTTGACACCACCGGCAAATGATTCCGTTCGTTTTTGCGCATCTGTTTGGCGGCGTCGATCACGCTTTTGGACGCGTCGATCGTTTCGATTTTGCCGTTGATGATGTCTTTGACGAGCGGAATTTTGTTTGTTTCTTTCATCGGTTTCGTCGTTTGTTTGAACGGCAGCGGCGCCACCGGCGCGCTGAGCGTAAACGTTCCCTTTTCAATCCAGTCTTTGAGTTCCTCAGCCACCTTGCGTGCCGTTTTGAAAACGGACAGCGAAGACGTCGGAACTGTTTTGCCGTAAAGCTCGATGCTTCCGGATTTGAGTTCCTCGTACGTCGCCGTTCGGATCACCGGACGGTCGCGTTTGCCGATGGAATAATCTTTAATGCCGACGGAAATATCGCAGTCCCGAACCGCCGTTGCTTTCGCCATCTCGGCGTCCAGAATCGGAATCGGAATGCCAAGACCCAAGTAAAGGGATGTGCCGTAACCGTTAAAGGAAGCAGCGTTCACATACTCTTTTTTCATCTGTTTGAGATTGCCGGTGGTCATGAGCGTTGCATAGCCGCCCGCGGTTGAACATTGCGTTCCTTCGCCGACAATTGTGCCCTGCGCGCCGCCCAAAAAGATTTTGGTGCCGGCGCCGATGGTTCGGTAGGTCGGGTCGTTTGAAATCGGCGATAAGATGCCGGCGCCCGAATAGGTGACATTTTTGTAGTCCGGCAGCAGTTCGCCCATGTATGTGTGCAAAATCTTCTTTGAACCGTTGGTGGCGGCGTCATATCTTTGATAAGAATTTCTCGGGTTGACCATGATCGCCTGATTCAAGTCGTCGAGCGTGATTGTCGTTGTGAGTTCCTTGCTCGGATAGCAATCTGTTCCGTAGGAAAAGGCGTTAATCTCCACTTCTTTTCCCGCAACCAAATCCTCAATGACGTGAGCGCCGCCGTATTTTAATCCAACTTTTTCGGAAAACTGCGTCGCGCCCAAATAAGCGTCAACGGCCGCAATGCCGGAATACGCTTCCACATCGTTCATGTATAATTTCGTGATCTTGATCGGGGTTTCGGAATGCCCGAAGTTGAAAAAGACTCCTGAGGAACACATGGCGCCAAACGTTCCGGTTGTGACGACGTCCACTTCCGCTGCCGCTTTTTCTGCGCCGACGTCGTCGACGATGTCTGACATTTCCTCTGCCGTGACAACGCAAACTTCTCCGGACGCAATTTTTTGATTAATTTCAGCAATTGTTTTAACCATTCTTAATTCTCCTCAAGAAATATTCGATACCTTTCTCTGATACGTTGATTCATTAAATACATTTGTTCTTCTCTATTTTTTTCTATTGTTATGATTTTGTTTTTATTTAATTTATTTTTATTTTCAACCGTTTTTGATTGTTTCAATTGTTTCAATTGTTTCAATTGTTTCGGTTGTTTCGGTTGTTTCAATTGTTTTTGATTTAATTCTATTTTGTTTTGATCGGCTTGTTCATATTTCTTTTATGATGTTCCGATGTCTTGCAATGAATGATATTAATCTATATAAAATTGTCTGTTAATTATTACTATCAGTTATATTTCAGTCGTCGGGCGTTTCGTTCATTTATTTATCTAATTTTAAATATATTTATCAGATATAGCATATCATTTTTAAATAATGAAAGACTATTTTTACCGTTAAGATTTAACTAAAATGTTGAAACTGATTCATATTTATTAAATTATATGATTCGTCAAATATTTTGAGAAACGGATTCCTCTTTCATGGAAAACGATTATATATTTTAAAGTTATTATATTAAAAAAAATATAAATGATAAATTTTTAACAATTTTCTTGTTTAATGTTTATTTAACCTTGAAGCAAGCAATAAATTTCGGTTTTAAAAAAAAGGATTAAATTTAGGCATAAAATGTGAGCAGGCGTCATTTTTCAAAATTGCGTCCGAATGATGCGTCTTTCACTTTGTTCCTTTATGGCGCCGCGATATCATTTACAATTCATCAATCAGATTCTTGAAGGATTATGGTTTATATGGCAGAAAAACCCCACCCGACCACCATTTATGAAAAATATCCCTCCCTCAGTACGCCTGAGACACTGGTCCGGTATTCGGACGGCTATCGTGAAATGGGGATCGGCGCCTACGGACTTTTGCGCCATGATCTGCAGAATTATTACAGCATTATTTTGATGTCGCTTGAACTTTACCGGATGAAAAACGACGAAAAATATCTGGATAAAATATCGGAAGCCTGCTACAAAAGCTTGGACTATTTGTCCATGTTTAAAGAAGTGGAAAATTTCCTTTACAAAGGCGTTGTCCCGGGCGTTTATTCTTTGTCCCATGAGATTGAGGAGGCTTGTTTGAAATATCCGAATCTCACCTTTTCAATGACAGAAGACGATGACGACGTTTTGGCCGACCAAGCCTTAACCGCCATTTTCGAATCTTTGTTTTCAAACGCCGCCGCTTACGGCAACACGGAAAAACCCGTTTTCATTTCCATTTCGGAATTTACGGACGGCGGTATTCGGAAATGCCGTGTGGACGTGACCAATTCAGGCGATCCGGTTCCGGAATCCATTCGAAACACTCTCTTTTTGCCGGGCATCAAAGGTCCCAACAGCACCGGCTTTGGTCTCGGTCTTTATATTTCAAAAATTACGGTCGCCCGTTACGGCGGCGATTTAATTCTCAAAGTCTCTGATTCGGATCAAACCACCTTTTCTTTGATCCTTCCGGTTGTCGAAAATGATCAAAAATAAATGTCTTTGATCTGATGTGCTTTATTGGTTAGAAACCGGTCAAATACATCTTCACCTTTTTTTAATTTTGATCTTATTTGTTCTCATTTGATTTCATTTGATCTTATTTGTTCTCATTTGATTTTATTTGTTCTCATTTGATTTTATTTGGTCTTATTTGATTTTATTTGGTCTTATTTTTGATTTCATATTCATTTGAATATTTAATCAAAAGTTATATCTTATCAGTTTTATTTTGTTTATTTCATCTATTATCAGAAATTTAATCATAAAATCTCATTTCGGGTTCATAATTTATTTATAAATCTTCATTTTTATAACTCATGGCTTTGGCGTCTGCCGCATAACTTAAAATTTATTTTGTTTGACATTATTTTCATATTCTTTTAATTTTATTTTCATTATCAGGTGAACAAATTGATACGTGTTTTAGCAACCGGCACTTTTGATATTTTACATCCCGGCCACATTTCCTTTTTGGAGCAAGCCAAAGCGCTCGGCGACGAGCTTTATGTGATCATCGGGCGGGACGCCAATATTTCAAATAAACCGAAACCGATCATTCCTGAAAACCAACGCCTTTTAATGATTCAATCCTTAAAACCGGTGGATTACGCCGTTCTCGGCAGCCTGACCGATTATTTCGAACCGCTTGAAATCATTCAGCCGGACATCATTGTTCTCGGATTTAACCAGCAGCAAAATGAGGAAAAACTGAAAAAAGACTTAAACGACCGCGGCTTTTTCCCGAAAATCGTCCGGCTTTCGGAAGCGGACACCGGCACGTCTGAAGACATGTACAGCAGCCGGAAAATCATTGCTGAAATTTTGAAAAAACGCTGTTTAAAGGATTAATTTTTTAAATTCTTGAATGAGAATTTTTGAAAAAGAATCCCATTCTTTTTTATTTTTGAAAAAATGTTTTTTATGGGTTAAGCGTTGCTTTTTTTATATGTTTTATTTTTTTATATATTTTATTTTTTTATTTGTTTTGTTTTTTTTATTCTGTTTTTTTAAATAAAAAAAGGCAAAGTGATTTCATCACTTTGCCGCTTGTTTTTACGTTGCCGCTATTGAATTACTCGTGGGCGACGGAGTGGTCGCTTTTAATGTTTAAAACGGTAATTTCAAAGTTTAAGTATTGGTCGGTGACCAACGGTCTGTTAAAGTCTACGACAACAATGGTTTCGTTGACGACGGTGACGACTCCCGGGACTGATCCGGATTGAACCTGGGCGCCGACTTCGGGGACGGATCCAAGCATTTCAACAACATCGGCTCTGTTATAGGTAATTACAAGGGATTCATTGTACGGGTAAGCATCTTCCGGTGCAACTCGAACTGTTTTTGTTTCACCTTCTTTCATACCGAGAAGAGCGTTTTCAAATCCGCGGATCATTTTGTGGCTGCCGACGGTGTAGTCCGTAATGACGCCTTCATCGAATTTTGTTCCGTTATCAAACGTACCGACATATTCAACGGTGACGGTATCATTGAGTTCGACCGTGGGCTCGACAACTTGCGGGGTCGGATATAAAACGACGGCGATAATTCCGAAGATCAAAAGAACAAGGAGAAAACCACCGACAATGTACATGATTGGGTTTACTTTTTTTGCCATAGATAATACCTATTTGTGTTTCAAGTCAGAAATAAAAATAAAGATAAAATTGAATCTGTCATCTTTCTGATGAATCAGTCAATCATACAAAAATTCGCCTGCAATCGACGAAACTTTCCGGATGCGCAACGAAATTGTATAAACCAATTGTTTATGAAATAGAGTATCTCATTTAAAAAAGTTGCCATTTAAAAATAACAATGATGACAAATGAAAATAAAAAAAAGAAAAAATAAAATAAAAAAAAGAAAAAATAAAATAAAAATAGAAAAAAGAAAAAAAGAAAAAATAAAAAAAAAGAAAAAAATAAAATAAATGACCCCTTACGAAAACTTTTACCAATCCGTTTCAGACTGCTTTTATTTGAATGGGAAGTTTTATATAATTCATAAGAAATATAAACAGGTTAATATTATTTATATTATATAATGTTCAGCCGGCTGAATATCTCAAACGAATCCGATATTCGGACAGCAGTTGAATGCTTGTTACTTTTATTTCAATTATGGGGTGTTTCCATTGACGGACCAGTCATCAGATCATGAAAAAAAGCTTCCTGCCCACCGCCCGTCTCATCTCCCGGAAGGGAAAAAAAATCAAATGATTGCCGGCGCGAAAGCCGGCATGAATATTGCCATCGGCAGCGTTCCGATCGCGCTCAGTTTCGGTATTTTGTCGGTCACCGGAAATCCGCCGATGCCGCTTTGGGCCGCGCTTCTCATGTCGGTTTTGGTGTATTCGGCCGCTGCGCAGTTCAACGCGCTTGACATGCTTCAAGCCGGTTCCAGCGGCATTCAAATCGCCGTCACCACCTTTTTCATCAACATCAAAAGCCTGCTCACCAGCGCCACCGCGACGGAAAAAATGGACCAGGATATCAAACCGGGCATGCGGGCCGCTCTCGGATTCGGTATTACCGACCAAACGTTCAGTTTATTGTCCACCAGCGATTCCAAAATCAAAGGGTATTATGCGCTCGGTTTGGAAGGCGTTTCTTATATTCTTTGGATTTTGGCGACGCTCGTCGGCATTTTGTTCGGCGGCTTCATTCCGGCGTCGATATTGAGCGCGCTCGGGATTGCGGTTTACGCCATGTATTTGGTGCTCACCGGCGAAGAAATGCTGAAACTCAAAATCGTCTTGCTGATTTTTGCGGCGGCAGCCGTCATGAATTCGTTTATTGATTACATTCCGATTTTGAGAGATATGCCGTCCTCATTCAGTTTTATCATCATTCCGGTCATTTGCGCCGCGATCGGCGCTTATTATATGGAACGGAAAACCAAAAAAGACCCGAAAAAAGAAAATCCGGAATCTGCTGATGTAACAGCGGCAGCGTCCACAACGGTCGGCGCAGCCGGTACAACGGGAAGTTCCGGAACAGCCGGCACAACCGGTACAACCGGAACTTTCGGGGAAACTTCACCCACCGACGGAGGGAACTGATTATGATTTCCTTCAGTCTGGGCAGCGTCAACTATTTGGCGCTGATGATCATCGCCATGGCGGTCGCGACTCTTATTCCGCGTATCATTCCGCTTTTCGCGATGCGCAACATTAAAATCACCGGCTATTGGGAGAATTTCTTTAAACTGGTCCCGTACGGTATTTTGGGCGTTCTGACGTTTCCGAAAATCTTCGGCGCGACGTCCAGCCCGATTTCAGCCATCATCGGCGGTGCCGTTGCTCTTGGTTTGTCCCTTTTTAAAATCAAAATGGTTTACATCATCATCATCAGTGTGGTGGTTGTTTTTATCGTCGAGTTGTTCCTGCCGTCCGTCACCGGCACAACATCTTGATTTTTATTTTTTCAAATTCAATCAATTAGTCAATTAATCAATTAATCAATTAGTCAATTAATCAATAAATCTCAAAATCAATATGCAGGGGAATCTGTATGATCGATCAAATCAATGCCTTTTTGGTTTCCGTCCAACCCTTTTTGCTCATCTTTTTCGTTTACGCGACGATGATTGAAATGGGAACGACCATGACGATTCACGACATTTTTAAGTCGTTCAAAATGCCCAAGGTGCTCATTTCCGCCCTTGTCATCAACCTGGTTTTAAGTCCGATCATTGCGGTTTTAATCACGCAGATCTTTCAGACGCAGCTGGGTCCCACCTACCAAGCGGTGGCGCTCACGGCCATTCTCATCAATTTGATTGCCGGCGCCCCGGCGGGTCCGAAAAATGTCCAGCTGGCGCAAGGCGACGAGCCGATGTCAATCGCTTTGTTGGCGGTTTTGTCGATTGCGGTCGTTTTCATCGTTCCGTTTTCGTCCCACATTTTCCTGCCCGGAGATGTGGAAATTAATTCGGTGTCCATCATTGTCAACTTGGTCATTTTGGTGCTGATTCCGATGGCGATCGGTTTGATTCTGCACAGTGCGAAACCCGCCTGGGCCGACAAAGTGAGAAAGCCGCTGGCTGTTCTGTCCAATATCGGTTTGGTTGGCGTGATCATTTCCTACTTGGTGCCCAACATCAACAACATCATCGAAGTCGGTCTCTTGGCCGCTCTCGTGTTCCTGTTGATTCTGGTTCTCAACTTCCTGACGGGATTCTTGACGATCGGCAACAAGCTGGAGAAGAAAACCGTGTCCATGATTACGATTGCCAAAAACTTCGGTGTGGCCATGTCGTTGTCTGCATCCGTTTTCGCCGCCTACAACCTGACGCCGTACCTGATGACCTATGTCGTGATCATTTTGGTCTTTACGATTCCGGCCGCTCTGTTGATGAAAAAATACGGCGGTGCAGGAGCGACAAGGGAATCGGCCGCGTCCAAATAAATATCTCTGTCAGCAGGTATTTACCTGCTGCTTTTCTTTTTTGGCGCCGCCGCCGCGCGCGTTATCGCGATATTTTTTTTCTTTTTGCGTTTTTAAAATCAAGGGATGTTTTTTGTAAATATCAAGCAAACCGTCCCGTAAAATCAGATGCGAAGCATCTGTATTTTACGGATACCACTCTGCAGTACAACTATTATTGGAAACAATAAGGTGCAAATCGGATCCGGAAATATGTGTCTTGTTGGAAACAGTAGATGCAAACTGAAATCTAAAAACAGTCACCTGTAGATGCAAATTTTAATTTTAAAATAGTGAACTGTAGGTGCTGTTAACTTTATTTCTGTTTCTATTTTCATTTTACAGTAATCCGCCAAGTTCCGCCCTCTTCACGCCTTCGGCGTTCAGAGTTCGGAACTTGCGGGATCACATTTGGGACAGATGCTGTTTGCCGGCTGCATTTGTGTGCGCCGCCGCCACGCGCGCGTTACGGCAATCACTTTTTTCAAAAGTCATCAAAACAGGCATTTTGTTTTTTGTTTTGCTTTTTGATTTGGCTTTTGTTCCATTACCTTTTTATGAATTTAGATATTTTTCATAAATAATAATTCTATAAATATTCAATAATCACAGGATGAAAAGTATGTCGACGACGGAAAAACTGACAAATGAAGAGCAGGCTCTTTTGAAAAAGATGGTTTCGGGGGAAATTTCTCTTCGCAAAATCGAGGATTTTTTGGGCAAGGACGATTCGGCCAAACTTCGGCGCGCGTTTTTGGAATCCAAACGCGATGTTTCTTTGGATCATGTCGGCACATACACTTTTGATGTCGAATCGGTCGGCAAGAAAAATATTGAAAATATGATCGGCGCCGTTCAATTGCCGCTCGGCGTCGCCGGCGAAATTCCGATCAACGGCGATTACGCGAAAGGCGTTTACTATTTACCGCTGGCGACGACGGAAGGCGCCTTGGTGGCCAGCGTCAATCGCGGCTGTTCGATTATGGCGAAATCCGGCGGCGTGAGCGTTCGCGTGTTCAAAAATATGATGACGCGCGCACCTGTTTTTAAGTTTGACAATTTGGACGACACCAAAAAATTCTACGACTGGATTTCATTGCCGGAAACGTTCGATAAACTCAAAGCGACGGCGGACGCGACGACGCGGTTCGGCGAACTGCTGGAAATCGTTCCCTTCGTGAGCGGCAACAACATTCACCTCCGCATCGGTTTTGACACGAAAGACGCGATGGGCATGAACATGATTACGATTGCGTCCGAAGCGATCACCAAAGCGATTGCGGAAGAAACAGGCGTTGAATGTCTTTCTCTTTCCGGAAACATGTGCACCGACAAAAAACCGTCGGCAATTAACGCAATTCTCGGCCGCGGCAAAACCGTGATTGCCGAAGCGCGCCTCAATGCCTCTTTTGTCCGCGAAACGCTGAAATGTACGCCGGAATCGATGTTTGACGTCAATTACCGGAAAAATTTCCTCGGATCCATGCGGGCCGGCTCTCTTGGTTTTAACGCGCACGCCGCCAACATCGTGGCCGCTATCTTTTTGGCGTGCGGACAAGACCCCGCCCACGTCGTTGAAGGCAGTTTGTGTGTCACGGAAATGGATTTGGACGCTGACGGCAACTTGGTTTGTTCGGTGACGATGCTGGCCGTTGAAGTCGGAACCGTCGGCGGCGGCACGTCGATTGCGACGCAGCAGGAATGCCTTAAAATGCTCGGCGTGGCCGGCGCCGGAAAAATTCCGGGCGAAAACGCGCTGGCGCTTTCCGAAATTGTCGCGGCTGCCGTTTTGGCCGGCGAAATTTCGCTGGTGGCGGCTCAGGCGGCGGGGCACCTCGCGCGCGCGCATGCCCAGCTTGGAAGATAATTGAAAAACGGGATTCCCGTTTTTCTTTTTATGTTTTGAGTTTTCCTTTTTCCCTTTTTATTTTTGTTTTCATTTTTTTCATTTTTTTCATTTCAGTTTTTGATTTTTCTTTTCCTTTGATGGTATTCGGTATCCTTTATATACTTATTATAATTTGATTTTGAAAGTTTGAATTAATGTTACGATTCATTTTAAAAATATTACTCAAATTCAACATGTTTATATAGTATTCAATTTAATGACTATTTCGTAATACTTTTTTAAAAATAGTTATGAAATTCAAATTTAATCCACGAGAATTAAAATGGTCAAAAAAGAATACTATTTGGACGGGCTGGGCTGCGCCAATTGCGCCAATAAAATAGAGTCCGCCGTTTCAAAATTGTCCGGCGTTTCCAAGTCCGTTGTCAATTTCATGACGACGACGCTCATCATTGAACTGGATGATGATTATTCGGGCAATATTTTGCCGGAAATTGAAAAAATCGTTCGGTCGATTGAGCCGGAGACGAAAGTCATTGAAAAGAAAAAAGGCGGCTCTTTCCAATCCCGTCCGGCGCCGGCAAAAACACCGTCGTCCGTATCTGTGATTAGTTTGGGACAAAATAACGTCAATAAAGTCAAATCTGAATCGGCAAACAAAAGTGAATCGTTGTCTGTTGTCGAAAGTTTGCATGATTCGGCAGAAACTTCTCCTCAAGAATCAGCCAAAAATCCATCCAAAGTTGACCGTTTTTTTGAATTGGTCGACAAGAAGAAATTCATTCGAATCGGCGCCGGTACGGTTTTGTTTCTCATCGGCATGATTCTTCACTTTCTTCACGTTCTGGATACGGCTGCCCCTGAAATCTCTCACTTCTCTTATGTGATTGAATTTGGTATTTTTGTCATCGCTTACATTTTGGTCGGCGGCGACGTTGTTTTCAGCGCCGTTCGGGACATTTCCAAAGGACGGTTTTTTGATGAAAATTTCCTTATGACGATTGCAACGCTGGGCGCCTTCATTATTGGCGAGTTTCCGGAAGCTGTTGCTGTCATGGTTTTTTATCAAGTCGGCGAGTTTTTCCAGGAAGCTGCCGTCAAAAAATCCCGAAAATCCATTACGGAACTCATGAATATTCGGCCGGAATACGCCAATTTGAAAGCAAAAGAAGGCGACGCCTTTACGCGGGTTTCGCCGTACGACGTGTCCGTCGGCGACACGATTCTCGTCAAACCGGGGGAAAAAGTGCCGCTGGACGGCAAAATCATTTCCGGCGAATCTTTGGTCGACACATCGGCGCTGACGGGCGAATCCGTTCCGAGAACCATGCGTCCCGGCGACTCCATTTTGTCGGGCTCGGTCAACCAAAACAAATCGCTTTTAATCGAGGTCGAAAAGCCGTTTGAGGACTCGACCGTCTCCAAAATTCTGGAAATGGTGGAAAACGCCGCCGCCAAGAAAGCGCCGACGGAGAAGTTTATCACCAAATTCTCGCGCTATTACACGCCGGCTGTCGTTATTTTGGCGGCCATGATTGCCTTTATCCCGCCGCTTGTTTTGGGCGGCAGTTTTGAGGACTGGATTTACCGCGGACTTGTGTTTTTGGTGATTTCATGTCCGTGCGCACTTGTTATTTCGATTCCGCTCGGCTATTTCGGCGGCATCGGCGCGGCGTCCAAAAACGGTATTCTGGTCAAGGGAAGCAACTATCTGGAAGGTCTCAACAATGCGGGCACCGTTATTTTCGATAAAACAGGGACGCTCACCAAAGGCGTTTTCGAGGTCGTCAAAATCGAGCCGGAGAATGGCTTTTCCAAAGATGATATCTTAAAAGCTGCCGCCACGGTTGAGTCTTTCTCAACGCACCCGATTGCGCTCTCTATCGTCCGCGCCTATCAAAAAGAGAATGCGGCGCCTTTTGGAAACGTGTCCGGACACACGGAATTTTCGGGTCTGGGCGTTTCGGCGGAACTGGACGGAAAAACCATTTTGGTCGGCAACGGCAAGTTGCTGCGTCAGGAAAACGTTTCGATTCCGGAAAACCCGAAGACGCTGGGCGCTTTTGACGCCGGCGACGTTCAAACGCATGTCTTGGTTGCGATCGGCGGCGTTTTTGCCGGACAGATTATCATTTCGGACGCGGTCAAGGACGACAGCAAACAAACGGTGGCCGACTTGAAAAAGCTCGGCGTCAATGTTGTCATGCTGACCGGCGACAAGAAAAATGTCGGCGACTCCTGTGCGGCCTACATCGGCATTGACCGCGTTGAAAGCGAGCTTTTGCCGAATCAAAAGGTTGACTTTTTGGAAAAAATCGAGGCGGAAAGCCGGGCGAAAAACAAAAGCGACAAAATCGTTTTCGTGGGCGACGGGATCAACGACGCGCCCGTTTTGGCGCGCGCCGACATCGGTGTGGCGATGGGCGGCATCGGTTCGGACGCCGCGCTGGAAGCCGCCGACGTGATTTTGATGCACGGACAGCCATCTCAGCTGGTGACTGCGCTGAAAATCTCTAAGAAGACGACACGAATTGTTTGGCAAAACATTCTCTTCGCGTTCGGCGTCAAAGCCATCTTCTTGGTTCTCGGCGCCGTCGGCGTCGCCGATATGTGGGAAGCCGTTTTTGCGGACGTGGGCGTCACGATGATTGCGGTTTTGAATGCGGCCCGGATGATGAAATACAAGGAAAAGTGAAACTGATTTTTTTGGCGGGCGGCATGCGCGCGCGTTATGGCGACACTTTTTTGGAGACGGCAACGAAAGTTGTCGTTCCCTTCTTTTTAATTTTCATAATTTCAGGGTCACTTTTTTTTATTTTTTCAATCCAAGCAAACCATCCCGCTTAAACAGACGCCTTTGGCGTCTGTTTAAGCGGATACCGCAGAATGGGAAGGTGCAATTGGTGGCAGCAAATGCAAAAATGAGAAAAGTAGCCAACTGTATTGTTGGAACCTGCTGCTGAAAATCGGAACAAGAAATAACTGTATTGTTGAAACCGGCTGCTGAAAACCGGAACAAGAAATAACTGTATTGTTAGAATTGGTAGATGCAAACTGAAATCTAAAAACAGTCAACTGTAGGTGCAAATTGTAACTTAAAAATAGAAACTGTAGGTGTAAACTGAAATCTAAATACAGAAACAGTAGATGCAAGCTGAAATATAAAATGAGAACGCGTTAATCCAAAAAATTAAAATGAAAACGCAGGCACCAATATCGGTGTCCGCGTTCATTCTTTTTTAAAATTAATTTTTTAGTACGAAAGTAAATCTTCTTCTTCATGCAGCGGCTGTTCGGTCAAAACCAAATATTTGCGAACCGCCCAAATTGTTGTCAAAATGATGATGGCAATGTCAAGGATTAAAGTCACCAACATGCCGATCAATGACAAAATCACGCTGGCCGCCAAGATTTCCGCAATGAAATACGAAACCATTGAAATTAACCAGGAAATCACGCTGACGACGATGATAAACACAATGACGTCGCCGGCTCTTGTCTTTAACAACTCCCATGATTTTTTAATGCCTGCCGTCACGGATAAATCATCAATCACGATGGCATATTCCATAAAGTAAAACACAAACATGACGATCAGCATGTAAACCAGCATGAGTAAAAGACCGCCGATAAACGAAAACGCTGCGGCTTCCACGGCTGTCGTTGCAATTTGTTCAAACGCCAACGGATTTCCGGCAATGGAGGCATTCATGGCGTCCAACCACATTTGATTTGTAATGCCTGCATTTGCCAAACTGACAATGGCCGGAATCATAAAGATAATTGAGACCGCTGATATAACCGCCATCAGCAATGTCGAAAGAAAGACGCGTACCCAGGCTTTGTTGCCGTATTTCGCCAGATCGGAAAATGACGTCTTGCCGGAAACTTCGATTTCTTTACACATACCGGTCAAACCGGCGGAGAAATAAGACGTAACGGCGAGGACCACAATTCCGGACAGGATGAGAACAAGGATTAAGTAAAGACTCATTTCACCCAAGCCCACTGATGAAAAAGCAATCCCGAATGCAAGTGTCAATACGATGATCAGTGCAAATAAGACGATAAACATAACGCCGAACATTAAAAGAATCGGCGCCCACAATATCGGATTTTTCGAAAAATGGGAAAAACCCTTTGAGAGCGTGTCCATTAAATTTTCACTCATAATAAACTCCTCAATCTTGAATTTTTAAAAATAACTTGGAAGGATTCAAAAAACCAAAAAGATAACCCCGAAATTAGAAACCAAATTGATTCCTATGATGTGTTCGAAATTGTTCTGATTTTATTTAAAAATATTGAAGTATAGTCTGATGATTATGAAATTCAAAAATAAGAATGAACAAATAAAATAACATTCAAAAAATTAAAATTGGAAAAAAAATTGAAAAATAAATTGTTATATCAAAAACGAGAAAAACAAAAAAAAATAAAGAAAACTAAAGAAAAACAAAAAAATGAAGCACCGGCATTATCGGCCAACCGCCGCCATTCAACGATTGACCGCATCCGGTTTTTCATTCCATCCAAAAGTAAAAACGCCGTCATTTTTTAACGGCGGCTTTTCCGGTTTTCTTCACGGTTTCTTTTTCCGGCGTTTCAATTTTAACGCTTGCTGTTTTTGTGTTCGTTTCCTTTTCTGTTTTTGCCGCTTTGACCGTTTTCTTTTTTGGGGCCGGGGCAACCGATTCCGCATAGGTCGATTTGTCCATCGTTTTCTTCAAATAAGCTGCTGTATGACTCTTTTTATTGGTAACCAATTCTTCGGGCGTTCCCGTCGCAATAATCTTTCCGCCGGCGTCGCCGCCTTCGGGTCCCATGTCAACGATGTGGTCGGCGCATTTGATCACGTCAAGGTTGTGTTCAATCACAATCACAGTGTTGCCCATGTCGGTCAAGTCGTTCAAAACCGAAATCAGTTTTTTCACGTCGTGGAAGTGAAGACCGGTTGTCGGCTCGTCCAAAAGATAAACGGTTCGTCCGGTTGCTTTCTTGGACAGTTCGCGCGTCAGTTTAATCCGCTGCGCTTCGCCGCCGGACAACGTCGTCGAGCTTTGGCCGAGTTTGATGTAATCAAGACCCACGCGGGAAAGCGTGTCGAGTTTGTCGTGGATGAACGGCACCTTTTTGAAGTGTTCCTGCGCTTCCGCAACGGTCATGTCGAGGACTTCGGCGATGGATTTGCCGTTGTACTTGACTTCCAGCGTTTCTTTGTTGTAGCGCGTTCCTTTACATTCTTCGCACTCCACGTAAACGTCGGGCAGGAAGTTCATTTCGATTTTGATCAAACCATCGCCCTGGCACGCTTCGCAGCGGCCGCCGTTCACATTGAATGAGAACCGGCCGGGGGCGTAGCCGCGGACTTTTGCTTCTTTTGTTTCCGAATAGATGTCGCGGATGCGGTCAAAAATCTTAGTGTAGGTCGCCGGGTTCGAGCGCGGCGTTTTGCCGATCGGGTCCTGGTCAATCACAATCACTTTGTCGACCGGGATGTCCAAATCCAAAGATTTGTACGCGCCGGCTTCCATTTTTGATTTGTGGACTTCTTTCATGAGCGCCGGATAAAGCGTGTCGTAAACGAGCGTCGATTTTCCGGAACCGGAAACGCCGGAAACAACTGTGAGCGTGCCCATCGGAATTTCCAAAGTCACGTTTTTGAGATTGTTTTCCGTGCAGCCGGACAGGCGAATGAACTGGTCCGAGATGCGCCGTGTCGCCGGCAGCGTAATGCTTTCTTTGCCGGACAAATAAAGACCCGTGAGCGACTTTGGATCCTTTTCGATTTCCTCAGGCGTTCCTGCGGACACAACGTGTCCGCCGGTGACGCCGGCGCCCGGGCCCATATCGATCACATAATCTGCGCTCACAATTGTGTCTTCGTCGTGTTCGACGACGACCAACGTGTTTCCGAGGTCGCGCAAATGGCGAAGGGTGTCGATCAATTTTTGATTATCGCGCTGGTGAAGCCCGATCGACGGCTCGTCGAGGACATAAAGAACGCCGGTCAAATTTGATCCGATTTGCGTCGCCAGACGGATGCGCTGCGCTTCGCCGCCGGACAGTGTTCCCGCGTTTCTGAAGAGCGTCAAATAGCCGATGCCGACTTGATTTAAGAAGTTCAGGCGGGCGCGGATTTCTTTGAGAATCAGTGCGGCGATTTCTTGCTGCTTGTCGGTGAGCGGCACCGTATCGAAAAATTCAATGGATTCGACGACGGACATTTTGGTCACGTCGATGATGTTGCGGCCGTCAATTTTGACCGACAGCGCTTTGTCATTTAAGCGCTGGCCGCCGCATTTCTGGCATTTGGACACTTTCATGAATTTTTCCAGTTCCTGGCGCCTGTAGTCCGATTCCGTTTGCGAATACAGACGGATGCATTGTGGCAAAATGCCTTCCCAGTAGTTGGTGGACGTGTAGGTGACGTCGCCGCCGTTTGCGCCCATTTCGAATTTAATTTTTTCATCCGAACCGTACATGAGGACATTGTATTGCTTTTCCGTTAATTCGCAAATCGGCGTCATGGGCGAGAATTTGTAATGCTTGGCGACGGCCGTCAAATATTGCTGGCGGTAGCCGTCTAAAAAATTCCGGTAAACGGCGACGGCGCCCTCCGCCAAACACAAGGTTTTGTCGGGAATCAGCATGTCTTCGTCGAATTCCATTTTAATGCCGAGGCCGTTGCATTCCGGACAGGCGCCGAACGGACTGTTGAATGAAAACATACGCGGTTGAAGTTCTTCAAACGAAAGACCGCATTCGGGGCAAGCCATTTTGGATGAATACGTTACCTCTATCAAAACGTCGGCATCGGATCCGGATTTTTTCTTTGAACTGCTGCCGGCATCATCAAGATCCGCGTTTTTCCGGATCACTTTTTGCGACAATCCTTTTGTTTCTTTGCCGTCCTTGCGGAATGAATTCGGCTTTCCGTTGACGTAAACGAGTCCGCCGGATTTTGCGGTCGCCTTTTCGCAGGCTTCCACCAAACGCGAGCGTTCGTTTTCGTCGTCGACGTCGATGCGGTCGATCACAATGTCGATGTCGTGCATCTTATACCGTTCCAGATCGATTTCCTCGTCTGTGCGATAAATATCGCCGTTGACACGGACGCGGGTGAAGCCTTCGCCGTTCAAATCTTTAATCAGCTGTTGGTATGTTCCTTTCTTTTTTCGGACAATCGGCGCAAAAACGGTCACCATGCCCTCAAATTCGGTAAACACAAGGTCGGCGATTTTTTCCGGCGACTGCGATTCGATTTTGAGGTTGTGTTCCGGACAATACGGCGTTCCGATCCGGGCGAACAGAAGGCGGTAGTAATCGTAAATTTCGGTCACGGTTCCGACCGTGCTGCGGGGATTTTTGGACGTCGTTTTTTGTTCGATGGCAATTGCCGGCGACAATCCTTCAATGCTGTCGACGTCGGGTTTATCCATCAGTCCCAAGAATTGCCGGGCGTAAGACGACAGCGATTCCACATAGCGGCGCTGGCCTTCGGCGTAAATTGTGTCAAACGCCAGCGTCGATTTTCCGGAACCGGAAACGCCGGTGATAACGGTCAGGCGGTCTTTGGGAATGTTGACGGAAATATTTTTGAGATTGTGCTCGCGGGCACCTTTAATCATGAGTTCTTTCATAAGGATCCTGTTTTCGGAGATTCATCGGTTGAATCTAATTTTTGAGTTATAAGTTATTTTTAGATGAAATGTAATAAGATATGTCTTTCAATTAAGAGGTTACATAAAAACCTAATTACTGCACGGTGAAAGTATTCTCTTGTTGGCGGTATTTTTAGGAAAACACCTCTGTTTCC
This sequence comes from Methanolapillus africanus, assembly GCF_032714475.1. Taxonomy (NCBI): domain Archaea; kingdom Methanobacteriati; phylum Methanobacteriota; class Methanomicrobia; order Methanosarcinales; family Methanosarcinaceae; genus Methanolapillus; species Methanolapillus africanus. Next base: position 160,926 of record NZ_JAWDKD010000018.1, on the reverse strand, counting down.
ATTGTATTTTTGGCGGGCAACTGCGCGCGCGTTATGGCGATACTTTTTTCTTTTGCGGTTTTTAAGCATGTGGCGTCTTTTAAACAATTTTGAATAAAATCGGAGCCGTTTTATTTTTCAAATCATTCAAACCAACCCGTAAAATTAGATGCAAAGCATCTGTATTTTACGGATACCGCGAACAGATACAATTTAGATCGTAAACTGTAGGTGCAAATTGGATTAGGCAAGCAACTGTATTGTTGGAAACCGGGGATACAAATCGGTACCAAGAAACAACTGTATTGTTGGAAACAGCAGGTGCAATCAGTACCTAAAAATAGAATGTATCTTGCAATCGGATTCCGCAAAATACAGACGCAAAGCGTCTGATTTTGCGGGGTGGTTTGCACGATTATAATAATAAAAACAGATCGATGAATTCAGCTGAAAACACCGATTTAAATTACTATCAAATCAAATTACTGACAAATCAGCCGCACGTTTCTTCATCGTCGACACCGTGGTCGTAAATATCTGCCGGCGGTTCGTTTTTTATGACATCCGAATTTGAAACTTCATCCCGTTTTTTCGTATTTTCCTCAATTTCCGCCGCACTCTTGCCGACCGGATGGAAAGACAAACGAATGCCGCTTTTCTTAATATAATCCCGGATGCGTTTGGAAGTGTGTTCCACCATGCCTTGGCTGGTTAAAATCAAACACCGGTTTCCGGTGAGCGCATTGAGGATGGACTTGTCGATGACGCCGGAATTGCAGACAATTTCGATGCCTTCTTCTTCCGCGCGCTCTTTGCTTCGTTTTCCCATCGCACCGATGAAATTGATGTCGTATTCCGAAACGATTTGCGCATATTCGTCTTTGTCATAGCTTTCCATGTTGTAAACGCAAATGATACCCGGTTTGAGCACCCGGCGGTTCACTTCAACGACAGCGGTTCCGTCATCGTTTTTGCAAAGGACGCGGGAATTGACGGCTTCATAGATCCCGTCTTTGGAATAATCCCGGTACAGAACGCCTAAATTCACGCATTCGCCGACGCGGGTATCCGGACCGACGTCGACGCGCATCAAATCAATCTTATGGAGAAGCTGTACCAATTCCGGAATATCTTTCGGCTGCTGCCCGCCGGTGGCGAGCCAGCGCTTTTCGAGTTCATGGTAAAAGTCTAAAATTACCGGGCTTTTGAGGGAGGCGTTTCTCACTTGTTCTTCGTTTGAAAACACATTTTTCGGCGAGCCTTCGTCGATCAATTTGCCGCCCGACATCAAATAAACACGGTCGGACCATTTGTACGCCAAATCCACGTCGTGCGTGGAAATGATGATGGTTTTTCCGGAATGGTTGAGTTCGTTTAAAATATCCAAAATTTCATCCGCACCGACCGGATCCAAATTGGAAAGCGGCTCGTCCAAAATGATGACGTCCGGATCCATGGCCAGAACGCCGGCAATGGCGACGCGTTTCTTTTGCCCGCCGCTCAAATGGTGAGGCGGCTTGTCTTTCAGGCTTTGAAGGCCGAAGTAGTCCAACATTTTGTTGACGATTTTGTCGATCTCTTCTCTTTTATAATTCAAATTTGAGGGGCCGAATGCGATATCTTGATACACCGTCGGCGCAATGATTTGGTCGTCAGAGTTCTGAAACACGATCCCAACGCGTTTTCGAAGATCAAGGAGTCCGGACGACGAATATGAAATTTCTTGACCGCCGAGAAGCACTTTTCCTTTTTTGGGTTTGAAAGTGCCGTTGAGAAGCAAAAACAAAGTGGACTTTCCGGATCCGTTTTTCCCGACAAACGAGATTTTCTCGCCGGCCGGAATTTGAATGGAAACGTTATCAATGGCTTTTGTGCCGTCCGGATAACTGTATTCCAGGTTTTGCGTTTCTAAGATCATCATGAAAAATGTCCCTCTATGAATGATTTAAAAGTCAATTGAATGAGCCGAATGTGATTAAATAAATTGATTAGACTGAATAATTGGTTAAATGAATTGATTAAACGAATTGATTAGACTGAATTAGATTATGAATTAAAAGAATTGATAGCCTCTTGTGTAAATGAAAACAACAATTGTCGCCCCGATGAATAAAACGGAAAGGACAGCGTCCGTCGCTTTAATTTTATATTTTTGCGTGTAAAACGGCAATTTTCCTGTGTAGCACCGCGAATTCATAGATAAATAGAGTTTGTCGCCCTGTTCAAGGGTTTGAACAAACAGCGTTCCGACAAGCATTCCGAGTGATCGGATGCTGTTTTTAAAACCTTTGTAACCGAACCTCATTTTCTGAGAGGATTGGATGTTGATCGCCGTTTCCAAAAAGACGAAGATGTAACGGTAAATCAGCATCGCCAACTCGATAAAGACGTCCAGGAAGGAGACGCGTTTGAAATAAGAAAACATTTCAAGCATCGGCGTCGTCATGGATAAAAAGAAAATACAGGCAAGGCCGTTGATTGTTCTTGAAAAGACCAAAACGGCTTGGTTGAGACTGGCGGTCGTGATTGAAAATGTCCACCACAAAATGTCAATCGACCACAGAACAGGGCTGTCTTCGCCGGTTGAAAAGAATAACAAAATAATACAGCTGATCAGCGCGAATCCAAGCAGCGCCGCAAACAGTTTGAAATAAAATTTAACGGGAATTTTCCCGAAAATGATCGTCGCCGCAATCATGCAAACAGCGATGAAAAGCGGTAAAAGCGGCGTGTCGGACAAAAGACCGGTCAGGAGCCCGAAAATGACCAAAAACAGTTTCAAGGATGTATTTTTGTACCTGAGCGGACTCAAAAGCGCAATATCATCCAGATTGGTCACCATATTTTACACCGGGCAAAATGAGCGTTGAACTTGATTTAATTTTAAAATAGAATAATATTCAAGTAAAGAAGCTTTTGATTGTATTAAAACTTGATGATATCCGGAAATGTCAAGTGTTCAAAAAAAGAGAAGAGTTGACATAAATAAAAAATGGTTGTTAAAAAAAATTGTCATTTTTTCTCAAAATAATGTTCCGAAAATATATTTCAATTTCCAAAGTTCAAGTAACTGTTTTGCAAAATTATATTTTCTGTGCCGGTTTATTCGATTTTTATTATCGGGTTGCACCTATAGTTAACTATTTTTAAATTTCAGTTTGCACCTACAGTTAACTATTTTTAGATTTCAGTTTGCATCTACAGTTCACTACTTTTAGATTTTAATTTGCATCACAGTTGACTATTTTTAAATTTCATTTTGCATCTACTGTTTCCAACAATACACTTGTTTCTTGGTACCGATTTGCACCTTTCAGTTTCTAACAATACAGTTGTTGCTTTGTTCGGTATTTCCCCCGCAGTTTCCGATTGCACCTTCCCGCTACGTGATATCCGCTTAAACAGACGCAAAGCGTCTGTTTAAGCGGGATGGTTTGTTTGACATCTTCAATTACCAAGCATATTTTTACAAAATTTTAGTGTTGAGGCAGCCATTGTTTTTCAGTTTTGAAAAAACCGATTACCAAAATATTTATATAAAATCAATCTCTTTTTGACATGCTTGATTCGGGCTTTCCTGAATCAGATTTTTGATCTTTTACAACCTGCATCGTTGGTCTAGCGGCTATGACTGCGGCCTTCCAAGCCGCAAACTCGGGTTCGAATCCCGAACGATGCACTTTCTTATAAGTCAAAATCTCATTACCTCCGTTCTGTTTTTCGATAGCTTTTTATACTCTTTCCTTTTTGTGCTATTTTTGCGCCCGGATCTTGCGCCGGTCGCAGAGAAAACTGTCCCTTTTAGGACACTTCAGCAAGTGTCAACGCGTGCTTATCATATTCTTCAATGAGTCGTACAGTATTGATTCTGTAATACGCGTCTTGAGATTTGTCCCGTTTGTCGCCTCTTAATTCGGCCACATAATCCGGATTTAAGCCGGACTCTTTTATGTTATTCGTGAACGTGTGGCGCATTGCCCCGGGTATGATCCGTTCGTCGCTGCGGCCGTTTTCAATATGCAGCCCGCATTTCAATCCGATCTTCTTCATGTTTAATCTGATTTGTTCTCCGCCGATTCTGTTTTTACATGTGATTCCAAGAAAGACCGGATCTTCGTCAAGCAGCATGTGGCCCTAATCTATTCTGATTTCCAAATAGTCAAGGATAAATCCCAAGACCTCGTCCGTTACCGGAACTCTGCAATTTGTGCGCTTTTTGTGCGGCGGCACGTGAATAATTCTCTTTTCAAAATCAATGCAGCCGATGTTCAGGGAGACGAGTTCTTCTCTCCGGAGGCCCGTAACTGCGTACAGCAAAATTATGGTCTTCCAGAGCAGGTGCGGCGCCGTATCGACGAGGAGTTTTATTTCCGCCGGAGTACATTGTTTTTTTGGAGCCGGTTCCGGAGCTTTGTAGGTTCTCACGTATCTGGCGCGGAACTGCGGGACCGGGTTATGGTCTACAAAATCCTCATCAATCAAGTACATGAAGAAGTTATTAATGGCTGTGAATTGCGTTTTTGTGTATGAATAACTGTGTTTCATTGCCCGAGTATGTTCCAGAAAAACGGTAAGGAACGGCTTATATTTTTGGTAGCCGGCGCCTTTCAGGAATTGTTTCATGCCGGTCATGTTTAGGTATCGGGAAACGATTTTGGAATACTGTTTTGCCGTGTTTTTTTCCAAATTCCGGTTAATCATGTCAACGTAGAAAGCGTCCGCTATCTGATTATCCAAAATCAAAATATCACCTCAATTATATAAATAAAAAGTTACAATGTTGAAAAAAAAGGAAGCGTTAAGACTTTAACGCTTTCCTGATGCCGGAATGGTCATACCCGGTTTGTTCGGCAATTTCGTCCGGTGTGTATTTTAAAACCTCTGACATGTATTTGTAAAATGATTTCGGTAATGAATTATCCCGGTCGTGATTTTCTCTAATATATGTCAATAATTCTTTTAATTCGTTACGCTTAGCCATGAATTTATTATATTCGTCGTCTTCGTACACTTTTCCGCTAATATATTTCATTTTATCACCTTGGCCACAAATTGGCAAATATTCCATATAGCTTTAACTATATAAATTTGGTGGCAAATATGCCAATTCCACCGGCGCAAATTTAGCCAAAAAGTGTACGGAAATGGGATAAAAACAGTATCAAACGCATAGGTAGGCGGTTTTATCTGCGCCCGAAACGAATTGGAAGATTTGCCAGAAATGCCGGCGTCACATTTGGCAAATATGCCTAATTTCATCCGGGAGATAAGTGGAAAATATGCCTAAAAATCCGGATCCGGATTTAGTGGAAAATGTGCCAATTCCGCCGGCGGAAAAAAGAGAAAATCCGGCCAAAAGACCGGATTCGGGTGGTTACTTAAGGCAACGGATGAGAAAGCCAAAAGTGAGCTGCGCCAGCGAGAAATCCGATCAGGCCCATTAAAATGTTGTAGACCTGTTCGGCCTGTTCCGGAAAGATTGCGCTGATTAAAAAGCCGAGTGCGAAGATGAAGGCAAACAGCAACCATTTGATGTTCTCCTTACCGATGTGGAATTTTTTATTTTCGTCTTCTGTTATTTGTTTCACCTCCTTAGACTTTGACAAATGCTGCCGTTTCCGAGTATGTAAGAGTGATAGCCCCCGACGTTGTGAATCTATAGTTTCGGACATACAGTTTGTTGCTTGTTTTTGTTTTTGCGAAGCGCTGCATAATGTCCCCGGGGATTGAAGCCGTCCGGCCGGATACCGACTGCAGCCATTCATCGAGGACATTTCCTGCAGCGTCAGTCATTCTCATTCCGATTGTGAAGCCGTTTGCGGGGGCGTTATAGTCCGCTTGAGACATGTAACCAATTTGGCCGGCTAAATGTTCATACCAGTCTTGGCCAGTAACTCCTGCCTCTGTGCCGCTTTTTGTCGATGATACCGGAATGAGTGGTGTTCCGTTATAACGTAAAACACCGTCTGAATCGGTGCTTAACGGATTTTGAACCGGGATAGGCTGTCCGGTCCAAACGTCGTCTTCAAAGCAGATGTAAAGGATTTGCGTGTCGGTTGCTATGTAAATCTCTTTTGCGAGCGGGTGGGGCGGTTTATCTGCGTCTAACCCGCCTTGAACGTCGGATTTTGTGTAGCTTTGCGGCGTTACTCCCATTTAGCCCATCCCCATTACGCCCGGGCCGGACGGTTTTTTGTAGCCGCCGTACATGTTTTTGAAGGCGCCGTTCATCGTTGCCCGGATGTCGACGACTTGAGCTTTTCCGACTCCGCCGCTGCTTCCTGTACCGCCTCCACTGTTGCCGCCGCTTCCGGTGGTTGTCGGGGCACTGTAGAGGTTGCTGAAACCACCGCCGCCGGTCTCTGCAGTAAATCCGATCGGTTTACCGTCGCCAAGGCCGGTGCTTTTGAGGTTGTTTGTGCCGTTGATACCTATTCCGCCGTGTTGGCCTTGGCCGCCGTACAGCGGGCCCCAGTTAAGATAATTCGCAGCTCCGGGTAAAGTTGTCCGGACGTCGATCAGCGGGCTGCTGCGGGCTGCAGCGGGAATAAATTCTTCTTCAGTGGTGGTTTGCGGTTGCATTGCGTTGAAAATGCCGTCAATCCAGCCGGACATATCTCCGCCGCCGCCGTAACCGCCGCCACCGCCGATGAAGTCTTCGTTTGTTTGTTTAGTGCTGCCGGCGGCAATGCCGATGACCACGGCTGCGGCCAATATTCCGCCGGCAATCATGGTTGATTTTTTCATTCCGACCATCCGATGATTTTTTTACCGCAGGCCGGGCATTTCTTAAACGGGGCTTTTTCAGAGTTTCCGCAGTTGCCGCATTTGAATTTAAATTTCTTTGTGATCGGTTTTTCTTTATTTTTCATATTCTCCTCATTACGGTTTTAAGGCCTTTTCAATGAGCGGCAATCCGACAATTACAGCAACACATGCAACCGCTCCGATAATTACCATATTCGGGTTAATTCCGGCGCTGCCGCCTTCCGTCTTGTTTGTCGTCGTGGGTGTTGTACTCACGGCCGGGGAAATTGCCGGGTTTCCGGAAATGCCGGAAGAATTTAACGCGAAAATAGGGCTGTAGTTTGTGGTTGTGGTGATGTTTTTGAAATATTGCCGTTGGTCGCTGTAGCTTTCCGTTGTCGAATTTGTGGAAAGGTTAATAGCGTCTTTGATGTTCAGCTGCGGGGCCAGAGTTTGAGTGAGCGTATTTCCGCTTGTGTTTTTGATGTTTTGTGTGACTAATTTTTTGAAGTCAAAAACCATTAAACACCGCCTCCGACTAAGCTTTTTGAGAGTAGTTCTTTTCCGATCCGTTTTTCAATTGCCTGCAGTTCCAAGTACCGTAAAATGCTTGCGTGGTCACTGTAAATCGTGACTTTGATTTTGTCGCGCGGGATTACGTCGTCGCCGACGTTTTGGATGTAAATGTCGGAAAGAGAGAATCCTTCCCAGATTCTTTCCCGGCCGGCGTCGATAACATCGCCTTTGTCCCGCCCGTTGTTGAAATATGCATACGCGTTTTGGCTGCTTTGATTGAAGATTTTACAACCGAAAAACGGCAAGCTTGTTGACAAAGTACTGTCCGGCAGCGGGTTGCCGTTGTACAGCAGCCGGTATATTTCAACCGGTTGCAGTTCTTTAACGGCGTTTTGGCCGCTCATTGTGATTAACAGTTCGTGTACCATGAGGTGATCACCTCCGGTTACACGTACGGAACAATCAATAACCGGTCGTTGTTTTTGTCAAGGCCGCCGGCGGTTGTGTGGCCCAATTTAAACGTGGTTTTCGGGTACACTGTGTATTCGCCGATGTTGGTCCATTGTCTCGGGTAAAGCGGGACTTTTGTGCCGGCCAGAATGGCTGCTTTGGAGATGTCCAAATCGTTCAACGTCATAACCCGGTTTGATGTGGTTTTGAGTTTGTTGTTCAGCAAGCGGTACGGAATGCTGATTTTTGAAGTAACTGGATCCAAATTGACAATTGCGGTACCGGGATTGTAGATTTCGATCCGGAACCGGTCCGATTCTTCCAAAACGCCGTTTAAAGCTTCAAGTTCCATGAACTGGCGTTCGGTCGGTGTGGTTTCGGCGATTTCCGGGAAGTCAACCGAGATGTTGTATTCTTTTACAACGATGTTTGCTTCGCCTTGCGGGTCGGTTTTCGTCATGCGGACTTTCGTTCCGTCTCCCATTCTCGGCATTTAGAACGCCTCCGCAGCGTTGTTGGTTGCAGCCAAAAGCTGGACTTTGGAGCCGAGGCCTAAAACGGCCAAGCCGTCTTCAACCGCGTCCATTCCTTCGGCAATGCCGAGGACGTTGCCGACAGTGCCGCCAATCGCTTCACTGCCAATAACGGCAATGGCGCCTTTGGTAACAGCGGACAAAATGTTTGCATCGCCGACGATCGGTTTTAAGGCCGCTTCGAGGATGGGTTTTACAACGGCGGCCGCGGCAATTGTACCGAGGCCGACTTTTCCGTTTGTGACGTTTGTATCAGGTAAGTTTCCCATTTTGAGTATTCTCCTTGCACAGTAAATTTGTTTTTTTACGTGCAAGGGGAATATTATCCTATTTTTATTTAAAAAGGAGGAAGTGTGGATAGTATTGGTCAACGTTGCTTGAATGCGTTTTTATAAGTGGGAATTTTGTAGGGTTGAATTTCGTTTTTGTGGACGAATAGGACATGTCGGGGCGGGAGTTCTCTCAATAGCGTTCTCATTTCGTCCGGATCACGGGTGTTTGTCATTGAAACGGTTCTGTCCAGTGTGTTTTCGCCTAATTGGCCGAAAAGGAAGTTTCCGTCTGCAAGTTCAAAAATCTTTTTAGTGACGCTTTGCGGCCGTTGAGTTAAAAAGATAACCGGGCGTATGCCCCAATTCCGGCCGTTTTTGGTTAAAATGTGGAATTTGTTTGAAATTTTGCCGGCTTCCGGAACAAAGTCGGCCGCTTCGTCGGCTATGATTTCGGTTTCTATGCCGTCTTTTTTAACTTTGTCGATGATGAATTCGCAGACCATGTCTACCGCTTGTACTAAGTTGTCAAGTTCGACGTTTTCAAAGCTGATGACGTGTTTTTTTGCGGTTTTATCGTAATTTTGAATAAACGATTCGGGGGACGGATAATAGGCCATGCCCGGAATAACTGCAGTTTTAAATTTATTGTCCGGGTTATACACGCCGAGCATATCGAAAACAAATGTACGGACCGGGGCTGCAGCGCCGAACATTGCACCTAAAACGCTTTTACCGCTTCCTTTTTCGCCGACGACGCCTAAAGTGTGAAATTCGTCCGTAATTTTTCGGATTTCGTCCGGCGTCAACTCTTTTATGGTTTCCAAAATTGCCACCATTTTTTAGTTTTTAATTGTTCAATTTCAAATCTTAGTGCCTCATTTTCGGCCCGTAATTCTGAAATGATTATACGATCAGCTGAAACTATCGCGGCTGCATATAAAAAAAGTGCTCTTTCGTGTGTCATTTTATCGCCCGAATCGTTTTTTGTCTTGTTCTTCGATGATGGTGATGATGTCTTCTCTCATTTCCATGTAATCCGTATCGGAAATGCCGTCAATTCGTTTCCGGACTTCTAAAATCGGATCTATATTCAAGCCGAAAATTTTAATTATCAATGTCAGAACCTCCTCTTCGCTTCTTCCAAGCTCAAGTCCGCTAAAGGGTTTGGATCGTCTTCGGCGGCGGACCGTTTATTTTTCGGGCCGTTAATGATCCGATCGGTTATTGCTTCGGCCAAGTTGGCGCCGGCTTGGATCAGTTCCGGAACTCCCGGGGTTTGTAAAATGGATTTTATATTTTCAGTGGCTTGCAGTTCGTAAGGGATCGACGGTGCAATTTGTTCTACTATCGGCGTTTTTGCAACGTCGCGGATAATTTTTATCGTGTCTCCGGAGAGAGTTTCAATTTCGTCCATGGTCTCTACTGTATCTCTTTTTTCTTCTGTTTGAACCGGTGCCGGCACGGGGTCAAGCCGTGCCGGTATCGGTGAAGGTGTTATTCGTGGCTGTTCTATCGTGTCAGGTTGAGCATTTTCAGGGTTGGGTGGAGTTAACTCCGGGTTTGCCGGTTCGGGGGGTTCTGCCGGCGGGGTGGGGGTTGTATCGGCTACAGCTTGGCGGGCCGCACACGCCCGCTCATGGTTCAAAATTCCGCGGCTGCTATACTGGCCGCCGCAAATTTTACAGGTTCTCAAAACGGTTGCAATTTTCATTTTGGGGGCTTCCATGCGTGTATTTTTGCCGTTTAGTGTATAATTACTTTTACATTGCCTTAGCCGTTGTTGGTTTTGCAGGTACATTTACGGGCCTGTTCCGGCCGGGGCAAATCCCTAAACGTAACGGGGCAAATAAATGCGGGGCGCGCCGAGCCGGGGGCCAGTCCCCCCGGCGAAGGAAGAACGCGCACCGCGTCCGCTTTTTGCGGCTGCCGTTCCGGCAGCTGCCCGCAAAAAGCGGCCGCACATTTGTGTTTCACGTAAAGGGGTAGGCAAATAGGTGAAACCTTTATTATCTTGTTTCACGTAAAGGGGTAGGCAAATAGGTGAAACCTTTTTTTTAAAAATAAAAAGGGCGCGCGGTCGGCGCTCTTTATATTGCTATTGATTAATTCTTTTGATTACGTTTTTTCTTTATTTTTATCTTTTGAGGGTGAGACCCCAAAATCATTGATATTTAAGGTCAGCGTGCCTTTTTTTGATTTACTATACTCGGTATAGTCGGATTTTAAAAAGAGTTTTACGGTTCTTGGTAAGCGCGTTTCCACTGGAAACCTGAACAGTAATGGACGGCATACTATACCGAGTATAGTCAAGGCAAAAATGACTATACCGAGTATAGTCAAGTTTGAAAAAAAAGAAGACAATGAAAATCCGGAGGAAAAATTTTCATCGTCTTTTGTCGTTTAGAATTTTTGTTTTTTGAAAATGATGTGTGCCGGTAGTGTTATTGTCGGGCTTTCATAACGGAATAGTTCCGGGTTGTTTTTGCTTATGTTTTTGGCAAACTTCTTGGCGCCGGCATACGTTGCGAATCCAAGGCGTTCTTGAAGTTCCGGAATGGTAAATCCTTCCCGACCGGCATTTAATTCGCGGACCAAAATCCGGATTCTTTGGCGTTCTTCCGTTACGATTTCGTCACCGTATTTTGTTACAATTACACCCGGCTTTTTTTCTGGCGCGGCCGGATTTTGTTGCATAATCCGTCATTAGTCTTCGTCTATTTCATCGTCGTTGTCGTTCTGATCGTCGTCCGGGCTGTAGATTCGGGAGAGAAAGACTCTCCCTTTTTCTGCAGTGTATACGAATTTGTCCGGTTCGTCCTCTGCAATCTTTTTCATAAGCCGTCTGGCTTGCTCGCGCTTGTTTAGACTGCACAAGGTTCGTATCTGTTCAGAGTTTACTTTTCTACGCCGGATACACTCGTTTTTAGCCAAAATATAGCGAAAATCAAGCTGTCGGGACATCTTGCTTATCCTCGTCTTGCTTTTTGCCTTTTTTGGCTCGTTTTGCTTCTTGTTTTTTTGCTTCGTTCACCATGAATTTAGACATCACGAGGGCGCCCAAGCCGATTTCTACTTTTTCCGCTTCTTCTACTGTCATTTCTTTTGCTTTGAAAGAAATACAGGCGCCGGTAATGCCTCCTTGTTCTTCATGTAGGTCGATTTTGATTTTAACAAGGCTCATTCGGCCACCTCCGCTTTTTCGCAGAGAATAACTCTGATTGCTGCCGCCTTTTGGCGTTCATCGTCCCAGTATTTGGCGTCGCTTTCGAACTCTGCAGCTGCGTTTTTGTATTTTGCAGCTTGTGCCAAGTCTGATTCGTAGTTTGCTGTGCATGACGAGCTGTATTCGTCAATAAAGTCTATGAGCGAATTTATATCCGCTGCGCTGTTTGGTATATTTTGCATATGTGTCTACATCCTTATTTCGCTAATTATCACGCCGCTAAGCGTGATTAATTACTGATTAAAAATTGTAGTATAAAAAGATAGCTATAAATAGATGAAAAATAATCTTGACATAACAAAACCGCTCTGGTTGCCCGCTAACAACCATAAAAGCGGAAAGTCGAAGTTCGCTGTTCTATGTGTCTATGGCTTCGATTGATATGCTTTTTATCGAGGTTTTGGCTTGTAAGAAAGTGTACATCGTTCGGGTTCGAATCCCGAACGATGCACTTTTATTCCTAAAATCTCGGTTTTTCTTCTCTTTTTTTCAAAATTTCATTTACCTTTTTTGTTATTCTTTTTAAAAATGTGGGCGATGGCGCGTGCTTCGCCGCGCATCGCAATCGTTTTTACAAAAATGCTGACGGGCAGAGTTCTTGAATTTGACAAATGTCGCATTTTGGTCTTTGGGCGTTGCAAACGCGGCGTCCGTGGAAAATGAGGGTGAGCGACAGGTCGTCGTAATCTTTTTTGTCCGCCAATTTCATCAAATCTTTTTCAATCTTTTCCGGATCTTCGTTTTCCGTGAACCCGAGCTTATTGGACAACCGCTTCACGTGCGTGTCGACCGCGATGCCGTCAATAATGCCGTATCCGCGCGCCAAAACGATGTTGGCGGTTTTTCGGCCGACGCCGGGGAGTTTGACGAGTTCCGCCATCGTGTCCGGTACTTTAGAATCGTATTCCTTGATGATGATTTGCGCGCATGCGATAATATGTTTGGTCTTGGTATGGTAAAATCCGGTGGAATAAATTTCTTTTTCAAAAACGGCCGGGTTGGCGTTTGCATAATCCTGAATTGTCGGGTATTTTGGGAAAAGGACTTTGGTAACGGCGTTGACTTGAACATCCGTGCATTGCGCCGACATAATGGTGGCGGCCAGCAATTCAAACGGCGTTTTAAAATCCAATTCGATGTCCGGTTTCGGATAAACTTGGCTTAAAATTTCCCAAATGGCGTTGAAGTTTTTCCGGTTGTCCGGGCGTTTGGAAATCGGGAACGTCGGAAGAGATGAAAGCGGATAGGTTTTGCTTTTCAAATTTGAAATAACAGGGGCAACTTCTGCTTTCGGTGCAGATTTTGTTGGCTTTATTGGTTTTGCTGTTTTTGCGGAAGAGCCGGTTGTTGTCTTTTTTGTTTCGGTTTTAGGAGCCGGCTTTTGTTCTTTGACCGGTTGCGCCGCCGCTTTCTTCGAAATCGCTGCCGTTTTTTTCGTCGTTTCCGCTTTTGCCGGTTCTTTTGCCGTCGTTGATTTTTTTGCTGCTGCCATTTTCTCACCATGAAAACAATATGAAAACAATAGATTTCGGATAGATTGATTTGAATGAATTTAAATAATTCCTGTGTCTTTTTAAACGTCAAATGATTAAAATTGTATTTCTCGGAACAGGGGGAGGCTTTCCCTCCAAAGAAAGAAACACGTCTTCCATTTTATTGAACAGGGACGGGGAGATGATTCTTTTCGATTGCGGCGAAGGCACGCAGCAGCAAATGATGCGCGCCAAAACCGGCATGATGAAGCTTCACTCTATCTTTCTGTCCCACTTTCACGGCGACCACATTTTGGGTCTGCCGGGACTTCTTCAAACGTTGGCGTTTTTGGGCCAAACCGAGGAAATCGCCGTTTACGGGCCGTCCGGTATTTACGAAATCATGGACGCTTTTTCAAGACTCGGCATGCACAAACTGAAATTTCCGTTAAAAGTGGAAGAACTGTCTCCGGGAGACGTTGTTTCATACAACGGCTACACCGTCAAAGCTGTCCGCGCCGATCATGACCGTCCGGCGCTCGGTTTTGTTTTGGAAGAAAACAGACGTCCCGGCCGGTTCAATAAAGACCGCGCCGTCGAACTCGGCGTCAATCCCGGTCCGAACTTTTCAAAATTGCACAACGGGCAAAGCGTGACGCTTCCCGACGGCACTGTAATCACATCGGAAATGGTGGTCGGTCCCATGCGTCCCGGGATTAAAATTGCTTACAGCGGCGATACGCGCGCAACCGACTTTTTCTTTTATGAAGCGCAGGAAGCCGACGTCGTGATTCACGAAGCGACGTTTACGGAAGATATGAAAGAAAACGCAGACGAATGGGCGCATTCGACTGCCAAAAGCGCTGCGCGCCTGGCGAAAAAATACGACGTCCGAAAATTGGTTCTGACGCACATCAGTCAGCGATTCTCGGATGACGTCGCGCCGGTTTTGGATGAAGCGAAAACAGAGTTTGAAGACGTGGCAATCGCGGAAGATTTGATGGAAGTCGACGTTAAAAACCGCGATGAGTAAATTAAGTTTTTTTTTAATTTCATTTTTCAATAATCAAGTCAAGTTTTTGGTGGAATTGCAATGCAAGGAACGATCAGCGAGAAAATTTTCAGCCGCGCCTCCGGCGGCGACGTGTCGGCCAACGATTTTGTGTCGGCAAATATTGATTATGCGATGGCGCACGACGGAACCAGCGTTTTGGCGCTGCGTTCTTTCCGGGAAATGGGCGTTCAAAAGGTTTGGGACGCCGACAAAATCATTATTCCGTTCGACCATTTGGTTCCGGCCAGCACGGAAGTGGCGGCGCTGCTTCAAAAAAGCACGCGGGAATGGGTCAAAGAACAAGGTATTTCCAACTTTTATGAAGGCGGCGAAGGCATTTGTCATCAAGTTTTGCCGGAAAAGGGATTCGCCCTTCCGGGAAAACTGATTATCGGCGCCGACTCTCACTCTTGTACTTACGGCGCGTTCGGCGCGTTTGGAACCGGCGTTGGTGCCACCGATATGGCGGAAATTTTTGCTTCCGGAAAATTGTGGTTCCGGGTTCCCGAAACGATCAAAATGACCGTCGACGGGACGCTTCAAAAAGGCGTTTATGCGAAGGACCTCACGCTTTATCTGATCGGAAAAACCGGCATTTCCGGTGCGACGTACAAAGCCGTCGAGTATTACGGCGATGCGGTTTCCGATCTTTCCATGGCCGGCCGGATGACGATGTGCAACATGGCGATTGAAATGGGCGCGAAAGCCGGCATTGTTCCGCCGGATGAAAAAACGTTTGCATATCTCAAGGGTCGGGCAGCCGCAGATTTTGAACCGGTTTACGCCGACGCTGACGCCGTTTATTGTTCTGAGAGGCATTTTGACGCCGCCGACATTGAGCCGCAAATCGCTTGTCCGCACGAAGTCGATAACGTGGCGCCGATTTCAAAAGTCGTCGGAACGCCGATCGACCAAGCTTTTATCGGGACATGCACCAACGGGCGCCTGGAAGATTTGGCGGTCGCCGCTGATATTCTCAAAGGAAAAACCGTCAAAGTCCGGACGATTGCAACACCGGCGTCGCGCTCGGTTTTGCTCGACGCAATCGAGTCCGGCATTTTTGAAACGCTCGTCAAAGCTGGCGTCAGTTTCATTACGCCCGGCTGCGGCCCGTGTCTCGGCGCTCACCAAGGCGTGATTGCGGAAGGCGAAAACTGTTTGTCGACCGCCAACCGGAATTTCCGGGGACGGATGGGCAAGGGCGGCAACATTTACTTGGGTTCGCCCGCAACGGTGGCCGCGTCGGCCATTACCGGCGAAATTACAGACCCGCGCGAGGTTTTGTAAAAATGTTTTGTAAAACCATTTGACTGATTAAATTATTTGTAAGCTTAATTATTTTATAACTTTAAGTTATATTATAAGTTAATTTATTTTTGTAATTTCTGGTTTCCAGTTTCCAGTTTCCAGTTTCCAGTTTCTATTCTGGTTTCTAATTACTGTAAATTAACCCTTACACTTAATTTCATCATCAAAATGGTGACCCATTATGTTTATCTCCGGTAAAAAATGCGAACCATCCAGTCTTCAAAAAGCCAACGTTAAAAATCCGGCGACAGGCGAACTTGTCGGCGCTGTAACTCTTGCAGATGAAAAAACGCTGCAAGACGCTATTTCTTCATCAAAAACTGCATTCGATTCTTGGTCAAAAACAGACCCGAAAGACCGTGCCTTTATCCTCGGAAAAGTTTCCGCCGCCCTCAAAGAAGAATCAATCGCCAACGAACTCGCCGTTCTTCTCACAAAAGAGCAGGGCAAGCCGCTCAAAGAAGCGCGCCGTGAAATTGAAGGCGTCACCGAAGTGATCGATTATTTTGCAAGCCTTTCTTCTGTTCTTTTGTCTCCCGACGCCAAATTTTATCAGAATTCAAACGGTTACGCATTCGTTTCCAAAAAACCGCTCGGCGTTTGCGCCGCGATTTTGCCGTGGAACCTTCCGGCACTCATTTTTTCCTGGAAAGTTATTCCGGCGATTCTGACCGGAAACACAGTCGTCGTCAAACCGTCCACAGACGGCCCGCTGACAGTTTTGCGTTTGGCTGAAATCTTTTATGAATCCGGTCTTCCGGCCGGCGTTTTAAATGTTGTTCCCGCCACCGGCGAATTGACCGGAAATGTTTTTGCGACATCACCGGCGGTTCAAAAAATATCGTTTACCGGCAGCATTGAAACCGGAAAACTTTTGCGGGAAAAAGTCTTCTCAGCCGCCAATCCGGTTCAAAAACGCTTGACGTTGGAATTGGGCGGCAGCGACGCGATGATTGTTTGCGGCGACGTTGACGTTCGTTGGGCTGCAACCGAAGCGGTTCGCGCCCGTTTCTTCAATTGCGGGCAAGCATGCGTTTCTCCGAAACGCATTTTTGTTTTTGAATCCATTTTTGAAGAATTTAAAAAGCAGGTTCTGGCGGAAGTTTCAAAAATCCATGTCGGAAACGGTCTTGAATCGGAAACAACGATGGGTCCCGTTTGTGATAAAAATCAATGGGAACGACTGATCGATGTGATGGGACGGATCCGCCTTGAAATCCTGGAAACGGAATCCGACGAAATTCCGGGGCCGGGCGCCGGCGAAATCTTGACCGGCGGCAACGTTTTGAAGGCGGACCGTTCGGGAAAACCTTTGAACGGCTATTTCTTTGAGCCGACAGTCGTTGCGTTGGCGCCGGACCGCTCCAAAACGTCCGTCCTGCTTCGGGAAGAGATTTTCGGGCCGGTCATGGTCCTCGTTCCCGTCAAAGATCTCAACGACGCCATTGAGCGTTCCAACGACACAATTTACGGTCTCGGCGCTTCCGTTTGGACGAACAACCTCAAACAGGCCAAAACCGCCGTTGAACAACTGGACGTCGGCATCGTTTGGGTCAACCAGCACGCGCGCGTTTTGCCGTCGCTGCCGTTTGGCGGCGTCAAAGAAAGCGGTATCGGACGTGAAAACGGTGAACAGGTTTTGAACGATTATTTGGAAACCAAAACCGTGGTTTTGAAAAACGTATAAAAAAATTCCGTCGCTTCGCTAGGAATTTTTCAGAGGCGGTGGGAGTCTGTTGTCATAAATTCGCTTCGCGAATGGCTCCCTTCGGTCGCTCCAATAATACCGTTTTGAAAAATGGCAGCTGCAATATTCCAAATTGCCCCGCAAGTTCGGGACTCCGAGCGCCGAAGGCGTGAGGGGGACTGAACTTGGCGGATTACTATCATCTGAATTGGTGCAGACGGTATGGATTTTTAATTTGATATTTTATTTTTAAATTTCAGTTTGCACCTACAGTTGACTGTTTTTAGATTTCAGTTTGCACCTACAGTTCACTATTTTTAAATTCAGATTGAATCTGCAGTTGACTGTTTTTAGATTTCAGATTGCACCTGCAGTTCACTATTTTTAAATTCAGATTGTATCTGCAGTTGACTGTTTTCGGATTTCAGTTTGCACCTACAGTTGACTGTTTTTAGATTTCAGATTGCATTTGCAGTTTCCAACAATACAGATTATTTCTTGCTCCAATCTGCACCTTCTGTTTCCAAAAATACACCTGTTTCTTGGTACCGATTTGCATCAACTGTTTACTATTTTCAGTTGCATTTGGCTGTTTGCTGTTAAAATTGAATCTGTTAGCGGTATCCGTAAAATACAAACGCTATCGCGTTTGATTTTACGGGATGGTTGCTTGACTCAAAAATAAAAATTGAGGGACGGTTCAAATGACGCAAAATGAAAATGTGTCGCGATAACGCGCGCGCATGCCGTCGCAAAAAAGAAATGAAAAAAATGAAAAAATAAAAGTTGAAAAGAAAATGAAAAATAGAAAAATCAGTTGTTGCCTTTCATCTTCTTGCTGATTTCGTCCAAAAGCTCATCGTCGGTTTTGCCTTTTGTGTCAATACCTTGCTCTTTGGCCATCAATCTGATTTTGGTGTCTTTCTCAACTTCAGGGGTTGATTCCAAGCTTTTTTCAAATTCACGGTAGGAGATCTCAGCTTCTTTTTGCGCTTTTTTAAACTCGCCGGCCGATTTACCGGCTGAGCGCGCTAATTCCGGCAGCTTTGCCGCGCCGAACAAAAGGACGATGACCGCTATAATCAAGATAATTTCGGTAGTTCCAATTCCGCCAATCATTTTTCATACACCTGTAAAAAATTTATGATATTCTAATTAATCTAATAACCTATCTAATTGTCATTAATGTGTTTAATTTTAATGATTTATAATTGCTATTTGTCAATGAAATGACAGTCATATAAATTTATTGCTTCAAAAGTTGAAAAAGCATACGATTCCTTATTTTAAGCCGTTTCTTCATTGGCGCTCATCGCGGCCAATTCTTCCGAACTTAATCTCTGAACGGTCATCACCTTTTCTTCTTCCGGCTCAGCCGCCTGTACAACGCCGCCGTCCGCCTTCATCTTTTCGGAAATCAAAATCAACAACTCTTCCGGCTTTTTGCCTTCCGGATCGATTCCGGCTTCAATCGCCATGGTTTTGATTTTTTCGTCCACTGCTTTCGCATCGGCTTTTTTCTTTTCTTCCTCTTCTTTGGAATACTTTTCAATATCGCTTAAGTCAAACTCGGCAGCTTTTTGGGCAATTTTAAATTCACCCATCGCCGACCCGACCGACCGCGCCAATTCCGGAAGCTTGTTCGGACCGAACAAAATGAGGGCAACAATGACGACGATGACAATTTCCATCGTCCCGATTCCACCAATCATAGAGTTTTACAAATTAATCAATGCTTATAAAGATTTGCTTTTTTATCACGAATGTTCGTATCAAAAAATTCAACATTGTGGCATTAAATTTTGAAATTGTTTGAAAGTGATGAAACCGTCAAACAATTGTTTGCCAAATATTGAATCGTTGCCGAATCTTTAATTGAACCCATCGTCTCTCAGAAGAACCGCATGATAATCAAGCTGAACTCAAACAAAATGACAAGCGCGACGCCGGCAATCAGCTGCGACACAAACGTCGGGTCCGGCGAGATCAAAAAGGCAAATCCGATCAACGCGCCGTAAACCGCAATCCGGCCTTTCCGAAGCGTCTTTTCTTCAATCAGTCCCATCTTCACCGCGGCGATCATCAGAAGCGGAATCTGGAAAACAATACCGAATCCCAGCACCAGCGTAATGATCGTATTGATCGTTTCACTCAAACTGACCTGCGCCACCGCTGTTTGGTCGGCGTAAAAGATCATATAATTAAGAAAAATCGGCAAAACAATAAAATAAGCCAAGGATGCGCCGAGAAGGAATAAAATAAAAGATGCCGGAACCACGCGCCACAAAAACTTGCGCTCGTTGGCGTAAAGTCCGCGGTACATGAATTTGTACGTTTCATAACTCAGCAGCGGGAAAAAGACGGCAATGGCGCACGCCACCGACAATTTCAAACGCGTCATCACATATTCCGTCGGCGCGTAAATGGACATGACGGCGCTTTCCGGAATCAGTTTATCCCACAAGTAAGCAATGCCTTCGCCGGACAGCGGATAAAATATGACGGCGCCGACGATCAACGCCGCAATACAGACGATCAGACGGTTTCGAAGTTCTCGGAGGTGTTCGACCAGATGTTCTTCATAATCGATGTCAACGCCCCTTCTGTTCGGGTCGGCCGGATGCTTCTTCTTGAAAAATAAAGACCGCTTCGCTTTCGGTTGAGAGTCCGGCGCCGGCTCAGGCGAGTGGTCCGGTACAAATGTTTTTTCCGCATTTTTATTTTCATGAGTGGTTTGTTCCGACATCCCAAAACTCCGAAAGTGATTCGTAATGAATATTAAATTAAAATGACAAATTGAATCAATTGATTTGTTGAATTTGAGTTGAAATGAATTTGAAGTTGAAATGAAATTGAATATGAAAATCCGAGGAATCATTTAAATTTAATCATTGATCATTCAAATATTTGTCATTCCGAACCGTTTCATTATTTTTGAAATCGTCTGCCTATCATAAAACTTTTATGTAAGGATGTCTACTACAAAATCACATAAAATAACATTAATGATCATCAGGATTTATCGGTCATTCAAAAAAGGATCGTGGTGCCATCGTGGAATTGTCTGAAGAGTTTCAGGTTCTCTTAAGTTTTATAGAATCTATCAAAAAAAAGTTATTTATCATTGTCGCCGTTTTTCTGGTGGCCGCCGTTGTCGCCTATCCGCTCACGGATTATGTCATTAATGACGCGATTGAGCGCAGTTTGCCTCACGTCTCCACCTCGTCCACCGACATCACCGATCATTTCGACCAGTATTTCGTTGTTTATTCCGGGCCTTGGAAAGTTGAAGACGTGGATGTCAATCTGCTGCTCAATGATTCGGATAAAAATGTTCTCATTTATACGCGTCCCGTCAATATAACGGACGCCGGAACGGTTGTTCAGGATATTATTTTATCCAACACGGTCAAGCCGTCTTCTCTCAGCCTGATTATGGAGTTCATAAACGGCACAAGCAATATGAGCGTTAATGATTTGATGACCGCGCTGCTTGAAGGCGCCAGCCAAGACACGCTGACGATTGCCGATTTGTCAGGAACGTCCGAAATCCTCATTTATCAGGCGGTGCCGTACAGTACGGCTAATGCCACCGGCAACGAAATCAAAGAGATCGGCCAAATCGGTGCCGAATTTGAAAACATCACCGGACAGCCGCCGATGTTCACCATCGCTTATCCGGAAAAAACACCTGAAGAAGAATCTGGCAACAACGGTCCGATGGTGGTCTACACAAAGCCGCTGGAAGTGCCGCTGCTCAAGTTGAAGATGTCCATCGTCATTGCGGCGATTTTCACACTCCCGCTTCTCTTTTACATGGGCGGAAAAGAAATTTACAAACACGTTAACGTCAAAAAGTACAATCTCAAAGAAAAGATTCCGTTTAAATCGCGCTGGATTTTGCTCGTCGCCGTCATTATCTTTATTTCATTCATTCTCGGCGCGATCTATTCGTATTTCTTCATGGCGCCGCTCTTCATTCAGTTCCTTTACATCAGCGCGGCCGCCGCCGGCGCGCAAGCGACGTATTCCATCTATGATTTCGTCAGCTTCATCGCGATGCTCACATTGATCTTTGGATTGATCTTTGAGTTTCCGATTGTCATTTTTGTGCTCAACCGTCTCGGACTCGTTCAAAAAAGAATGCTGACGAAATACCGCAAACACGTTTATGTGATTTTGTTCATCATTGCCGCCGTTATCACACCGCCGGACGTCATCAGTCAAGTGATTGTCGCGATTCCGATGATTTTCTTCTACGAAATCAGCATTCTGATCGTGAAGCTGTTCGGCAAAAAAGACCCGCCGCTTCCGGCTGTGGTTGACGACTATTAAAGAAAGAGGAACAAGATTTTTCTTTCCTTTCATTTTTTTCTTTTTTCATTTTCCGAGGGCCGGCACGCGCGCGTTATGGCATTCATTTTCTTCAAATTCTTTGAAAAACAGGGGACGATTTATTCAGAACAAAAGTTACTGAATATGAAATAGAAATGATAGAAGAAAAATGAATGAAGGTCTCAAAATATGATAAATGATAAAATTGATGGTGCTCCGGTCGGGATTCGAACCCGAGTCGTGGGAGTGAGAGTCCCAAATGATTGGCCGAGCTACACTACCGGAGCAGATTTGATTTTTCAAAAAAGCAAAGCAAAAGAGAGATTTATGATATAAATAGATTTTGTTAACGTTTTTTCTCTTTTGTTTTTTCTCTTCCCTTTTTCTCTCTTCCCGGTTCATTTTTTAGTTGAAGATATCTGTTCCGGCGGCAAATGAAATGCAGACGGCAGCCATCAACAACCCGGAATATTTCAATCCGGAAGCGATCGTTCCTGTTTTGAGTTTGCCGGCGAAAAGTCCCAGGAAAAACGCCTGAATCAACAGCAAACGGCCAATCAAAATGGCCATGTCCGATACGGATCCCGATGTTATGAACGCTGAGGCGGATGAATACAGATCCGTGAACTGCCGGACCAACAAAACGGCAATTCCCAAAAAGATGAAAAATGAAATGAACAAAATCACGCCGTATGTGTTTTGTTTGGATTCCCGTTCTTTTTT
Source organism: Methanolapillus africanus (assembly GCF_032714475.1). NCBI lineage: Archaea > Methanobacteriati > Methanobacteriota > Methanomicrobia > Methanosarcinales > Methanosarcinaceae > Methanolapillus > Methanolapillus africanus. Next base: position 138,627 of record NZ_JAWDKD010000018.1, on the reverse strand, counting down.
GGCGTTCACCAGTTCCTGTAAATCAAATGCTGCCGACCCGACTGACAATGCCGGTCTCCCGCCCGACTTTTCCGCTGCGCCAATGACGGAAGCGGCGCGCCGGATCAGTTTGGACTGATAACGTTTCCCGAAGTCGTCCAAACATTTTTCAAAAGAAATGCCCGCCCGCATTTTTAAACTGATCAACCGGATTTCTTTGAGGAAAAAGTTGTTCGGCGGATCCGACAAGCTCAAAAGCGCTTCCTGAACGGTCAGCCCGTTTTCAACAAGAGTCGACAAGTCTCTCAATAATCCCGGCATTTTTTCTTCAACAAAGTCAATCTTTCGCCGCTTTTTGTCTTCAAAATAAATCATCGGAAAAAACAAAATCAAAAATGATGCCGTCGCCATAATTTCCAAAGAGCCGGCAGCTTCTTTTAATATGGGCGGCATTTCCGGCAGAAGGTGGATTGTACCGACAACCGTCGCGAACGGAATCAAAAATATAAATCCAATTGCTATCGAATATTTCGTATTTTGTTCAAAAAAAGACATCGGGTTTTTGAATAAATCCATCCAAAAACCATATTTCTCTCTTTTGTTCAATTTTCTCAAAACGGAAATTTCCGTGTCAAATGTTTCCGATTTTTTCATCTAATCTCCTCAACCGGTTCTAAAATTTTGCCTCCTTATAATGGTTTCGATTTTTTCAAAATCGGAAGGTTTATCTATCATTCGTTTTTAGGAAAATTTATGGCAAATATAAATGTGAAATCAGATGTGGTGAACTCCTTCAATGTGAGGGTTGATATTTTTGAAAATCACGGAACTGAACTTGACCCGGATGCGGAAATTTTGGAATCATACGATTTACAGTTTCCGTTTTCATCGGTTTCGATCACTCGGAAAGTAAATCCAGAAACCCCATTGTCGTATTCTCTTGTTTATCTCGTTCAAGAGCCGGTTTTAAGTCAGGGACTTGAAAAGATGCTTCAAAAAATTCTGTCGCTTCTGTCGGATTCTTTTAATCCGTCTTTGTTTGATTTCGGCGATTCGATTTTTATTTCTCCGGATCGGAAGGCGGAGCGCGAAAAACATCTTCGGAACGAAGTTCTAAAAATATTGGACTTATATTCCATTCGTTTGCCGGATTCAGATTTTGACGTACTGTTTTACTTCATCCGGCGCAACTTTTTAGATTTCGGGTGCATTCAGCCTTTTTTGGAAGACAGAAATATCGAAGATATTTCAGGGAACGGCTACGGGTTGCCGGTTTACATTTTCCATAAAAAATACGGGTCTGTCGAAACAAATGTCGTTCTTAACGAACAGGAAGCAGATGCCCTTGTTCGCCGCATGGCGCAATGCGCCAAAAAACAGATTTCGGTTGCCAAACCGATGATTGACGCCGCGCTTCCCGACGGCTCCAGGGTTCAGTTGTCGCTCGGCAATGAAATTACGACAAAAGGCAGTTCGTTTACGATTCGAAAATTTGAAGAAAAGCCGCTTTCGCCGTTTGATTTGGTGGCAAATCGGACCTTTTCGCCGGAAGTGATGGCTTATTTGGAGCTGTGCGTCGAATCGGGCATGAGTTTGATGTTTGCCGGCGGAACCGCCAGCGGAAAAACAACATCCATGAATGCGGTCTGCCGTTTCATTCCGCTTTCTAAAAAGATTGTTTCCATTGAAGATACGCGGGAAATCAATCTGCCGCACCGGAATTGGATTTCCGGCGTTTCGCGGGACGCGCCGGCCGAAACCGCCGGACAGATTTCTCTTTACGATTTGCTGAAGTCGGCGCTGCGCCAGCGTCCGGAATATATTTTGGTCGGCGAAATCCGGGGGTCGGAGGCATACGTTTTGTTTCAGGCGATGTCGACGGGGCACGCCACATTATCGACAATGCATGCGGAATCGGTGGATACGCTGATTCACCGGCTTGAAAATCCGCCGATGAACGTGCCGCGCGCCATGATTCAAACGCTGGACGTTTTAATCATTTTGTCCCAAATCAAAACCGATACCGGTTCGGTCCGAAAGTGCCTTTACGTGTACGAAATTTTGGAAACGGATCCGCAGACGTCGGAAATTCTGACGCAGGAAATTTTTAACGCGTATAGGTCGGATGCATTTGATTTGGAGAAATCCTCCGTTTTAAAACGTATTCAAGAACGTCGGGGATGGACAACGCAGCAATTGACGGAAGAATTTGATCAACGTGTCCGTTCTCTTCAAAACAATGCCGGGATGTGGTTTGAATGATTTTTACCGAATCTTTTTCATTTGCTGTTCAAAAGACGGCTGTCCGTTTTTTCGGAAAAGCATCAGACAAATTAATCCCGGTTTTTCTTGCGGCCGGCGGCGGCGACAGCAGCGGAAACAAAAATGTTTGGAAATTATTTGAAAAAAAGATCACTGCTGCCCGGCTGTTTATTCCGGCATCGGTCTGCATGTCCATTGTTTTGTTTATTTCCGCAATTCTTTCGATCGGATGTGTTTTCTGGGAATTTCTTCTCCTGATGGCTTTTTACTTTCAAGGAGATGGCTTTGAAGAGCCTCTTTTTCTGTTGTCTGTCCCGTTTTTCATTTTTGCCGGTGTCGAATTATTGATTTTAATCTCGGCTGTTTTACTTCCTATTTTAATCGCTGCCGACAAAAAACATAAAATTGAACAAGAGCTGCCGTTTGCCGTGAATTACATGTCGGCCATGGCCGCTGCCGGCGTTATGCCGGCATCGGTTTTTGAAACATTTGCAGAGTCCAATATCAAATCCGTTTATGGCGCCGTTGCCGCCGAGTTTCTCATTTTGGAAAGCCGGATGGACTTTTTCGGCGAAGATCTGCCGTCCGCTCTTCTCTATGTGTCTCAAACAACATCGTCGCCGCTTCTTTCCGATTTCTTGACCGGTTCAAAAAATACGATTGTTTCAGGCAGTGATTTTCAGTCTTTCATTTTTTCAAAAAAGCAAGAATATGAAAGCTTATTCCGGCGGCAGAAGGATCAGTTTTTCCAAACGCTGGACCTGACGTCCGAAATGTATATGACTGTTTTTCTGGCGGCGCCGGTCTTTTTCATCGTTCTTTTGTTCACCATCGCGCCGCTCTCCGGTCCGAAAACGGATGAAATGGAAATGTTGGTCTATCAAGCGGTTCCGTTTTTAGGTCTTTTCTTTTTGCTGTTTGCGGATATTATTGATCAAAAATACGGATGATCTAAAATTATGCCGAATGTTTAGCTGTTCCGAACAAAAGTGGGTGCTTTACGCGCGCGCAGCTGCCGCCCGAATCCTGTGCCGCCTCATTTTTAAGAACATGAAAGGATTTTAATATCAATAATCCGTTTGATAAAACCATGTTAAGGCATATTGTGATTTGGACACTCAAAGATGAAGCGCTCGGAAATCCGGCGGCAAAGAACGCTCTTTTGATCAAAGAAAAACTGGAAGGGCTTTTCGGGAAAATTCCGGAAATTTTGAGCATTCAAGTTCAATCGAATTGTTTGGACGGGGCCGGCAACGGCGACGTCGTTTTGATTTGCGATTTTGAATCCGCCGAAACGCTCAAAGCATATCAAAAGAATCCGCTTCATGTTGAAGTGGCCGAATTCGTCAGAAGCGTCAATTCGGGCAGAAGCTCGATTGACTTTGAATTTTAATTTTTGAGATTTTGAGTTCGTTCCGATTCATTATTTTCATTTCAATTTAATTCACTTCGATTATAATTCATTCAACTCATTTCATTCAAGTTTATTCATATTTATTTCAAATTCACTCTTGGTAGATACTATGGCAAATACAGGAAACGAAAAAGGAAACGCAAAGCAAGCCGAAACCGAAAAAGAAGCGGTTTTGCCGCCGAAATCCAATTTCAGCGAGTGGTTTAACACAATCATCGATATCGGAAAAATCATGGATGTCCGCTATCCGGTCAAAGGCCTCTATGTTTGGTATCCGTTCGGATTCGGTATCCGAAAGCGCGTCTATTCGATTATCCGGGATGTTCTTGACAATTCCGGTCATGAAGAAACGCTTTTTCCGCTTTTGATTCCGGAAAACGAATTCATGAAAGAAGCTGAACACATCAAAGGCTTTGAAAACGAAGTGTATTGGGTCACCCGCGGCGGCATGTCTCCGCTGGACGTCAATTTAGCGCTGCGTCCGACCAGTGAAACCGCCATTTACCCGATGTACAAATTATGGGTCCGCTCCCATGCGGATTTGCCGATCAAATTGTATCAGGTCGTGAATACGTTCCGTTACGAAACGAAACACACGCGTCCGCTCATCCGGCTGCGTGAAATCACATCCTTTAAAGAAGCGCATACCGTTCATGCGACGTGGGATGAAGCCAAAGCGCAAGTGGATGAAGCCGTTATGCTCTATACGGATATTTACCGCCAAATTTCGATTCCTGTTTTGATTTCACAGCGCCCCGACTGGGACAAATTCCCGGGAGGCGACTACACGATTGCGCTTGATGCGGTCATGCCGGACGGCAAAACGCTTCAAATCGGAACGGCACACCACCTCGGTACCAACTTTGCAAAAACGTATGACATTACTTATGAAAATGAAAACGGCGAGCAGGTTTTGGCGAACCAGACCTGTTACGGTATTTCCGAACGCTCCATCGCTGCCTTGATTTCGCTTCACGGCGACGACAAAGGGCTGGTTTTGCCGCCGGTCGCCGCGCCGATTCAGGTTGTTGTGATTCCGGTTTTGTTCAAACAAGGCGCTGAAGAAGTGATGGCGGCCTGCAACACAGTTGTCGATTCCTTGAAAAAGGCGGGAATCCGTGTGGAAACGGATGCCAGCGACTTGCGCCCGGGCGCCAAGTATTACAAATGGGAACTCAAAGGCGTCTGCCTCCGGATTGAAATCGGTCCGAAAGACATCGAGAAGAAACAAGCCGTTTTGGTGCGCCGCGACACGGGACAAAAAGAATTTGCGCCGCTGGATAACATTGTCGGCGAAGTGACGGCACGTTTGTCGGCGATGGGCAACGATTTGTATACGGCGGCCGAAAAGCGGCAAAACGATTTCATTCTGCCGTGCCAAACATTGGAAGAAGTGAAAGAGGCGATTCAAACCGGCGTTGCGACCATTCCGTGGTGCGCAGAAGAAGTTTGCGGCAAAAAGATGGAAGAAGAAATCGGCGCCAAGATTCTCGGCATTCCGACCAAGCAGGACGGCGTTGCCGGAATTTGCCCGGTCTGTCAAAACAAGACGTCAAAGATCGTTTACGTGGCCAGAACTTACTGATCCGTTTTAAATCATTTATTGCAAATCGGCGTTGAGCGTGATTTGCAATCTTTTTTTATTTTATTTGTTTTTCTTTTTTACGGCGGGTGCCGCCGCGCGCGTTATGGCGGTATTTTTTGTTTTGTGTTTTCAAAAACTTGCGGATTCACTTTTTTATTTTTTAGTTTATTTTTTTAATATTATTTGTCTAATTTTTCACTCTTTCACTCTTTTTATTCTTTTTTTTCATATGCAATAATTTATAAGCAATCATTTATATGGAATAAAAGCCTTTAAAAATGCCACTTTCGTTTTCGTACGAAAGTGTGTTGTTTGAACAACTTCAATCATTTTTATTTTAAAATCAAAAGCGAGGGATTATTTTGTTCCCAAATAAAAAAGTTCAAAAAATTGTCGGATCACGTGTCCTTGTTGAAATGAAAGGCGACTCCAATCTTTTAGAAGGCACTTTGAATACGGTTGACGACTACATGAATTTGCATTTAATCGACACGGTTGAGATTGTCAACGGCGAAAAAGAAAGATCTCTCGGATCTGTTGTTTTGCGCGGCAACAATATCATTTTGATCACGCCGATTGAGTAATGACGATCGGCCGCATGTCTTGACGAGCATCTTGTTTCTCTCAACGTGCGCCACATCTGAAACGACTGACGGAATCGTATTCCGGTCTATTGAGTTGAATCAAAATCTGTTGTGATTAAGGAATCGTATACCATGGCAAAAGAGACAAAGGTGGACGCTGAACAGGAAGTCCTGGATGTTATAAAGCGTGATAAAAACGGAATTTACCAGAATGAAATCTGGAAAGAGCTTGAGTTTGACAGCCGCAAATGCTCGCGGATTATCAAAAAGCTTTTAGACGCCGGTTTAGTCATTCGCGAGAAAGCGGTTTACAACGGCACTCAAACCTATTTGCTCAAAGCAAACGCGGAAGAAGTTGAAAAGAATTTTGAAGTATTGATGGTGAACGACATTTTTTCACCCTGCACCGGCTGCAGCGGCGAATGCCGTCCCGAATATTGCCCGGCGCTGACGTTTTGGATTATCAATTTGCATGACAATCCGGACGAACTGAAAAACTGCTTCGGCTACACCGACGCCGGCGTTGCCGACTCCGGTCTTGAAGCTGCGCCCGAAGAGCCGTCCGAATTCGCCGACGAGTTCGGTGAAGAATTTGCGGACGACGGCGAATTTGAAGACGAAGAATACTGATTTGTATTCTTTCTTCTTTTCTTTTTTATTTTTTTTTGGCGGGCGGCATGCGCGCGCGTTACAGCACCCATTTTGTTTGATTTTTGAAAAACCGGGGTGTTTTTCGACGACGCCAAGCAAACCATCCCGTAAAATCAGATGCGAAGCATCTGTATTTTACGGATACCACGAACAGATGCAATTTTAACAGCAAAATGTAAGATGCAACTGAAATAGTGAACAGCAGATGCAAATTGAACCGGGAAATATGTGTATTGTTGGAAAACAGAAGGTGCAAAACGGTACCAAGAAATATGTGTATTTTTAGGAACAGAAGGTACAGATCGGAGCAAGAATTTATCTGTATTTTAGAATCGGCAGGTGCAATCGGAATCTAAAAACAGTCAACTGCAGGTGCAATTTAAATTGAAATGAACTATCCGGATATAAGTGGTATCCGCTTAAACAGACGCGAAACGCGTCTGTTTAAGCGGGCGGAATCTGAATCGGAACTGTTATTCCTTCCTTTCCACCAACATACATGTTAAAAACAGGCGTTTTTTTCATCGATTTTGTTCAAAACGTACACAGGCGGCAGAATCCACGTTTTTAATATATTCCGATTGGGTTGAACCTTTTGTTTGAAAAATCAATATCAATCCATCTCACCAAAATATATATATAGAAGATGTGCCTTTTTATGCTCACAGCGCGGACCTGTAAAAAGGAATGCGTCAACACGTTTATTTTAAAAACGTTAGCATAAACCGCAAATTAATTTTGTGTTTTGTGTTCCCTTCAATTGCTCCAGTAGTGTAGCTCGGCCAATCATTCCGGCCTTTCGAGCCGACGACTCGGGTTCGAATCCCGACTGGAGCATTTTTTTATGATTGTCTAAACAGTTCTATTTTTTAAAATCTGTCCTTCTTGGTTCTGCATTTTATAATATTTTATATTATCTCTTTTGAAATTATTTAATAACCCTCATATACCATCACGTTTTTTTTCGAATTATGTTCTCATTTGATTCAACCAAGCAGATATTGACAACACGACTGGAAGCTATTGAAGAATATTTCAATGCCGATTGTATGTTTTATTATGGACCGATCGGTGAAGAGTGCGTCTTTCATTTGTTAGAAATTGTTACAGAAATTGCACAGGAAAAAAAGAACAAAGAACTCGTTGTTATATTAACGACAGGCGGCGGTTCCATTCAATGTGTTGAGCGAATTGTCAATATTCTGCGGTACCATTATGAGAAAGTCACATTTATTATTCCGGATTATGCTTACAGTGCAGGCACGGTTTTGTGCATGAGCGGAAATGAGATTTACATGAATTATTACAGCGTTTTGGGTCCGATTGATCCGCAAACGCTGACAAAGAATGGAGATTGGGTTTCAGCGATTGGATATCTGGACAAAATTGATGAACTTCTTAAAAAGTCGAGAGACGGAACGCTGACAACTGTAGAATATGCAATACTGAAGGACTTTGATCTGGGAACTTTAAAAGAATATGAACAAGCAAAAAATTTATCTATTGATCTGCTTGTTAAATATTTGATAGATTATAAATTCAAAGATTGGAATGTTCGAGAAACAACCGGCCGGGCTGTTACAAAAGAATACAAAAAACAAAGAGCGGAAAAGATTGCTAAAAAACTTGGAAGCAACGAATGGTATTCACATGGTCGTCCGATCAATATTCAAACGCTGGAAGAGCTGGGTCTTAAAATTAATGATTATTCTGAAAATGAACCATTATCCAAATTACTATTCGAATATTATTGCCCGATGATGGAATTTATTAATGAAAATAAAATATATATTCATACCAGGAGGACTTTTTATGAAAAAGATTACTGAAAAAGTAAAACAAGAGACTGTGAAATGTTCTCAAAACAAATCTTTTGAAAAGGATTATCAAGAATATCTGAAATGGACGGCTGAACTTGAAAAATTAGGCATTGAAAAAAATACGTATGATATTTTAATGCCGCCGCATAAAAGATTGACTTCTTCAGGCAATAAAATCGTTCGCAGAATATAATCGGTATTTTTGGACGTTATAATACCATTATTCTGCGGCTTATTTTCTTTTTTTATTTTTTTCTATTCGTTTGCTGTTTTATTGTTTAATCGCTTCTTTTTTTCAGTTCAATCGACAAATTTATATATTTTAGATATGTTTTAGACTTCAATGTATTAATTTATACATTTGTGTAGCTTTTACAACATCAACTCAAAATTAAAAAGGAGATCAGAAATTCATGGTTCAGGATTATCATAAAGTCCAGTTAGATGAAAACGATATGCCCAAAAAGTGGTACAACATCGTTTCCGACTTAAAAACACCGCTCGACCCGCCGGTCAACCCGGCAACCGGGCAAGTGGCGACGGCGAAAGAATTGGAGCCGGTTTTCGCCAAGGAACTTATTCGTCAGGAAATGAGCACGGACCAATTCATTGACATTCCGCCGGAAGTGCTGGATATTCTCAAAGCGTTCCGTCCCAATCCGCTCCGGCGTGCGGTCATGCTTGAGAAATATCTCAAGACGCCGGCGAAGATTTACTACAAATATGAAGGCGAAAGCCCGACCGGCAGTCACAAAACCAACTCGTCGATCCCGCAAGTGTATTACAACATGAAGCAGGGCGTCGAACGCCTGACCACCGAAACCGGAGCCGGCCAATGGGGCAGCGCGCTGGCTTTTGCGTGCAATCACTTCGGCCTGGAAAGCATGATTTACATGGTGCGTTCCAGTTACGCTCAAAAACCGCACAGAAAGACGCTCATGAACCTCTGGAACGGCAAAGTGCTGGCGTCCCCGAGTACCAACACCGAATTCGGCCGCCGCGTTCTCAAAGAAACGCCGGACACGCCCGGAACGCTCGGTATCGCCATTACGGAAGCCGTCGAAGACGCGCTGTCGACCCCGAACACGCGCTACACGCTGGGCAGCGTTTTAAACCACGTGATGCTTCACCAAACCATCATCGGTCTTGAAGCGCAAAAACAATTCGAGATGATCGAAGATTATCCGGATTACGTGATTGCGTGCTGCGGCGGCGGCAGCAACTTTGCAGGCCTCGCATTCCCGTTCGTCAAAGATAAAATCGACAAGAATCTGGACACCCAAATCATTGCCGTCGAACCGGAATCCTGCCCGTCGCTGACGCAAGGCGAATTCCGCTACGACTACGGCGACACCGGCGCGATGACGCCGAAATTGAAAATGTACACCCTCGGCTGCGAATTCGTGCCCCCGAGCATGCACGCCGGCGGACTTCGGTACCACGGCTGCTCGCCGATCGTGAGCAACCTGTACGCCGACGGCCTCATCAAAGCCGAAGCGCTCGGCCAAAAAGACATTTTCAATGCCGGTATTATCTTCTCGCAAACGGAAGGAATAACGGCTGCACCAGAGTCGACACATGCGATTTGCAGTGCGATTAACAAAGCTTTGGAATGCAAGAAGACCGGCGAAGAAAAAACAATCGTTTTCAACCTCAGCGGTCACGGTCTTTTGGACATGAGCTTCTATCAGGAGTTCTTGGAAGGGAAGATCCAGTAAAAGAAAAATTCCTGCGCTTCGCTTCGGAATTTTTCAAAGGGTGGTGGGAGGCTGTTTCCGTAAGTTCGCTTCGCGAACAACTCCCTCCGGTCGCTGATTTTTTCATTTCCATTTTCCCATTTTATCCTAAAAAACGTCCCGTTTAAACAGATGTGTCCCGTATCTGTTTAGACGGTCCCTCTACCTTAAATGGTTCATTTTTAAGTTGTATCTTCTGTTTCTAACAATACAGTCTTTTTCTGGTCCGTTTTCCATCTTCCGTTTCTAACAATACAGTTTTTTTCTGATCCGTTTTGCACCTTCCGTTTCCAACAATACAGTCTTTTTCTGATCCGTTTTGCACCTTCTGTTTCCAACAATACAGTCTTTCCTGTTCCGTTTTGCATCTGCCGCCGGACTTTCCAATCCCAACGAACCCGTATCCGCTTAAACAGACGCAAAGCGTCTGTTTAAGCCGGATAATTTGCTTGAGAATGGATTAAAAAAGAAAAAGTGAGCGTCAAATTTTGAAAATGCAAAAAGAAAAAGTGAACAGCAAATATTGAAAATGCAAAAAGAAAAAAGTGAACGTCAAGTTTTGAAAATGCAAAAACAAAAAGTGCCGCCATAACGCGCGCGCACGGCGCCGCACAAAAAAAGAAAAAATTAATCGATTTTCCGGAATCGCAAATGCTCTCTTCTTTCAACTGCATGCACATATTTTTGATACAAATCCGGGTCTTCTTCCCGAAGCCGCTTCGTATCCAAACGGTTTTCCGTCTTGGCGGGATAAAAATCAACGGCGACGCCGGAGCCTTCGTAGTAATCCGTATCTTTCTGCTTAAAAACATCAATTAATTCAAGACGCAGCGTTTCTTCCAGTTCCGTTAACTCTTCCAGCTCGTCCCGAACGGCTTTGATTTCCCGAACCAAACGAACAATTTCAGGATCCGGTTCCGCATCTGTTTCAACGCCGACTTCTTCATTAATTTCAGAGTTTTCGTCCATAAATTTCACTCTTTTTCAACCTTTCAACCGTCTGTTCGCTTTGTGGTAAAACATTTTTATAACAAATGATGTTTACATAAACCCATATTTCATTTAATATTATCGAACAAAGGAGTTACTATGTCTGAAATTCCCAAAGATTACGTCGCCAACGACATTGAGACGAAGTGGATGAACACCTGGGATTTATCCATGTATCATTTCGACTGGGCGGACAACACGCGCCCGCAATACATTATTGATACGCCGCCGCCGTACCCGACCGGCAACTTCCACATCGGCAACTCGCTCAACTGGTGCTACATCGACTTCGTCGCCCGCTACAAACGCATGCGCGGCTTTAACGTCATGTTCCCGCAAGGCTGGGACTGCCACGGCCTGCCGACCGAAGTGAAAGTCGAAGAAATGAACCACATCACCAAAAACCAGGTTCCGCGCGCCGAGTTCCGGAAAATGTGCGAAGACATGACCCGCGGCAACATCGTCAAAATGAGAAATACGATGCTTCGCCTTGGTTTTTCAAACGACTGGAGCAACGAATTCATCACGATGGAGCCGTCCTACTTCGTGAAAACCCAAAAGTCGTTCCTCAAAATGCACGAAAAGAATTACGTTTACCACGAAGAGCACCCCGTCAACTGGTGCCCGCGCTGTGAAACCGCCATTGCCTTGGCTGAAGTGGAATATGAATTCAACCAAACTAAACTCAACTTTTTAAACTTTTCACTCGCCGAAGACAGCAACGTCAAACTGAACATTGCCACCACCCGCCCCGAACTTTTGTGCGCGTGTGCGGCCGTTGCCGTGTCTCCCGAAGACGAACGCTACAAGCAATATATCGGAAAGAACCTCATTGTTCCGATCTTTGGTCAGTGCGTGCCGATTATCGCCGACGACGCCGTCGAAGCGGAATTCGGAACCGGCGTTGTGATGATTTGTACGTTCGGTGACAAGCAAGACATTCGCTGGACAAAAATTCACAACCTGAAAGTCACAAAAGCCATCGATCGCTGCGGTCTGATGACCGGCGCCGCCGGCAAATACGCCGGAATGACCATCGGTGATTGCAAAAAGCAAATCATTGAGGATCTCAAATCCGAAAAATTCCTGTACGAGCAAAAGGAACTCGACCAAAATGTCGGCCTCTGCTGGCGCTGTAAAACGCCGATTGAAATCTTATCCGAACCGCAATGGTTCGTCAAAGTGAAACCGGAAGAAATTCTGTCGTCCGCCGACAAAATTGAATGGATTCCGGAATACATGAAAGTCCGCCTTGAAAACTGGACGAACACGATGGAATGGGACTGGTGCATTTCCCGCCAGCGTATTTTCGCGACGCCGATTCCTGTGTGGTACTGCCAAAAGTGCGGCGAAATCATGATCGCCGAAGAATCATGGCTCCCGATCGACCCGACGCAAAAGCAGCCGCCAAAAGCTTGCTCCTGCGGCTCGACCGAATTTTACGGGGAAACCGACGTTCTCGACACCTGGATGGATTCGTCGTTGACCGCGCTTCACGTGAGCGGCTGGGACAGCGAACACGAACTCCGCCTGCCGACGCAGCTGCGCCCGCAAGGTCACGACATCATCCGGACCTGGGCTTTTTACACAATTCTGCGCGCCAAGGCGCTTGAAAACAACATTCCGTGGGAATCCATCATGATCAACGGCATGGTTCTCGGACCGGACGGCCACAAAATGAGCAAATCGCTCGGCAACGTCATTTCGCCGGAAGATGTTTTGGTGGAACACAGCGCCGATGCCTTCCGTCAATGGGCGGCTCTCGGCGGCAGCGTGGGTTCTGACGTCATGTTCCGCTGGAAAGACGTCGTCTCCGCGTCACGCCTGATTCAAAAGCTTTGGAACATTTACCGTTTCTCCATGATGAATTTGGACACATTTTCCGAAAAAGACCAAAAGGCGTTTGACGCAACCAAACTCAAACAAACCGACCTTTGGCTGTTGTCAAAACTCAACCGCCTCATCACGGAAACAACCGACATGATGGAAAACGCGCGTTTCGACGAAGCCTTCAAAGGCATTCGTATTTTTGCCTGGGAAACCCTTGCCGACAACTATTTAGAACTCGTCAAAGGCCGCCTCTACGGCAATGACGCCGACGACAAAAATGCCGCGCGCTACACGCTCTTTACGTCAATTTCGACATTATGCAAACTTCTGGCGCCGTTTACGCCGTTTTTAGCGGAAGAGATGTATTCCAGAATCGGATCTGAAAGTGTTCACCAACAAAGTTGGCCGGTTGCCGACGATAAATTCTTGTCTGACGACGCCGAAGACGCCGGCGAACTGATCAAAAACATCACAAGCGACATCCGCTGTTACAAATCAGACAACAAAATGGCTCTCAACGCGCCCTTGAAAAAGATTGAGATTTACAACGTCAAAATCGATGTAGGTGACATTTCCGGCGCCACGTCGTCCCCGGTTGAGTTGATGTCCGGAAAGCCCGAATTCGCTCATGTGCCGGTTGAAGTGAAACCGAACCAGAGTCTCATCGGTCCGACGTTCAGAGACCGCGCCGGCGCCGTTACGGCGGCTTTAAAGGCTTTGCCGCCCCAAGACGCCGACCAAATGAAATCGGCCGGAAAGATTTTGATTACGGTCAACGGGGAAACGCTTGAACTTCCGGAAAACGCGATTGAAATTAAGAAAGAAATGATTTCCGGCGGACGCGAAGTAGACATTTTGAATGTCGGCGACGCAGCCGTTGTGATTGTGAAGTAAAACAGATGATTGAATCCGATTTTCGGATTCAACTTTTTCTTTTAAATTACTGTTTTTCTTTTTATTTTTCCGGTTTTGTTTTCTGTTTTCTTTTTTTGGGCGGCAGCGTACGCGCGCGTTACGGCACTCATTTTGTTTGACTTTTGAAAAAACAGGGGGTGTTTTTCGACGATGTCAAGCAAGCCATCCCGTAAAATCAAACGCGATAGCGTTTGTATTTTACGGATACCACTCAGTAGATACAATCTGAACTGCAAACGGTAGGTGCAACTCAGTTTTGTAAACAATAAGGTGTATTCAGAATAGCTAACAATAGGTGCAATCTGTGCAGCAAACAGGTGCTAATTGACTGTAAAAGTATGTACCAATTTATTTGCTCATTGTATCTTACTTTTAGAGCAATCCGCCAAGTTCAGCCCACCTCACGCCTTCGGCCTTCGGTGTTCTGAACTTGCGGGTTCACATCGGAAACAGTTTCCACACGCAGATTACGGCTGACGCTGCCGGCCACGCGCGCGCTACGGCAGCACATTTTATACAATTTGTAAAAAGAGGGGATATTTTTTCAAAGAATTATAAAATAAAATCGGGAATCTGTCATTGCGTCCTTTTTATTTGTCATTTTTTTCCGAAATTTAAGGGATACCTTTAAGTATATCCCTTCTAAACTCTGTTTCGTTTTCAATGAATAATCATTAAGCGGATTATTTGAGGTTTTAAAAATTATGGCTAAAGTCACAAAAGTTTTGTTATTACTCAACGACATGGTTTATGAGAGCACTGCGCCGCAGCACGCTCTTCGGTTTGCGCGTTGTTACAGGAAGAGGGGCCTAGAAACAACGATTCTCGCCTGGGGGCCGATGGGTGCCATTCTGATGAAGAAAAACAAAGTCGGCACGCAAAACTATGACGCGAAAGTTCAGGAATGCTTGGATTTGGGCGTCAGCATCAAATGCTGCGAACTGGCGGCGTCCATTATCGGCATGGAAAAAGAAGAAATGATTCCGGGCACCGAAATTATTACCACAAAAGAACTGACCGACCTGCTTCTTCAATACACGGAAGAAGGGCAATTGATTATGTATGTCTGATGTATCTGTTTTTGAAAATAATTTAAAGAAAAGGATCCTCCTTTTCTTCTGTTTCATATTTAATTAAATCTTCTCTTTTCTTAAATCATAAGAAGGTGTCGCGATAACGCGCGCGCCGCCGCCCGCCAAAAAAACAAAAAAAAGAATTTTAAATTAATTAAAACAAAAAAGAAGAGAAAAAGAAAAAGCCGTTAAATGGCTTCTCTTTTATCGATAATTCTCTTGGATTTGCCGCCTGTTCTTTCAATGCTGCCGAATTCCAGCAGCTCGACGGTGGTTCTGACGTTCAGCACATTCATGAGCTGCGCCACCACGTTCTTTTGAATCCGGTCCAATTTGAGCAAATCGTCCGTGAACGCGTCTTTTTGCAGTTCGACCTGAACGGTCATTTCATCCAGCCGCTTGTTGTTGCGGGTGAGAATGATTTGGAATTGATTCGTCACTTCCGGAATTTTGGAAATCACATCTTGAATCTGCGTCGGGTAAACGTTGATGCCGCGAACGGTAATCATGTCGTCGGCGCGTCCGATCAGCCGGGAAATCCGGGTGGAACAGCGTCCGCAGGAACATTCCGGTTCCAACAGGCGCGTGATGTCGCCGGTCCGGTACCGGATGCTGATGAGTCCTTCTTTGGTGAGCGACGTCAGCACCAATTCGCCTTTTTCGCCTTCGGAAACTTGTTCGCCGTTTTTGTCCAAAACTTCCACGAAGAAGTGGTCATCCCAAATGTGCATGCCGTTTTGCTCGGGGCATTCAAAAGCGATGCCGGGGCCGAACATTTCGGAAAGGCCGTAAGAGTCGTACGCTTTGATGTTGAGCATTTCTTCAATGCTTTTGCGCATGTTGTCCGACCACGCTTCCGCGCCGAGACAGCCGGTTTTGAGTTTGAGTTTGTCAACCAAATCATTTTCAACGGCCGTTTCCGCCAAATAGAGTGCGTAAGACGGTGTGCAGTGAATGGCGGTGACGCCAAAGTCGATCATCATTTCCAGCTGGCGGAGCGTATTGCCGGTGCCGGCCGGAACGGCGGTCGCGCCCACGCGCTCAATACCGTTGTGAATGCCGAGGCCGCCGGTGAAAAGACCGTAGTTGACCGAGTTTTGGAAAATGTCGTGCTTGTTGATGCCGACCATGGTGAAGTTTCGGGCGAGAAGGTCCGCCCAAATGTCAATATCATTCTTGGTGTAGCCGACGACTTTGGGTTTTCCGGACGTGCCCGAGGACGAGTGAATCCGAATAATGTCTTCCATCGGCGCCGCGAAAAGACCGTACGGGTAATTGTCCGTGAAGTCGTATTTGGTGGTTTGCGGTAATTTTGAAATGTCGGCGAGAGTTTTGATGTCTTCCGGCTTAACGCCGAGCTCGTCAAATCTTCTCCGATAGAACGGAACATTTTGATAGACCGTTTTCGCGGACTTTTGAAGCCGTTTGAGTTGAAGCTCGTTCATCTCCTTCCGATTCATTGTTTCAATATGTGCATCCCAGTATGTCATGAAATATGTCCTTCTTGTACGAAATTAATTTTTTCTGCGTCGCCGATTCAATTAAACTCTATTTTACAGGCTAAGCATGCTATGTTAATACGTGTCATAGTATATAAAGTTTAAATATACCGATTATCACTGAAAAACCAACATTATGTAAATTCTATTCAAAATTAAAATATAGAATAAATGATTCAAATAATTTTTTAAAAATGGTCCTCGTTTTTGACGAATCATAATGCCTGTGCCATAATGCGCGCGCAGGTCCCGCCAAAAAAAACGAAAAATACAAAAAGAAAAAAACGAAAGAAAAAATTGAAATGAAATTGAGAATTGAATTCAATCCTCAATTTTTACAATCCTCAATTTTTAACTTTTTCTTTTTCCGGTTCACTGTTATTATTTGCATTGTCATTTGTTTTCTCCGGCTTCTTAAACCGGCGCATGCACTCCGTATCGTCTTCGATGATCATCATGTGCGGGTACGGGATTGTCACGCTTGGTTCGGTGTCAAAGCGCTTCTTGATGCCTTCCCGAATCGCGCATTCGGCGGAATAGGCGTCGTCGCGGTCGGCGACCCAAAAGTCTAAGGACATGTTGATGCCGGAACTGTCCAGCGTCGTCATTCGAACGCGGACGTCTTCGGAAACTTCCGGATGCATGCGGTAAACAAGTTCCGACGACATCACATATTTGTTTTTCCGGGCTTCTTCCATCATAATTTTCCGGGCGAGATCAACGTCGGATTCGTATGAAATCTGAACTGTCACAGGCCAGCGGACGCTTCGGTCGTTGAGCGTCCAGTTGGTGACGGTCGCTTTGTTCAAAACCGAGTTGGGGATGATGACAAGGCGGTTGTCGGGCGTTTTGATCGTTGTTTGCCGGAGGTTGACGTCGGTCACTTCACCGTAAACGTTGTCCGTCGTCACCAAATCGCCGACGCGCAGCGGCTGGAAGAATGTCAGCGCAATGCCTGAAATAATGTTGCCGAACGTGTCCTGGGCGGCGATACCGATGACAATACCAATCACGCCGGCGCTGAGCAGCAAGGTGGACGACAGGGAACGCAGGGACGGGATGGTGTAAAGAATCAAAATGATGCCGGCCAAATAAATGCAGCCGATTGTGACGTGGCGGAGCATCGTAAAACGGGTGATGTCCATTTTCATGTTTTTCTCGACGCGTTTGGAATAATTGATAAAACGTTTATTCACAAAACGGGCGATGACCGTCGTCGCCAGCAGAAGAACCAATATGTAAATGACGGTTCCGATGTTATCGTAAATCGTCTCGATCACATTTGAAAAGACAGTATATAACGAATTCAATAAATTTTCAAGCACCAAAATCTCACCAACTTGATATCTGTTAAAATGGAACGGGATATCTAAAAATTTCAACATTCAAAATATTTAATAAAAATAATAAAAAGACAAATGATTAAAGTTTTGAAAACATAAAAAACTAAGGGTTCATTTTGACTGTTTTATTTGATCTTTTGTTTCTCAGTTATGTGTTTTAAGTTTTTCGATTTTAATGCGGCAAATTACACTGATATGTCACACTTTTTTGGAACAGTACTGTTCATACATTCTGATTCCGTACAGTTTCCGCAATTTGAATACTGTCAGCTGCTGCAATCTGAATACTGTACAGCTGCTGCAATCTGAATACTGTACTGTTTCCACAATTTGAATACTGTACCGCTGCTGCAATCTGAATACTGTACAATTACTGTCAGTTGATTCCAATTTCTATCTTTGGGGATAATCTCAATCCTTGTCATTGGCTGCGCCAATGACAAGGATTGAGGGGCACATTCCGGATAAAGGAACTGAAAACAGAGACCGGATGCGAAACCAAATTAAAATCAAAAGAAAACCAATTCCGGTTTTTGAGAAAAAGAAAAAAACATCTCCGGATTTTGCGCCGTTCCCGCCCGCGCGCGTAATCGCAATCACTTTTCATGAAACGCAAGCCAAAACCAAACTCCGGTTTATTCGCCTTTCGTAATCAAATCGTATGCCACGTTCGCTTTCACGATTGTCGGCACTTTTCCCCAGATGCCGATGTCGTTTCCTTCAATCAAAACGGCGCCGTCGATGCCGGGAACTTTGATGACCGACAATGCTTTTTCGATATTTTCAGCCCCTTTCTCTTTGAGCGCGTTTCCAAGTGCCGTGGCCGCAGCGTCCGCCAACGCGACGTTTTTGGAGAAAATGATGGCGGCGTCGGAAATGCCGAAACTGATGGAGTGGCCGACCGTTCCCGAAGACGTGCAAATGCCGAGAATTTCCGGAGACGGGTCAATGGAAAACCCTAAGTTTCGGACCTTTGATTTTCCGGCGTAAATGCCAATGACAAGCGGTTTTGCGCTGTTGTTGTACAGCGCGATATCGCCGCCGTTATCGATGACGGCAACGGTGGCGCCGGCTTCTTTCATCTTTTGAACAGCGGATTCGGCAATCACGCCGGCGACCGTGCTCATCGGGCCGATGTCAAAAGTGTTCGCCGTTTCAATCATCCGGCGGATCAGCGGGTGCGTCGACGGATCCGGTTCGTAAGATTCAAGCGTGACTTCAAAGAAAGGATTTTGGGCGATGTAATTCTCAACAACGGTGCGGTGAGCGGCCAGTTCCTGTTTGGCGATTTCAATCAAATATTCGGAATCGGTCAGAATCGTGACGATGGTTTCCTTAATTTCAAAATGCGTTTTAATCAAAATATCACCAAACAAAATGCCAAAAAAGAATGAGAAGAACAAAAAATAATTAAAAACAAGAATGAAAGACTTTTATTTCATCTCTCATTCGAGATCTCATTTGTTAATTTATGAAATAAATTTAAATCCGTTAAATCTTGGATTTGATTTTCTTCATGCGTTCGACCGCTTCATTAATGCGGGTGACTTCTTTGGTGAGCGCGAACCGGACGAATCCTTCGCCGCTCTTTCCGAAACCGACGCCCGGCGTTACGACAATGCCGGCTTCTTCCAACAAGAGTTTTGCAAAGCCCATGGAGTCGTAACCTTCCGGCACCGGCGCCCACACATAGAACGTGGCTTTTTGCGGCTTCACGTCAAGGCCGATGGATTTAAGGCCGTCGATGAGCACGTTGCGGCGCTGCGTGTAAACGGCGTTCATCTCGGCGACGCATTGCTGCGACGACGTCAAAGCGGTGATGCCGGCGCGCTGAATCGCGTCAAAAGCGCCCGAGTCAATATTGGATTTGACTTTTCCGAACGCAGCGATCAGATCTTTGTTGCCGACGGCAAAGCCGAGGCGCCAGCCGGTCATGTTGTAGGTCTTGGACATCGAATAAAATTCAATGCCGACGTCCATGGCGCCCGGAATTTCAAAGAAGCTCGGCGATTTGTAGTCGTCGTACACCATTTCCGAATAAGCGTTGTCGTGCACCACAATTAAATCATTTTCCTTGGCAAACTTCACGGTCTTTTCAAAGAACGCTTTGTCCGCAACGGCGCCGGTCGGATTGTTCGGGTAGTTGATAAACAAAAGTTTGGCCTTTTTCAGAACGTCTTTCGGAATCGCATCGTAGTCCGGCAAAAAGTTGTTTTTGGCCAGAAGCGGCATTTCATAAGGCACGCCGCAGGCGAATTTTGTGCCGATGGTGTAAACCGGATAGCCCGGGTTCGGACAGAGGACGACGTCTCCCGGATTGATGAACGCAAACGGCACGTGAGCGACGCCTTCCTTGGAACCGAGAAGCGTTAAGACTTGCGTTTTCGGGTCCACCGTCACGTTTCGGGTCTTTTTCATCCAGTCCGCCACAGCGACGCGGAATTCCATGAGGCCGACGTAGGACGGATACTGGTGGTTTTTCGGATCGCGAACGGCGTCCACCATGGATTCGACAATGTGGGACGGTGTCGGGCGGTCCGGGTCGCCGACGCCCAAGTCGATCACGTCGACACCTTTGTCAATCATGGCTTTCTTGGATTCGTCGATCGAAGCGAAAAGATACGGCGGTAAAGTCAGAATGCGTTCGGAATAATTCATTTTATCACTCTTTTTTTAGAAATTCATCATTGGGTATAAAATTTGTTGTTGAATTTAAATTAAAATATAAAACAATCATTCAATTGAATATTTGTATATAGCCATTCCTATCGAAAACGAAAGAAATATTGACAAAAAGACAACTTAATTAGTTTTTTTATTTTTGACGTGAGGTTTTTATAACCGAAAGCCTATGTTGTTTTGGTGAATTTATGCGTCACGTTATGGAAATGGTCGGAAAATCACGCGTCGTCGTTGAAAATGGTCTTGTTGTCGAAGTGTCGGAACCGGAAGTCGTCTGGTGTCCTCTCTTTGACAAAATGCGCGGCATTAAGGAAATCAGTCCGGCCGAAGTGAAAAAAAATATGGAATTCCGGATTGAAACGTTCGGTCTTTTTACGCCTGACCGCCAGCTCGACGGTTTTGACGATTTCGTCGGTTTCGGCGCGTCTGAAACCATGATGTCCGGACTCGAAAACGGCATTATTGACGCGTCCGTCAGCGTTTGCGACGGCGCAGGAACTGTTATTACAAAAAATCCGTCATTGGTTCAGGGCATGGGCGCCCGGATGTCGGGACTCGTTTACACCGAACCGATTCCGGAAACGATTCAAAAAATCAAAGACCGGGACGGTATTGTTTTAGATGAAAAAACCGCCGTGATTGATCCGGTTCTCGGCGCCAAAAAAGCGGCCGAGCTCGGCTTTAAAAGAATCGCCGTGACGGTGGCGGACGCCGAAACAGCCGCCAAAGTCCGGGCGATGCAGGATGAATATAACGTCTATTTTATGATTATTGCCGTTCACACCACCGGTCTGTCATGCGCTGAATCTGAAAAGATTGCAAAGCTGGCCGATATTGCAACTTTGTGCGCCTCCAAACATTTGCGCAGCATTCAGCCGCTGCTTCAAGTCGGCACAGCGGTGCCGCTGATTGCGATGACGCAGGAAGGACGGGCCTTGTTGCTGGAACGCGCCAAATTTGTGAAAAGTCCGCTGCTGGTTAACACGATGCCGCTCCCATATCTTCCGGAACAAAAGCAGCCGAGAGATTTAATCTAATATTTTTGGGGAATTTTGAATGAATAACGGCAACGAAACGAATATGGAAACGGAATGTTTTGATGTGATCGTCATCGGCGGCGGTCCGATCGGGTCGACGGCCGCGCGCCACGCCAAATTAAACGGTGTACCGCGCGTTTTGATGATCGAAGACAATTCCAAAATCGGCATTCCGGTGCAATGCGCCGGTCTGCTGAGCGTTGCCGCGTTGCGGGAATCTGAAGTCGAGCCGGACGACTCTTTTGTTTTAAACAGCGTGATCGGCGCGGACGTTTATCCGCCGTCGGGCGTTCGCATGCAAATCAAAGGAAAACAAACGATGGCTTACGTTGTTTCCCGGTCCGCTTTTGATCAAAAGCTGGCGGATATGGCCGAAAAAGCCGGCGTTGAAATTCGTCTGAAAACAAAAGCATTGGGGATGAAACGGGGACCTGATCCGGAAAAGAAGACGGCGGTTTCTGAAAATAATAATGATAAAACCGATACCGGAATTGTTGAGCAGGGCGGCCGAGTCGTTGTCAAAAATACGGAGGCGATTGACGCTGTCTTTGAAGAGCAGGACGGTTGGCTTTTAACGGTGGCTAACGAGGGCGTCACCAAAACACTCTTTTCCAAAATCATTATTGCCGCCGACGGGGCCAACGGCCGCGCGGCCGGCTGGGCCGGTCTTGACGGCTGCGAAAAATTATTGTCCGGCATTCAAGTCGACGCCGAATATGAATCGATGGATTCTGATTTTGTGGAAGTTTTCGTCGGCAGCGTCGCCCCCGGTTTTTTTGCGTGGACGATTCCGATGTCGGACAAAATGTCCCGAATCGGGCTGGCGATTGACCGCGATGTTGCCAAAAAATATTATCCGGACGATGAACAGAAAGCCAATGCCAAGTCTTTCTTGACAGCGTTTTTAGCGCGGCCGGAAGTGGCGTCTAAAATCAAATCTGAGACAAGCAATTTAACGGCCGGCAACATTCCGATCGGCCCGATGAAAAAGACATACGCTGAAGGATTTATGGTCGTCGGCGACGCGGCCGGCCAGTGTAAACCCGTTTCCGGCGGCGGAATTTATCCGGGCGCTGTGGCGGCGAAAATTGCCGGTAAAGTGGCGGCGGAAGCTATTCTGCAAAATGATTTTTCCGAAAAGAAGATGTCGGAATACGAAAAAACGTGGAAAAAAGAACTCAAGCGGGAGTTTGATATCGGCATGATGGCGCATGGGCGCCGTGAAAAAATGAGCGACGCCGATATGAACGCGATTTTCGCGGAACTGAACGATCCGGAAATTGTGGCGATCATTAACGAATACGGCGATATGGATCATCCGTCGGTTTTGATTCAAAAACTGATGCTGTCCAAGCATTCGTGGAAGATGGTGAAGGTTTTTGGGGCATTTTTGAAGTCGTTGATTTAAAAACAGATAAATCAATTATTTGACTGATTCAAAAGAGAAATAAAAGCATGATTTCTCATGCTTTCATCTCATTTTTCAATGGAAAACTTACAGTTTTTCAAAATCATTCAATTTCCATTTACCGTTGACAGCGTCTTCTTTGATGCCGTAGATTCTGAAATAGGTGAACCAGCCTTCGTTCGGGCGTGTCTTTATCCACTGTTTTTCAAACCCTTTCGGTGCGTCCGGGCCGACATACAAATCAATACTGCCGTCGCTGTTTGTCTGGAATTTTTCATTCAAAGAACTGAGACTGGCTTTGTTTTGATCGGTGACGACTTCGGAACGGTTGCGGACGTCGTAAACGGTCATTGACCAGAACTGTCCGGCCGGAACGGGGCCCGGAATATTCAATTTGTAGTTGACGGATCCATTCAAGAAAGCGCCTTTATTGTCTTTGACGCTCATCATGTAAATGGAACCGGGGCCGGCGTTTCGCGCAAACATACGTTTGGAACAAAGCGTTGCCTGATAAAACCAACGTTCACGGGCATAGAGGTCCATGTAATTTTCATTCTAAAATCCGGTTTCTTCAATCAGCGCCACCCATTCCCAATTTTTACCGTTCCAAATCAACCGGTCGGGACGGTCAGAACACAAGGCTTCAACCATCATTTGACCGAGTGCGGTTTGACCGGCTTCCAAGAGGATTTTCTTGGTTTCTTCATCTTTGGGGAACGGTTCGCCGCGTTTGATGCCGACATCGGCGAGACGGCCGTATTCCATGTAGAAATCAGGGAGCAGAACATCTTTGTTGATGATATCGTGAAGATCCGTCCAAAACTCCAATGTCTCCTCACGCAGAGTCGGAGAAGCCACAACTTTTTTGCCGGAAATATCCACAATTTCGGTTTTTTCATCTTTTTGGCCGTACGGGTATGTTTTAATTTTTTTGAGAAGGTCAAGGCCGCTTTTTAAATTTCCGGGTTCCGGAACCGCGCGGATGGCCGCAAATAACCGGTTTGTTTCAACACGGATGATATAATAACCGTCCTTGGGCAGTTCCTTTTTGTTGCTCGGACCGACAATCAGGTATTTTCCGCCTTTGCCGCCGTCCGGACCGACTAAACCGACGCCGCCGACTTCTTGGAAGTATAAATCATTTTAAACGCCCATGGTGTTGCCGGCCGGCACGTCAATCACAATCGGATCTTGGGTCGTGTCAATTAATAGAATACCGTACGGTGTGTCCGAATTCGCCGTCAGCGCGTTTTGCTGCGGGTCGGTCAGGCAAATGCCGTGACGTTGGTTTGGAATCATACCGATGGCCATGTTGTCTTTGAAAAACGACCACACGGAAACACATGGATAAAACATTCGAAAAGCTTCGACGGCGCGCGTCACTTTTAATTCTCGGTTGATTTTGGAAATTTGTTCGGCTGAAAAATAGTTTTGGCGGTTAAGCATATTGATTCCTCTTTGCTGGTTTGTGAGACAATTGAATAATCATATTGAAACAGCCGGATTATTTGGAAATGATTGAAAAACAAAAAGGGCGGATTTCCGCCCTTCAAATAAACAATACCGGCTTTACAGCTCGTTTTATTCTTTGGAAAACTCAACGGTGAATTTTCTTTCCGCATTTTTGGGATTCGAAATGTAGAGGTTGCGGTGCGTTGTGTTTTTCTCGGTCATTCCGGTTTTTGCGTCGGCAATCCATGTGCCGTCGGGTCCGAGGCGGTCAATTTTCACATCAAAGGTGACGCCGGTCGCTTCGACCGGATTTGGGGTGTCGTAATCGTAAAAGACTTTGACTTTAACGTTGGCGTCTTTGCCGAGCGCCTCGGTTGTAAAATTGATGCTGGATCTGTGCTTTTCTTCCGGTAACGGGCTTTTTTCACTGGTAATGGCAACTTTCATTTGAATTCTCCTTTTGTATTTTTCAAGATTTTAAAGTGCAGCTTAGGCTGCCATTTAATGATTTTTATTTTTAGCCGCGGTCTTTTTTATTTGGTGTAAGCCGTTTTCAAATTCGGTCACTTTGATCATGCGCGGCAAAATCATTAAAACAATAATATAATATTTTAATTATATATATTTAATGCTTAAAATAAAAATTATAAAATAAATTTATATTTATTATGCCGTTTCCTGTTGTATTTTTGGTCTGAGAAAGTGTTTTCCTTGTTTGCTGTTTGGAAAAGTTCATATAAAAAGCGTTGAATGAAAGGGTATGACTGAACCTGTCCCTGAAAAAAGCATTGTGATCGTCCGGTACGGCGAGTTGTCTCTCAAAAGCCGCGGCGTTCGGGACCGGTATGAAGAAATTTTAAAAATGAATATTCACGCGATGCTCAAAGCGAACGATGTTCCTTTTTCCGGCATTCGGCGTGATTACGGACGTATTTTTGTCGAGACTCAAAGCCCGCAGGCGCCCGAGATCATCGCCCGGGTTTTCGGCGTCGTCAGCGTTTCGCCGGCTTATGTTTGCGCTTCCGTTCCGGAAGAAATTACGTCTTTGTGCGCGGCGGTGTCCGTCAGCAAAATTCGTGACGGCGACACGTACGCGGTTCGCGCGCGCCGAAACGGCAATCATTCTTTTTCATCCAACGAGATCGCACGCCTGTGCGGCGACGCCATTTGGGAAAAATTGACCGATTCCGGGAAAACGCCGGCGGTGGATCTCACCAATCCGGACAAGGAGATTTTTATTGAGGTCCGGCAAAGCCAATCTTATGTTTATTTCGACAGCGTCAAGGGTCCGGGCGGTTTTCCGACGGGCACGCAGGGAAAAATGGTTGTTTTGTTGTCGGGCGGCATCGATTCCCCGGTGGCGGCTTGGCTCATGATGAAGCGCGGTTTGGATATTATTCCGGTTTTTTTTGATAATTCACCATATATGAGCCCGATCGCGCTTGAAAAAGCGCTTGATAACGCCAAAGTTTTGTTTTCCTGGATGCCGGGCCGCAAACACAAAGTTTACCGCGTTAAAAACGGCGAATACATGACGTCGATGATGGAAACTTGCCATCAGAAGAACATTTGTCTGATGTGCAAACGCTTCATGTTCCGGGTGGGCGGCGAAATTATGAAAATGACCGGTGCGTCCGGCATTATTTCCGGATCATCGCTCGGGCAGGTCGCGTCGCAGACGGCTGAAAATATGCTTTCGGAAACGTACGGGCTTTGCCTGCCGCTTTACCACCCGCTGATTGCGTTTGATAAACAGGAAATTATTGAAATCGCTCAAAAAATCGGCACGTTTGACAACTCGATCCGCAGTTCGGATGAAAAAGAGTGTTCGGCGGTTCCCGAAAAACCGGAAGTGAAAGCGAAGTTGACGACGGCGTTGGATGAAGAGGAGCGGTTTAATTTTAATTTGAACGGACTGATCCAAAAATTGGCTCGGGAAGCCGAAGTGATTGAATTTCCGGGCGTCTGATTTCCGGCCGGCCGCAGCATGTCCTTTTTTGAAATGAAACCTGAAATATGATGGAAGTCATATTATTTTATTTTTTGACGTCATTATCATTTTTTTATTATTTTTTATTGTTTTATATCATATTCTATTATTTTATTTTCATTTTTATAAAAATATGTTTAGATTATTCGGTTGCCGTTTTTATACGATTTTATTTCGAAAACTTTATATGACAGAATGAGTTTTATTATACGACGGCTATAATTTTCATAATGATTCAACTACTTATTCACTAAAAAATATAATAGCTAGCTAAAAAATATAATATGTAATTAAACCGTATAATTTTATTTGCAAGTCATAATTTTTTGATGAGTAATTATGTCATACAAATAACAAAACGAATAACAAAAATACGGAGGCATTAGATATGAAAGGAAAAGGACTTTTAAGTCTCATTACATTTTCGGAAAAGAGAAGAGATTTGCTTTTTTTAATCGCTGAAAAACCGCGCACCTTGATTGAAATCAAGAACTATTTTGACGTGAAAACACCGGAAATTTATCCGAGAATCAAAGAGCTTTTGGAAGCGGATTTGATTCAAAAAATCAACAACGAATACCACTTGACGCCGATCGGCAAAGTGGTTTTGAGCTACTTCCGCCCGTTGATTGAAATCTTAAATGTGTTGGAAGAAACCAGCGAGTTCTGGACCGACCACGACACAAACGCGATTCCGTTGTCCCTTTTGGAACGCTTCAACGAACTTGAAAACTGCGTGATGTTCCAAGACCCCGCCAAAAACGTGTTTGAGCAAAACCGTTTGATTTTGGAAAAATTGGACACGGCCAAATCCGTTCAGGGAATTGTTTCCGTTTTTATGCCGTCCAGTCTTGAAATGGTGGAAGAGACCGTCAACCTCAAGATCCCGGCCAAATTCGTTTTGACGCAGGACGTTTACGACAAATTCCGCTTGGACTACAAGCCGCTCCTCGAATCTTTCCTCAAGATCAAAGGAAACGAGCTGTATGTGATTGATTCCGTCAACTTGTTCGTGATGACGACTGACACTTACCTTTACTTCTCGCTCTTTTACAAGAACGGCTTGTATGACTCCCAGAAATACCTGGTGGCCATGGACGACCGCTCCCTCAACTGGGGCTCCGATTTAACGAAATTCTTCGTCGACCGCTCCAAAAAGATCGACAAATTACCGTAATCTGAAAGCTGCCAAAGCAGCTTTTCTTTTTTCTTTTTTTGCGCCGTCGGGCGCGCGCGTTACGGCGGCACTTTTTCATTTCGAGCCGGCAAAAAACAAGGGTTTGTTTTTTTTGAATTTATGATAACATTGCGTTATTTTCTATTTTTGTCAATTGATTCCTCCCGCTTAAACAGGCGCGCATCGCGCCTGTTTAAGCGGATTTCGCCTTATTGAAAGATACAAATTTGAGCAAGGAAGCAACTGTATTGTTGGAACCGGTCGGTACAAAACGGATCAGAAAAAACGTGTATTTTTGGAAACAGTGGGTGCAAAATGAAATCTAAAAATAGTGAACTGCAGGTGCAATCGGAATCTAAATACAGTGAACTGCAGATGCAATCTGAATTCTAAAAATAGTGAACGGTGGATGCAATCGGAATCTAAAAACAGTCAACTGTCGGTACAGTTGCCAATAAATGAAAGCCGCTGCCGTTAAAAATCAATTTTCAGCCGGAATGATAGATTTATATAAATTAAGACATATTTTTATTTTGACATTCTTTATAAAAATGAGGTGGAAAACATGGAAGAAAAATCCGGAAAAGAAATTGTCGACAGCATTGGTCAAAAAATGGGCTTTACGCCCCACGTTCTTGAAACTCTTGCTGCCCTTGATGAAGATTTTGTCAAAAGATACGGCCACTGTGACGGCCGGCTTTTAAACGACGGTGTTTTGCCCGCCAAAACCAAAATTTTGATGGCGCTTGCGGTCGTCGCGTCCAAACAATGCGAATCCTGCGTGATGTCGCAAATGCGCAGCGCCATTCACAACGGTGCGACCAAAGAAGAAATCATGGAAACCATGGAAGTCATTTCGATTACGTCCGGCGCGCCGGCGGTCGCTGCCTGCCGTGAAGCCCTCCGTGTTCTCCTTTTGGAAGGAGACGTCGGCGGCAAAAGAGTGAATGCAAAGAGAGATTAAGTTCTCCTTTGTTTCTTTTTTTATTTTATTCTTTTATTTTGATGATTTATTTTTTATTTCTTTTTTTGTTTTTTATTTCTTTTTTTGTTTTTAGATTGATATCTAAATATTATATTATTTTTTCTGGACTTATGTTGGGTTATTGCGTTCCTCTTGCTGATTTTACTTATGTTTTTGTTGTTGTCAGTAGCATTCCTGTATCATTATGAGATAACGACTCATGCCAATAAAAATAAATTGTTTGGAATAAATATCAAAAAATAATTATCTGAAGGCTATCCATTCTGTTTTTAATTTTCATACTTATTTTTTTATGATCTGTATATTGTTGTTATAATGAAAGTAAAATTTAAATAGAATCTTATTATTTTTATGATCTATTATTAGATTAATTATTAGTTAATCTATTTTTGAAATATTATTTCTAATAATTTTTGATAAAATAAAATGGGTTGAACATGAAATCGAAATATTCCATATTGATAGCGGTTGCTGTCATACTTTTAATGTTGGCCGTTTTGCCGGCCGGTGCCGATGCTGAGGAAATAAACTTCCCCAATGTAGATTATTCGACGCTTGCTGATGCTGTTCGTGCTTCAAAAACCGGCGACGTCATTACAATTACACAAGATATTACCATATATGATCGGCTGTACATTGTGGATAAAAATATTACAATTCAAGGTGCAAATCAGGGTATTACCATTACGCGTGGTCAGGATTTTAACATGACACGGGATAATCAAAGAGGTTATTTTAATCCCGGAATGTTAGAAGTTGCCGTTTCTAATCCAATCGGTAGCGCTGTCACTTCAAAAGTGACCTTAAAAAATATTACTTTTGACGATGCAAGTAATCCGGATGCAGCAAATCATACAAATAGTACTCCAACGTATGCCGATGGCGATTCAAATCCCGGTCAACATGTTTATGACTCTGTTTTATCAGCTTACGATACAAAGGCATCAATCGTTATGGGCCAAGGTGCCAGAATTACAAACCCGGGTGGTTCAACGGCTATTGTGTTGACCAACGGCGCTAACTGCGTTATGGAAGACGGAAGCACAATTGATGGTAACATTAATTCATTAAGGGGCGGGTCACTCATCCGGGTGGAAAACAACGCAAACTTAACTTTTAATGCAACAATCAAAGATTTAAATACAGGTGGAAAAAACATAATTTATGCGGGAAGCGGCAGTTCTATTAAATTTTATGGAAATATTTCAAATTGTAATTTATCACACGCGATTCAACTCGGAGGTGCAGGCACCACTTTAACATTGCAAGAAAACAGTAAAATCTCCGGGAATGATATTGCTATCGGGGCTGTTTATGTAAGAGACGGACCGCATGTTGATGTATATGGTGAAGTTTCAAACAACACATGCAGAGGAGATAATGGCGGTGGTTTTTACATCTACAACAGTTCAGGAGCACTCTTTAGTTCCGGAAATGTTTCAAACAACACCGTTAACCATTCAGGCAATGGCGGTGGCGGTGGTGGTTTTTTCATCAATCAAGATTCGACAGTAATAATGCATGGCGGCTTAATTTCCGGAAATCATGCGCTAGGTAATTTTAAATATGCATCGAATAATGGAGATTATGGTGGCGGCGGTGTCTCTGTTGGGCGAGGCTGCAAATTTACCATGAATGGCGGCACTATTTCAAACAATGACGCAAGTGTTGGCGGCGGTGTTTTTGTTAACGGGAGAGCAACCGATATCCTTGGTGGAAGATTTATTTTTAACGGCGGTACAATTACAGGTAATGCAGTGACAGATAGCACAAATGCAACTTATGGAAAAGATCTTGCTGTTGCAGCAACTGCTTATAATACATCTTCTGAGAACAAAGTTGGTTCACATGGCGGTCACTCCATTTTCATCAGCAAAAACGCTGTTGTCGGAGACAAATTAATTGGTGTTGCCATCAGAGATCCTTTAAATGCCAACAATAATATCGGTTACCACCAAGCCGTTAGTGTTGAAAACTTGCAATCAAGCATGCTTTTCGGAACTTTGAATGCGACACAAACAACATATCTGAGTTCAAAAATGGGGACGGAAAGACCCGGCTATACAGAGTATATAGGCAGCTTGTGGGTGGATTCAAAATCAGCCGGTTCATTTAATTTTACCACAACAATTCCGGAACCCGCCGGCGGTTGGGGCAGTTATGATATTTTGGCCATCGTTTCCCCTTTAAACAGCACTTCTGAACCGGTCGGCACACCCCAGTATCCGGTTCCGTCAAGAACTTCGGACGATCTTCAAATCAACGTGACAAAAGATGCTGCTGCCGTGAATGGTTATGCGGTTGTTATCGTGGCTCGGGCCGATCCCGGACCTCTGGATTTGACTTATTCTCATGAAGGGAATGGAGAATTTTATTTCAGCGATCTCAGTCTTCCTCCGGCTACATTAAATCTGGGTGAATCCATTGATCTTGACGTCAAACCGGCCAGGGATGGAAAGTGAAATCCATCACATTGACAAATGGTGACGGCAGTCTGATTACAAAAACAGTTACGAACGGAAAAGTGACGGTCAGCCATGCAGAATTGGCCATGCCGAAAGATAAAAACAACATTCACGCCGTCTTTGAAGAAATCAAATCCGGTGGCGGTGAAGGTAATGCAACCGTGATTGACAAGAAAGAAGAAGGCGGCGGTTTTGTTGAAGAAACCGGAGAAGGCCTTGAAGCAACGACCGGAACTTCAACATCCTGTTGTTCGGCTGTCACCGTCGAAAAAGAGAATACGCTTGTCATCAACATTCTTCTTTTGTTGATTGCGCTCTTGTTGTTGCTTTTGGTTCTCCGAAAATGGAAAAGCAATCAAGAGAAAGGATATTAAAAATGGATGAAAAAACGAAAACGAACTCAGTTAAAAGAAAAAGGTAAAAAATTAACCGCCTTCTTTTGAAATCCAAAAGAAAACGCACGCCATAACGCGCGCGCCGGCGCTGCGGTTCAAAAAACGAACACAAAATTAAAAAAGAAATCGGGAAAATATTTCCCGATTTTAGATTTTTTTCTTTTTTATTCATTCAAGTTCTTCTTATTCACTTTTTCCTGTCCCGGAATCTCTTTTTCAATGTGTTTGATGATGGTTTTTAAGATTTTAACCCGGGCGTAATATTTGTCGTCCGACTCAACGATGACCCACGGCGCGTTTTTAGTGCTGGTCTCTTCAATCATTTGGTTGACGGCGTTATAATATTGATCCCATTTTTCCCGGTTGCGCCAGTCCTCGTCGGTTAATTTCCACTGCTTCAGCGGATTGGCCGCCCGTGCGTTAAACCGTTCCAATTGCTTTTCTTTGCTGACGTGCAGCCAGAATTTGATCACAATCATGCCGGAATCGGTGAGCATTTTTTCAAACAAATTGATTTCGTCGTAAGCGCGGTGCCACTCTTCTTCCGTACAGAAATGCTCGACGCGCTCCACCATCACACGGCCGTACCAGCTGCGGTCGTAAATGGATGTCTTGCCGCAGGTCGGAATGCCGTCTAAGAAACGCCAGAGATAGTGGTGGCGCAAGTCGACGTCCGTCGGGCTTGCAATCGGAATCACGCGGTAGAAACGCGGGTTCATCGACTGGACAATCCGTTTGATGCTGCCGCCTTTTCCGGCGGCGTCCCAGCCTTCGAAAACCAAAACCATCGCCTTTTTCTGAGAATAAAGAACGTAATGTAAAAATGCCAGCCGGTTTTGATATTTCTTTAATTTTTTCTTATAATCTTTTTTGCCGTACGCTTTGGTCAAATTCACTTTGGCCAAGTGATCGGCATACCGGTCTTCATAGTGAACAATTTCCTTTTCGCCGGTGAGCTCATCAATTTTCTCAATGTCCGGTATGTTTTCACCGTTGCGGTATTCTTTTTCCAATTTCAGCTGCGCGTGTTCGATCGCCGGCTTCAGCTGGTCGATAATGGTTTTCATGGTCTGAAGAATGGCCAGATCCAAATCCTGCTTAACAAGAATTAAGCTCCAGGGCGAATGTTCCGTATGCGTGCGGTCCAAAAGCTCTTTGATGACGTAAATGTCTTCCCGGTAAACTTTTTCCATCGACCGCTTGTCGATGATGTACGGGATGGTCTTTTTCCAGGAATTTTTGCGTTTGACGCGGTCTTCTTTGGAAATGCCGAAATAAATCTTGATGAGAATATTATTGTCGTCGGTTAACGTTTTTTCAAAACCGTTGATGTTGTCGATGAGCCGGTCAAACCGTTCCGTGTGAATGATTTCTTTTTTAGTGGTTTCCGTAAACAAAGAAAGCGCATTGTCATCAAGCGCCGGGTTTTGGCCGCACATGAGCGGATTGGAGTCGTCCATCAGTTGTTCAATGACGCCGCGCATGTACCAGCTGCGGTCGAAAACCGCCAGTTTTCCTTTCGGCGCGATTTTTTGGCTGAACCGGGTCATAAACGGTTTTTTGCGTTCTTCAGATGTCGGTGCTTCCGTAAAATAAAAATCAAATCCACGAGAGTCGAGCGGAAGCAGTTGTTGGTTAATGATTTCTCCGACAAACGAATCATACCAGCCTTCAAAAACAACATTCACAGAAAGATTCAGCCGGCGGACTTCGCGCTGCAAAACCCCGAGCTCATCCCCGTATTCTTCAATAAGGTCTTTGTACGTTTTGTTTTTCGGAATATCAATGGTTACTTTAGACAAAACCATCGTTTTCACATCCTATCAGATCATTTACTGTAAAAATGGGCATTAAGATATTTAAATGACAACAATTTGAAAATTATTCATTTTAATTGAATCTAATTTATATAAATTTGTTGTATATATTATAGTTTCATCAGAACGAATTCTTATATAATTTCAAAAGATATTCAAAAATATATCTTATAATATAATTTTTTGATAATATCTAGTTTAAAATCTGTCGGATATATATTATTTAACATCTATTCTTTTTATTCATTTTTGGGATTAATTTGCATAGATTCTGAATTTCAAATTATGTTAGTTTAACATATTATTTGTAAAATCTATTTTATTCATTCATTGTAATATTTTTAAATAGTTGTCTAAAATTATTTGATAAAATTTGGTCTGAAATTGGCAAAAATACTGTCAAACTATTTTTCAAACATTTCTATTATTTTTAAAATTAATATATTTTTTAAAATCTATTTCAATTATGACAAAATCATCATATTTTGTCTTAATGCCGTAATTCAAATAATCTTTAATAAACATAGTCATTTTATAATACATATTTCTTCAAAATTTTTTAAAAAATTCAAAATTTAAAATTTGATTTTCATGTTTAAAATATCCGGCCGGAATTACTCAGGCTCATTTCGGGTTAAGTCAATTTTTAAAAAGCCGGTTTTTTTAAAAATTAACCAAACTTATAATATTTATTTTGAATACATTTTTGATAAAATAACGCCAGATTTATTTCCCGAACAATTTTGTTTTTCGATTATTCCAATGTCTTTAGGAATAGCTTGTTTTTTTGGCTGCTATGTTCAAAGAATAATCTTTTTTGCACTAAATGGGGATTAAATAGTCCTAAAACATCATATTCATAATGTCTTTGGAATAAATGAGTTATCAAAAATACACATTTTTTCAAAAAATGATCCGTTTCAAATTTCATTCACATAAATATTATGAACAATATATTTCAGATTATTTTTGATCCGGTTGGACCAAAAATTTAAAAATCCAATCTTTCAAAAAAATAATTAATTTCAACTAATATTTTTTAAAAAGATTACTATGTTTTTCTGTCAACATTTGGACTAAATACTATAGACTCACTAGCTCAAAATTACATATATAAATATAGTATTATTTTTCTACACAGTATTATTTAATTTATGAAGAACGATAACTTAAGAGATGATAAACTAATATATTATTGAATTAAAATACACCCATTGTATTAAATTATACTATATATATAATCCTTACAATTATATTTTAGTTAAAGAATATAAATCGAAACTTTTAGTTCTATTTTCTGGATAATATGAAAATTTGAGACATCATTTTTAAATCCTAAAGAGAAAGAAATTTCCATATAATATTTTTAATTTAATGCTTAATTTTAATTAAATCAGCGTCACTATATTTTATTACATCATGACTCTTGCGGACGAATTAATTGATATCAATTTTAATGCCGAAAATTTCCTCAAAAACCGGATATTTTTTCTTGGCCCGGTGGAAATATTGCCGGATTGGTTTTTCACCATTTGCTTTGGCAAACATGGCTTCAACTTCGGCTTCCGAAAAAACAGATTTGAGCTGGATCATCGGGATCTGATTCAAATCGTCAGCAGATGAGACAATATCCGAATAAACAGGGATTTTGTATTTCCGGGATCTTGTTTTTTTAGGACCGGATTTGGAAGAAGGCGAACCGGTGACCGGATTATTATTTATCGTGACGTCTTCTTTTTCCGAATATTCTGATTCGGTTGCTGTCATTGGATTGACCGTTTTTGTAGTCGATTCATATTCAGGCGGTATTTGAGTGACAGACGTACCCGAAATATTGCCGGCTGCGGTTTCATCCGCCGGGCCGGCGTCTTCAATCAGAACAGGTTCGGTTTCATCGATCCACGACCAATTCAAATCATAAATATCCGCATAAAATGAGAAACATGAGACACATTTTGAGACGACGGCGTAAGCCGGCGCGTCCGAAACGGCTGACGATTCCGAATCAAATTCAAATTTGTATGAACTCACCGACTCAAGCGGACTTTTACATTTGACGCAGGCGCCGATCTCATTCATTTCGGAATCAATGAGCTGCAACTTTTTGCCGTTCCAAAAAAGTTGATGGTTTTTTCGGCTGTATTGGTAAGTCATATTGTTAACCCGCAATGTAGTAGATAACCCATATAACAGTTATATTTGAACATAAGATTTATATATAATCTCTTATCTATTATTTAAATACAGATTGTAAATATAGTTGACTATATTTATGAATTTACCGTTTGTTCCGTTGCGATTATCAAAACTTAACAGTTTGATAGAACACAACTGAGCAAAACATTCGCCACAATTAAAAATATAAAGGATTACGTCATAGTTGGTATTGTTTACCGGCTGTGATCAAATAAGTATCACACAATTCCTGAAAGATTGAAAAAAGGGGGCCTCGATTTTATGTCATTAAAAGCCAGTATTATGACAAGACTCGAAAAATTCGTTGCGGCTGACGTGAATGGTTACAGAAAAAAGTTCCTGGACCTCGTCATTAAATGCAAAGAATTTACCGTCGACCAAATCCACGATTTGATTTCAAAAGAATATACAGTCACTCGAAACGAAGTGGCGTCCATGATCGGATATATTCAATCCAAAGTCGGGATCTTGAAATCACACAAAGAGTCATACAAAACACCCATCGTTTACACTGTCAAAGACGAATACATTGACATCATAAAAATGATGGTTGGAAAATCGCCTCAAAGTGTCGGCATTTGACCGATACCGATTTTATATTTTTTGATTCTTTAATTTTTATCCTTTTTTGATTTGATGACCGGATGGTTTCTTTTTTTGTATGATTTTGTTTTTTCGAATACGGCAAGTGCAGCGGATCAAAAACCGGGAAAAAATAAAAACTCAATCCCATTTTTTCGAAAAACGCCTGTGAAACGAACGCTATAATGCGCGCGGCGCCGTCACTCAAAAAAAGGAAAAGCAAAAAGAGAAAACGAAAGGAAAAGTGAAAAATAAGAAAATAAAATAAAAGGGAAAATGATTCCGCTTTTATTTTAATCCCATGATTTTATAAATGGCTTCCATATCCACATTCTTTTCAAAAACATCAGCCAGTTCGGCAAATCCGTCCTGAACCGTAAAGTCTTCTTCTTCGACATACTGGATTCCTTTGCGGGCGGCCAAGTATTTTAAAAGTGCTTTTCGGAAGGCTTTGTTGTCAAAAAGACCGTGCATAAACGTACCGAGAACCATGCCGTCCGTGCTCACTGCGCCGTCGTCGCCGAAAATCGGCGCTTTTGTATTCGTTTTGCCGCTGTGGGCAAAGAACCCTTCGACCGTCATTCCGGAGACTTCTTTTAAAAGGCCGGTGTTCACACCGGCCTTGCTGTTGATGACCGTCATGATCCGTTCCGGTTTTTCGCTGTATCCTTCTTCCATTTCATAAACAGTATCGCAGTCCAAAAGACCGAAACCGGCGACTTTGTTTCCGGACGGATCCTTCAGCGTTTTTCCGAGAAGCTGGTATCCTTCGCCGACGCCGATGATCGGACAGCTGCATTCCTTTCTCAGTTCTAAAATCTGCTCCATCATGCCGCTTTCTTTCAGCGCTTTCAAATCCTGAAGCGGCGTTCCGGATCCCGGAATAATAATTAAATCCGGACATTTGCCGCTGTTTTTAAGCGGATCTTCCGGCTGAACATACCGGACAAGGGCTTCCGATTCCAAAATCTCGAAATCGTTGAAATGAGAAATCTTCGGCAGCTGAATGACTGCAATTTCAAGGCCTGTTTTTTGGCCGCGGCCTTTCTTTTCCTCCGGAATCGCGCCGGAGCCGGCTTTTTCATGGAAAGACATCGAGTCTTCGGACGGAATTCTGAGTTTAAAGTACGGCATCACGCCGAGAACCGGGATGCCGGTCATTTCTTCCAGCTGGTCAAGCCCGGGCTTTAAAATGGCCGGATCGCCCCGGAATTTGTTGATGACGAATCCTTTGACGTTTTTGCGGACGTCTTCCGGCAAAAGCGCAATGGTTCCGTACAAGCTTGCAAAAACGCCGCCGCGCTCAATGTCGCCGACCAGAATAATCGGGGCGTTGGTGAGGCGGGCCGTGCCGATGTTGACGATATCGCGGTCGTAGAGGTTGATTTCGGCCGCGCCGCCGGCGCCTTCCATGACGATCACGTCAAAGTTTTCTTCAAGTTTCGAGAGCGCGCGGTTTAAAATTTGAAACATTTCATCAATGGATTCGTAATAGTTGCCGGCGGTCCGGTCGGCGTAATGTTCGCCGAGAACGACCACTTGAGAGATGCTGTCGCCTTTGGGTTTTAAGACAACCGGATTCATTTCGGGAATCGGTTCCGCTCCGGCGGCCCACGCCTGAATCACTTGCGCAAAACTGATTTCTTTGCCGTCCTTGGAAACCCAGGAATTTAAACTCATATTTTGGGCTTTAAAGGGCGCAACTTTGTAGTTTTCAGACAATATTTTACATATTGCCGTGACAATAGAACTTTTTCCGGCGTCAGAAGACGTCCCAAGGACAAGAAGTGTTTTTGCGTTCATGAAAATAGTTCCCTCCATCGATTGTGGTATGGATTTGAATGTAGAAGGCGTTTGAAACAACCGACCATCGTTCAAACAATTTCGGATTCAATAATAAACATAATGTTTTAATCGAGCATGATTAATAAAGGATTTGGTTCCTCATGTAAATCAGATTTAGTTGATAAGTATCCTTCCCCTCAAATTTTTTGTTTCTGAAAAAAAGAATAAATATTGGAGAAAAAAATTAATTTGAATTTTAAAATATTCTAATTTATCCAATCCCGATCGTTTGCGACATCCGCATAAACAGACACGGTACGCGTCTGTTTATGCAGGATGGTTTGCTTGACTCAAAATTAGAAATGAGGGGAACGGTTTTTGATATCATAAATTAGAAATCGCAGACCGGCTCGACTGATTCAAAAAGAAAAAGTGCCGCCATAACGCGCGCGCCTGCCGCCCGCCGCAAAAAAACAAAAAAACAAAAAAACAATTACAAAAGTCCCAAAACCCAGCCATTGTCCTTTAACCATTTCTGCTTTTCCTTATAATTCGGATCGATCGTTTCGACCAGATTCCAAAAGTCGGCGGAATGATTCTTATGGCGGATGTGGCAAAGCTCGTGAACAATAATATAATCAATAATGGGCGTATCGGCTTGGATCAGCGTCCAGTTGAGCCGGATTTCGTTGTCGGACGAACAGCAACCCCATTTTCCTTTGTAATACTGGGCCTTGACGGCAATCGGTTTTTTGCCAAGCAGCGGCAAATATTTTTCCGCAAAATAATCGACGCGGGCGTTGAAAAAAACGTCGGCCTGCTCCATATAAAACGCTTCAACTGCCTTTTTGATCTTTTTTTCACATTCTTCCTGCGTCAGATGAAGCATTTTCGCCGGCAGGTACGCTTTTAATTGTCCGTCCAAAAGCCGGACGTCGATTTTGTTGCTCCGGTTGTCTTCTTTATCAACAAAAAAGACCGCCAAGGCGTATTCCCGGCCCATGTAATGAAAAATGCTGCCGTTGCGGTAGGTTTTCTTGGATTCTTTAATAGCTGCGTCTTGTTTTTTGACGGCTTTGTCCAAAAGCTCGGACACGTTTTTTTCGTTATCAGACAAAATCGAAAGCACGTCTTTGGATGACAAACCGGATGGCGCGCGCACAAAAAGCGACGCTTCGTCCGAATCGTACCGAACCGTATAGCTGATCGTGCGCTTGCGCTTGGCGGAATAAATAATCAGGCACGGCAAACTCACGGAATCCGTTTGAAAAAGAACATTTTGCGTCTTTTCCCCGGAAACAGGTCTCATATTTGTCATAAAAAAAGAAAATAGAATGGGAAACCCATTCTTCTTGAATAATGGTTATTTGGTTATTTGGTTGTTTGATTATTTGTGCCGGCGGGCCAGTTCGGCCGCAATGTCTTCCGGCGTGACGCCGCACTCAAACAGCATCACCATCAAGTGGAAAAGCAAATCCGAGGTCTCATAAATGATTTCATCGCGTTTGCCGTCCTTGACCGCCAAAATCGTTTCCGTGGCTTCCTCGCCGACTTTTTCCAAAATCTTGTTGACGCCTTTGGGATCATTCAAAAGCGCGCAAACATACGACCCTTCCGGCTGTGTTTTGCTACGTTCTTCAATAATCTGATAAATTTGAGTTAAAACGGACAAATCCGCTGCTTTTTCCAATGTCAAGTCTCCTGATGTGAATAGATCAATGATAATCTGTTATTCAATTTAAATTTATTTTAAATTTATTTTAAATTTTATTTAATCTTTATTTTTAGATTTTCCGCGGATCCGTAATTTCGCCCGTGACCGCCGATGCCCCCGCTGTTGCCGGGGAACACAAATAAACAAATGAGTTCGGACTTCCCTGGCGTCCTTTAAAGTTGCGGTTTGACGTCGACAAACCGACTTCGCCGTCACCCAACCGTCCGAACGAGCCGCCCATACACGGACCGCAGCACGGCGATTCCACGATGGCGCCCAGTTCCATTAATTTTTCCACATATCCGGCGCGCAGCACTTTCATATATTCCGTCCGGGACGCCGGCACCACAATCAGCCGAACGCCTTTGGCGAGCTTGTCGTTGCCGATCGCATTCATCATCATTTCAATGTCTTCAAAACGGCCGTTCGTACAGGATCCGACGAAAATTTGGTCTACCTTTGTTCCGGCAACGTCCGTGACCGGTTTCACGTTATCCACATTGTGCGGACACGCCACTTGCGGTTCCAATTTGGACACATCATAGTTGCGGACATCTGAAAATTCAGCGTCCTTGTCCGATTTCCAGTACGGATCCAGTTTAAATCCGGGAATCCGTTCTTGGAGGTATTTTTCTGTGATGCTGTCCGGTTCAATCAAACCGGCTTTGCCGCCCATTTCAATGGCCATATTGGACATGGTCATTCTTTCCGGCATCTGCATGTTGTGAACAGTAGATCCGGCGAATTCAGCCGCTTTGTAGCGCGCGCCTTCGACGCCCACGTCCCCAATCAGGTGGAGAATCAGATCTTTCGAACAGACGTGTTTGGGGAGCTTTCCTTCCACATTAAACCGAAGCGTCTCAGGAACGCGGAACCAAAGTTTGCCGGTCGCCAAAACAGCCGCCATGTCGGTGGATCCGAGACCGGTTGAAAATGCGCCGAAAGCGCCGTAAGCACAGGTGTGGGAGTCGGTGCCGACAATCAAATCTCCGGGGCGGACGTGTCCTTTTTCCGGCATGACTTGGTGGCAGACGCCTTCAAAAACATCGTAATTCAAAATGCCTTGCTCGGACGCGAATTTTCGCATCATGATATGGTTTTGAGCCGCGTTCAGCGAGTCGGCCGGCACCTGGTGGTCAAACAAAATGACAATCTTTTTGGGATCCCAAACCTTTTTCTCATCCTTTCCGTCCATAATTTCATAAAAACCTTTGACGGCCAACGGCCCTGTAATATCGTGCGTCATAGCGCAATCGATGTTTGCCGTTACGAAATCCCCGGCTTTTGCCGTTTTTCCGGAAGCTTTTGAAAAGATTTTTTCAGAGAGTGTCAACGGTGTTTTTTCCATAAAATTCACGACCTATTTTTGTTTTTATAAATATCACTAAATTATAGAATGGTTACTGAAAACCATCCCCTGTTTAAATACTTTTTTCATCCGTTCCGTCTGTTTTTCTTGTTTTGCCCGTTCCGTCTGTTTGACCTGTTTGACATGTTTGACCTGTTTGACATGTTTGACCTGTTTTATTTGTATTTGTTGTATTTAAATAGAAATCAGTCACTTGAAGTTTCATTTCAGAAGCCCCGTGGCTGTCGCAAACGATAAAACGGAGAAATCCATTCCTCAAATCCTCTTTAGCCAAACCGAATCCGGCGCCCGATGTCAAAATTTGATCCGCCTGAATTTGTTTTTTTGTTTTCTCATAATCTATTTTTTCCAAACCGGCCCGCCGAACCAAAAGTTCCGCCAATTCGCTGCAAACAGAATCATCCGTTTCGGAAACACTTTCAAACCCGTCGCACAGGCATTCAATCACGTCGGCGTTGCCGGGTTTTTCAGCGTCAAATTCATTAAAATCAATGAAAAACGGATAGGTTTGGCAAAGCAGCGGTCGAACGGGATAGATTTGGCATTTGTTGGTTTCCGAATCCAAAAAGACGCATGTTCCGTTTTCGGTTCGCTTCAGCATGCTTCCAAATGTAAAAATCGCGCCGCTATTTGAAATTTGATTTCGGATGATTTGAAGATTGTTGGAAATCATTTTGACGTCAAAAACCGGCTGATCGCCGTCGGAATAAAAATCCGGGAATAGCGGCACTGTAAATGATGATGAAACATCTCGATTGTGGATTTTGATGTTGTTTTGAATTAAAAAGCCATGGATAGCGGCCGCTTCGTCTGGCATGAGAAAAACAGAGTTGCCGCCCGCAGGGCGCGCGCAGCATTGTCCGCACCGTAAACAAGAATATCCGGCGGATTTCAGCGTTTCAAATACAGCCGGCATCGAGTTTTGGTCTGACATTGTTTCTCCATTTGATTATTTTTTAAATATTTAGATTTCATTTCAGATTTATTATACCTTTTAACATTTTAATTTAATTCCCAAGCAAACCGCCCCGTTAAATCAGACGCGTTTCGCGTCTGATTTAACGGATACCGCGAACAGAACAGAAACTGGTGACAGCAAATGGAGGTACAAGTTGGGACTGAAACTGAATCTACTGCTGTCAGTTCCAATCTATCTGATCGGAATCCGAGAAAATCAAACGCAAGCGTTTGATTTTTCGGGGTGGTTTGCTTGACATCTTTAAAAACGACCCTCAGCTTTTGAAAAAATCCAAACGAAAAAGTGTCGCCGTAACGCGCGCGCAGCCGCCCGCCGCAAAAACCGTTACCCAATTTTCGCGTCAACCACGACATGCAAAACGCCCGGCGAATACTTTTTGATGACGCGCGTTTCCAAAATGGTCGCAATCCGGCCGCATTCCGCTGCCGCACCCAAAATCCGCTGAACCGGCCTCTCCGGATACAATTTTTCCGGCACAGTTTCATGATAATGAATGATGCCGCCTTCTTTTTTGACGGCCGAAATTCCCGCTGTCAAATAAAGGTGCGTCGTTCCTACATATCCCATCAAAACACGATCTGCCACGCCTTTTGGCGTCACAGTTCCGCAATCGCCCAAAATCGGCTCAACGATTTTTTCA
This sequence comes from Methanolapillus africanus, assembly GCF_032714475.1. Classification (NCBI taxonomy): domain Archaea; kingdom Methanobacteriati; phylum Methanobacteriota; class Methanomicrobia; order Methanosarcinales; family Methanosarcinaceae; genus Methanolapillus; species Methanolapillus africanus. The sequence continues at coordinate 96,273 of NZ_JAWDKD010000018.1, read as the reverse complement.
ATCCGATTGAGTCGGCAGTTTTCACACAGATAATGGTAAGAAACAGGATTCAGTTCAATGGAAATCACTTTTTCCGGCCGGGAATGAACAGCAATCGGAACAGAAAAGTAACCGATACCGGCAAACATGTCCACGACTGTTTCTCCGGCGCACAATTTGGAAATCCGTCTTTTTTCATCCAAATTTCCTTTGGAAAACATGATCTGCGCCACATCCAATTTGAATCGACAGCCGTTTTCCAAGTGAACAGTTTCCGTTTCAATTTCCGTTTCAGTTTCAGCCCTAGTTCCCAAATCGGCTGATCCGGAATCTGTTCGCCGTCCGATGATTTCCCGGTTCGGAACGCGAAATTGTCCCTCAATGCCCAAATCATTCAAAACCAAACGCGTCTTTGAATCCATTTTCAAAAGAAGTTCGGCAATTTCCGTTTTTTTGCCGGCCAGTTCCGGCGGCACGGAAACAATCACGACGTCGCCGATTTTTTGTTTGTTCGCCGGCAAAACAGCCATTTCTTCCGGCGTCAAAACAATCTTTTTTTCGGGAAGCTGCCGTTGATTTTCTTCCGACGGCACATAAACCTTTGCAAAATCCCTCAATTTCTGCGGCTTCATGATTTTTCAGTTAGATTCGTGTTGAGCGTTCATTATTCAGATTGGATTTGAATCAATTTCAACCGCGGATTCGGATGTTCCGTCCGTCCCACTTTAGAAACCGGAACCATTTCCGTCAAAGAGTTGCCGACCGCCACAATGTCCATCGTCGCGTCTCTTGATTCGTAAATGCCGCCAACGCCCAAACTGTCGTACAATTTCATGTTCAACATTTTTTCAGCTGCTGAAAACGCGTTGACCTTTTCGATTTTTCCAAAACCGCTCGACAGCATGATTTGAATGTGCGAAAAACCGTTGTCATTCAATGCTTTTCGAATCGCATAGACTTCCGAGATGGAAACGCCTGTTCCGAACCAATAAATTTCATCTTCCGGCGGAATTTCAATCGGAACCGTTGCCGGCAAATTGAAAAACTGGCGGATGATTTGATCTTTCTTTTCTTTGGACTTGCCGGCCAAGTCGGCAAGTGAAAGCGCCCCTTGCGCGATATTTTCACCGCATGTGTCCACACGGATTGAAAATAGTGACGGAACCAAACGAGCGACTTGAAGCGTGTCGTTGATTTCCCGGTTGTTGTAATCGATCAACGCAATACGTTTGATGTCTTCCGGCATATATTTGTCAAAAGCCAGCGTCGAATTTAAAACAGCATTTTCCTTTCCGTCACGCCAGGCGTAAATGTTTTCAAGCGCGTGCGGAATGGTTCCGACGCCTTTTTGACCAACGAATTGAGCGCCGGCGTCGGTGGCCGCACCGGCGGCGCCACCGGCAATGGCGGCACGGGATATGTTTTCATCTTCGGAATAATGCCAGTGGCGGGCGCCGAAATAAGTCACCGGACGGCCGCCGGCCGCCGCAACGATTTGTTTCATGTTGTTTTCGATTTGTTTGAAATCCAATTTCCGTTTATCATTTTTGATTGCCAGCGCCGAACTGATAATGCCCAAATAAACCGTTTCCAGACGGACGATATCCAAAATGCGTCCTTCGATCATGAGAATCGTTTCCAGCGGCGAATACGTTTCGCCGTCGGACAATGTGTAAATTCGACCGCCGTTTTTGATTAAGTCGGAATTATTGAGAATAAATGAGATGGCTTCATCCATTCCGGAAATAATTCCGGGACCTTTACGAACAAACACCTGCGCCCGTACAAACGGGTTCAAACCGTCCTTTTTTAAAATCTCATAAGCCCGTAAAAAGTATTTGTCGGTATATTCAACAACGCCGGCGTTTTTTGCATCCGGCGTATTGAAAATATTTGCAACCATGACGACACCCATTGGAAATTTAATCCGGTAAACTTCAAATTTAAATGAAAATCAACAAGAAAATAATGAAATTAACGAAATTAACGAAATTAACGAAATTAACGAAATCAACAAAATTAATGAAATCAACAAATCAAGAATAACTAAATTTTATTTTTCAAATTTCTATGTCAATAGCCATTTTTACATTTTAGTCTTTTTGCACGGATCTATATTTCTCGACTATATTTTCCGAATTAATATATATGAATATTTATATATTCGTTTTACATTATATTTCTTTTAATTTATTTTAAAGAATTTATGAAATATCTTATTATCATTTATTTTTGTTTTTATTCGTTTGTATTTAAGTGCTCAATCGTGATTTTATGCCGGAAAATGCCGCCCCACAACCCCCAGCTCAAAAAACAGAATCGTTTTCAACGAAAGGTTACACCAAAACGCAGCTCAATCTGATTCTGCTCGGTTTTGCCCTGTCCGCTTTTGTTCTGCCGCTCAGCAGCATGATGATCAACGTCGCGCTTCCGGCAATCGGCGCCACTTATTCCGTCGGCGCCCACCAGCTCGGCTGGCTGACCACAACTTCTCTGTTGGCCGTCGCTTTATTTTTGGTCCCGTTTGCGCGCCTGTCCGATATTTACGGCCGGAAAAAAATATTCACCATCGGCACAATTATCTTTTTGATTGCCACCATCGCAACGCCGTCCGCATCAACTTACGGCATATTGGTCATTTGCCGCGTCTTGACCGGAATTGGTTTGGCCGGCGTTTCAGCCACGTCTATGTCCCTTCTCACGCACTTTTATGAAGGCGCCGAACGTTTGCATGCTTACGGCATTGTGACGGCCACCGGTGCGCTCGGCGCCGCCGTCGGTCCGGCCATCGGCGGATTTTTGGTTCAGCAATACAATTGGCAAAGTTCGTTTTATTTCATCGTCCCGTTCGCGCTCGTCTCCGGTATTTTGGTTTACGCATTTGTCAAAGGCGACATCCGATTCGGAAAAGGCGAGCCGTTCGATTGGGGCGGATCTCTGTTGTACGCGCTTGCCCTTTTGTTCACGCTCGGCGGGCTCAGCAGTCTGCCGAACACGTGGGCAATCATCTCGACCATTGTTGGAATTATCATGATCCCGGCCTTTATTTACTATGAGAAGCGGCAAAAATATCCGGCCATGAACGTTAAGCTCTTTTCGTCCAACAAAGTGTTCGCCTGGTCCAATTACGCCGTCGTTTTCATTTTTACGGCAACCTACGCCTTGTCGTTCTTTTTGAGCTTGTATTTGCAGAGCATCGGTAATTTGACGTCTCAAGAAGCCGGTTTTATTATGTTGTCCATTCCGGCCGTTCAAATCGTGATTTCGCCGTTGATCGGCAAGATTTCAAAACGTATTTCCCAAAAGAATATTACCATTATGGGAACCGTCCTGACAATTATCGGCCTCATTTGCTTGACAACGATTTCGGAAACCACGTCGTTGGCATTGATTATTATCTACGGCATTCTCATCGGCGCCGGCACCATTTTCTTCATCCTGCCGAACACTAACACGCTCATGAGTTCCGTTTCCGCCAAAGATTACAGCAACGTCAGCGCCATCACCGGCGTTTTCCGTCAGTCCGGCATGGTTTTGTCCATGGTGATTGCAATGGCCAACATCGCCATCTTTTTCGGAACCACCAACACGCTGACGCCCGACACCTATCCGGAATTTTTGACGGCGATGCACGTCACATTCATTGTCGGCATCGTGTTTGCCGTTATTGCCGGATTGTTGATTATTTTCCGTGACCGGGAAGAGAAAAAGGAAGAAAAAGACGGCAAAAAACCCGTCACTGTGAACGAAGATGAAATCGTAAAATTGGGTCCGGAACCTGTTTTTGATATCTGATGAAATTATACAGAAAATAATACAAAAACAATACAAAAAAGAAGATTTGGGTTTGACCGGCGCGCGTCCGCCGCCGGTCAAACCCGAAACCGGGCTTAAAAAAATGATTTAAAGCCCGGCTCTGTTTTTTAATATTTTAATTTTATTTTAATTTAAGACGCAAATTTCGCGCGTTTGGACAAATATTTCGGAAGCGGCAAAGCTCTGTACGGCATGCCGGCGGTTTCGTCCTCAATCATCTTGTTGAGTTCGTCCACGGTCATTTCCATCTTATACGGCTTTTCCGGTTCGGATTTGGAACGGACAGTGACCGTCAAAACGCCTGTATCAGCTTCTTTGTCACCGATGACGACGGTGTACGGAACCCATTCGGTGCCGGCTTCACGGATCTTTTTGCCGAGCGTGAGTTCGCGGTCGTCTACATCGACTCTGAATTTGATTTTGTCGGCAACGGCGTCGGCGGCGTCCAAGTGTTTTTCCGTGACCGGAATCACACGAACTTGAGTCGGCGAGAGCCAGGTCGGAATCGTCGGCACTTTTCCGGCAGCGGAAACCATGGCCGCTTTTTCGAGAAGCGCGTAAATACATCTTTCAATGGCACCGCTCGGGGAGCAGTGAAGAATGGTCGGGCGTTTGAGTTCGCCGTCGGAATCCGTGTAAACGATGTCGTAGCGTTCCGCGTTTTCGACGTCGATTTGAACGGTGGAAAGCGCGCTGGCTTTTTCCAGGCTGTCCACATAGTTAAATTCGAATTTCAAGACGAAATAGAAGAAACGGGTGTCCCACATTTCCACCAAAACCGGCTTGTTCACCTTTTTGACCATCGTTTCAATGAGATCTTTGTTTTCGTTGTAGAAGTCTTTTGTGAAGCGGATGGCGATTTCAAAATCATCCAATTTAATGCCGATGTGGTCCAAAACGTCAATACAGAACTCGTACTGAGCGAGGAATTGAGTCATGGCTTCCGGCATTCCGCGGCAAAGCGTATGCATGTCGGGCATCGTAAACGCGCGGAGGCGGCGAAGTCCGACCAACTCGCCGCGCTGTTCTTTTCTGAAACTGTAGCGGGTGAGTTCAATCATCTTGAGCGGCATGTTCCGGTAAGAAATCGTCATGTCGTGGTTCATTAAGAACTGTCCGAAACAGGCGGCGAATCTCAAAAAGAGTTGGCGCTTGTCGGATTCAATGGAGTATTGCCGTGCCGGGAACCGGTCAAGATATTTCTTCAGCGTCGGGTGGTTCATGTCGTACATGATCGGCGTTTCCACTTCCATGGCGCCGAAATCAACGATGGATCGGTCCACCACATACATTTCAAGCAATGATTTCATGAGGCGGCCTTTCGGATAGAACCGCATGTTTCCGGAGTCGGATCCGGGTTCGTAGTCGGCGAGTTCCAAGCGTTTCATGAGTTCGACGTGCGGCGGGGCGGCGTTGACAGCCCGGTTTTTGGCGATTTCGTAGTTGACGAATTTCGCCAAGTTCGGGTTTTTGGATAAATCGAATTCGGCCGGTTCGTAAAAGACGCCGTCCGTTCCGAGAATTTTGAAGTAGGACTTGGCAACGCTTTCCGATTTTAAGGCTTCGGAGAGAACGTCGCCGTCTTCTGAAACTTCGACGTTTGCGCCGCAAGCGTTGGCTTTGAGAGCAGCCGTCGCTTTGGCAGCCGAGGCAATGGTTGCATTGTTGGACGCGTTGGATTTCGGCGGGTTGCCGCAGCATCCGCAGCTGTCAATGTCGGCCATATCGTCCACGGAAATATGTTTAGACAACTCGGAGAGCGGGTGCCCTTTGCAGCTGATTTTAAAGGATTTGTACCAGCCGAACGGCGCACGCATGACGGTAATGCCGTCAGCTTTGAGCGCGGCTTCGATGCCTTTTAACACGGCGATACCGGTTTCCGGTGCGGATAAGCTGGAGCTGAGGTGGGCGTACGGGTAAACCATGACCTTGTCGGCTTTGACTTGTTCCAATATGTTTTTAATTTGAGAAACAGCCGCCGCGACAACGGTATTGGGGTTGGCTTCGTCGCATTTTTCCACCGCGATAAACGCCGTTAAGGCTTCTTCAAGCCGTCCGGCTTTCATATCGTCGCCGATTTCTTCGGCGATTTTTGTTTTCTTTTTGGTTTCGTACTCGATGTAGTCCGAGTGAATAAGAAGCATTTGCATAAATTACACCTTCTAAATTGACAAAGAAATGCCATTCAATTATTTAAATTCATAGAGTCGTTTGTCGGGTTATTTGGGTCAATTGGGTCATTTAGGTCATGATTAAGATTATTGAGTCGTTTCATTCGATTGGAGATTTATTTAAATAATATAAATGACCAAATAAAATATATTCAATTTAATTTATAAAATTGAATTGAAGAGCAGCAAAACGAAGAAACAGAGGACAGACAGAGGAAACGGAGGAAGAAGAAATGGAGAACGAGAAAGCAAACAACATAAAGGAAATCGCACAAGGCCTTTACCGCTTAAAAGTCACGTTTAATGTCACCGAAAGCATTGAGCGGTTCGTTTATTTATACATCATCACCGGCCGGCAAACCCATTTGATTGATACCGGCACGTCCGGCGCGGACAAACAAATTGCTGAATTTTTAACCGCCAGCGGGAAAAGCATTTTTGACGTCCGGAATATTCTGATCACTCATTCCCATCCGGATCACATCGGCAGCCTGCGCAAAATCAAAGATGTTTCCGGAAGCTTAGTTTATGCGTCCGAACCGGAAAAATTATGGATTGAAGACATTGACACGCAATTCGAGGAGCGTCCGATTCCGAATTTTTACAAACTTTTGAACGAATCCACTGAAATCGACGTCATCGTCAAAGACAAAGATGTTCTGCCACTTGAAAAAGAAGTCAATATTCAAGTTTTAGATACGAAAGGACATTCTAAGGGACACGTGTCTTATTATTGGACGGAACAAAAAATGTTGTTTACCGGCGATTCGATTCCGGTCGAAGGACAAATTCCGATTTACGTCAGTGTGAAAGATTCGATCGAATCTCTCAAAAAGATGCTGGAATTGGAAAATGTCGACTACTTTTTGTCGGCTTGGGACGATGTTTATGATTCGGAAACCGGAAAGAAACACATTCAGAAAGCCATTGACAATCTGACGGAACTGGATACAACCGTCAAAACGATCACGGATAATTATCTTGTAGACCGGAAATTGGATGAAAGCAAAGCGGAAGAATCAATGGATGAATTTGAGCGGCAGATGCTGACGGATTACGAACTCAACGAAATCTTTGAACGTGTTTGTGAGGCTTTAAAAATGGAAAATATGCTTGATAATCCGCTGTTCCGAAATTCCATTTATTCGAATATTAAGGATTACTTGTAAGAATAAAACAATTAAAAAATGAAACAACCAACTCAATTTTTTTATCTTTCAAGCAAACCATCCCGAAAATTCGAACGCGTATCGCGTTCGAATTTCTCGGAATCCGATAAAAGGAAATGGGATACAGCAACAGTAGATGTAGTTGGAACAGCACCAGTCAGTGCAGATTGGAATCGGAAAGACCTGTATTGTTGGAAACGGAAGGTGCAGATCGGTATTAGGAAAAACCTGTATTGTTAGAACCTGCAGATGCAAACTAAAATCTAAAAACAGTCACCCGTCGGTGCAATCTGCAATCTAAATATAGTCACCTGTAGGTGCAATCTGAAATCTAAAAGCAGTCACCAGCAGGTACAAACTAAATTTAAAAAATAGTGATCAATAGGTGCAATCTGTACCTACAAATCAATGCATCTTACTGATGGAAATCCGCAAAATACAGACGCAAAGCGTCTGATTTTGCGGGTTGGTTTGCACGACAAATATGAATAAATGAAACCAAACCTTTTTGCGACCAAAGGGAGCCGTTTGCGAAGCAAACTTGCAGAAACAGACTCTCACCGCCTTTGAAAAATTCCGAGCGAAGCGACGGAATTTTTGCGTCAGAATTTGCGGGTTGGTTTGCTCGATAATTTAATTGAAACAAATCAATCTATTTTAAACAAATCGAAAACGGTTATCTGCCGCTTTTTCTTCCGCGGTTCACCGGTGAGTTTTTTCCTTTTGAGTTAACAACCGTCCTCGGTTTTTTGGATGAATTTCCTTTCTTGGTCGGTTGTTGGGGTTTTTTCCGATCCGGCGCCGCTCTCGTATATTCACCGCGCCCATCTTTTTTCGACTCGATTTCTTCCGGCTCGGCTATATCCGATTCAATCAACTCAATACCGAGTTCTTCCGACAATTTAATCATTTTCGGCGGCAGCTGTTCCCAGCGCCAAAAACCGTGATCAGTATACTCTTTGGAAACGCCGTTTTTAGCGGCCCAGCCGGCTAAGTAATCTTCCCAAACGCTGGCCAGTTCCGGATGAATTTCCGACATTCGAGCGTATTCCGCTTGGAACGCCGCAGGGCACATCCAGCAGCCGATTCTTTCCAAACCGTTGTCATACAGCGGGTTGTATGGCAGTTTTCTCCAGTTGATGTAAAGCCAAACTTCAATTGCGCGCCAGTCCCGGATCGGGAAAACGTTCAGCTGGCCTTCAACGTTCGGATTGGTATCCATCGCCGGAATTCTGGCGCGCATGAACGATTCATGTTTGCGCTTGCCGTCCAGGGAAATATGGTCTTGACCGCCGCCGAGTTTGTTGCCGGAATTGAGCTTGCAGACTTTGCAGCACCAGCGGGAATCTTTGGTGGGGTGGTCCAGCTTTTTGAGGGTCTTCCAAAAATCGTCGCCGGCGTCAAACTCTTTGAACGGAATGCTGCGCTCGGCGCAGAAGTTTCTGGCAAATTCAATTGTTTCCGGATAATCAATGCCGGTGTTGAAGAAAACAGCTGTGAAAGGAGTTGGCTTGCTTTTGTTTTGAAGCGCCTGGGTCGCCAAATCCAAAACGACAAGGCTGTCTTTGCCGCCGCTGAAGGAAACATAAACCGGCTTTCCTTTTTGCTCACATGCGTTGCAAACGCCTTTAATCGTGTTGAGAGCGTTTTTTCCGAGACTTTTGACATATTCCTTGTTCGCCGCGACAATTTCATCCATGCCGGGCTTTTTGGACGACAGAACGAGCGGAGAATCGGCGCCGATATTTTTGACTTTCAGGATTTGCCGTTCTTTGAGTTCGGCGTTGCTGAGCGTCGACTTCGCCTCGCCGCCATCTTTTTGGAGCCGGAAAACGTCGCTGCCGGCAACGTGTGAAACGCCGTAACCGATCAAATTTCCGCTTCGGAGAAGAACGGTTTCGCCGGCGGAAATGCCGGCCGGGAACTTTTCAATCATATCGATGGAGATGTTTTTTCCATTGAGGTGCGATTTCGCCTTTTGAATGTCAACGATTCGGCCCGCCGCCGCAAAAATGTACGGCTCGGCAAAGAAGAGCCGGGCGCCGTCGGGAGCGAGTTCGAAAACGAAATCCAGCTTTTTCAAATCGAACCGGAGAACGCCGATAAGGAGCCCGTCGGCGATAATTTCAAGCGTTTGGTCGTCGCCCGGGATTTTGTTCAACAAAAAGACGCGGCCTTCCAACGGATTGCATGAAAAGAGCCGAAGCATGTGTTTTTCAACCAATTCGACGTCGTAGCCTTGCGCAAACCGGACGTCGGCCGGCTGCGACAATTTGATTTCGCGCCCGAGTTTTTGGCAGATGCCGCATCTGTCGCCGATGAGCGGCAAATTGCAGTGCGTGCACCAGTAAATAGAATCATTTTCATAAAAAACACGGTTATTGCCTTTGTTGTTATCATTTCGATTATTATTTTGATTATTGTTATTTCTATTGTTATTATTTCTGTTGTTGCCGGTTTTTTGATTTGTATCCAAATGATCGCTGCTTTCTTTGGCATTATAGCCGCCGCTTTTCGGCTTTTTTTGACCGCCCGCATTTTCGGCTTTGAACTTTGAGGATAAAACGGATTGAGATCCGATAGTTTGTTTTGTCATGCGCCTTTTTTACATGGTGCGGGTATAAAAAGCCTCCTTTCAAACGTTCTCTTTTTTGTTTTTTATTTTTGAACCATTTTATTTTCAAAATGAAATATAAATCATATTAAATAGATTTCAATCATCCATAGAGAACAAATTCAATCAAAGTCAGATCAAAAATCAGATCAAAAATCAGGATTGACAAATATGGAAAACAACGAACAAATCCCAACCCCAAAAAAGAACGAACCGCAGAAAATCGAAGTCGTTCTCGAATTATCCAAAGAAGAAGACTGTAAACAGTTTTACGCGATCGGCGCAATCGGCGTCAACAACATTTACGACTTCCGGATCAGCTTCTACAACGACGAACCGGAATTGGCGCAAGGCAGCGGCATTCGCAAGATTCACCGGAAAATCGGCACGGAAATCATCTTGTCCCCGATTGCAGCAATGGAATTGTCCCGCTGGCTGGACCAAAACGTGAAGGATTACGAACGCAAGTTCGGCCCGATCTTTAAAAACCAAAAACCGGAAGAGGGCGACCAGCCGAAAAGCAAGATTTTAGAAGGGTATGCTTAATCATTTCGTCCTTCTTTTTTTCTTTTTTCATTTTTTTCTTTCATTTCTTTTTTCATTTTTTGAGCGCCTGCATGCGCGCGCGTTATGGCGACACATTTTGTTCGAATTTTAAAAATCGGCAGGCGTTTTTCAACGATATCATGCAAACCATCCCGTAACATCAACCGAAAAATTTCTCGCTTCGCTCAGAATTTTTCAAGGGCGGTGGGAGTCTGTTTCTAAAAGTTCGCTACGCGAACGGCTCCCTTCGGTCGCAAGTGTATCCGGCAAGTTAGTGACGTCAAGCAAACCATCCCGTAAAATCAAACGCGATAGCGTTTGTATTTTACGGATACCACTCAGCAGATATAATCAGAACTGCAAACAGTAGGTGCAACTCAGTTCTGTAAACAGTAAGGTACAACTCAGAAATAGTTAACAATAGGTGCAATCTGTACAGCAAACAGGTGCTAACTAAATGTAAAAGTATGTACCAACTCATTTGTCACTGCATCTCACTTTCAGAGCAATCCGCCAAGTTCAGTCCACCTCACGCCTTCGGCGCTCGGCGTTCTGAACTTGCGGACTAACATTGGGAACTGATACTGCAAACAGTTACCACACACAGTTACCACACAAAACAGCAAGAAGTTTCGGAAAGAAAAGCACAAATTAAAAAACACAAATTAATATAGAACAAAAAATATAATTTCACCCATGACTGAAAACAAACAAACTCAACTCAAAAAACTCACGCCGGAAGAAGAGCGCGTCATCATCTATAAAGGAACTGAAATGCCGTTTACCGGAAAATATCTGAACAACAAGATGCCGGGGACGTATATTTGTAAACGGTGCGGCGCCGAATTGTACAAATCGGAAGACAAATTTGAATCCGGATGCGGATGGCCGAGTTTTGATGATGAAATTCCGGGCGCGGTGAAGCGGATTCCGGATCCGGACGGATACCGGATAGAAATCGTATGCAACAACTGCGGGGCACATTTAGGACACGTTTTTGAAGGCGAACGGCTGACGGAAAAAGATGTGCGGCACTGTGTGAACTCTGTTTCTTTGGAATTCGTTCCGAAACAATAATCTGACCTAATTTTGGTCCGCAATTCGTTCCATAATTTAGTCCAATAATTCTTTCATAATTTATTCCAACAATTTATTCTAAAAATGACAATTCTCAGACATTTTTTTGAAAAACAACCCAATCAATTTAAATAAAAGTAAATTTTTAGTTCGTGAAAGATAATGAAAAAATATGATATAAAAACCTTGAAATAAAGGTCAATTTTACATTTCTTATATTTATTTGACATTAATTTTATCAACAATTGATTAAATTCATCTAAAAACAAAGAGAGGGAACATTATGTGTATTGCAATACCCGGAAAAATTTCAAAGATTACCGGCGAAAGCCGGGCCGAAGTTGATTTTGGCGGCGTTTTTCGAGAAGTCAGTTTGGACTTGCTCGGCGGCGCGTCCGAAGTCAATGTCGGTGACCACGTTTTGGTTCACGTCGGCTACGCGATTTCCGTGATTACGGAAGAGGAAGCCCGGCTCACTCTGGAATCATTTGACTTGATTCTGGCCGCCCAGGACGAATCTTTATAATCCTTATAAATGGCAACGAATCGCGATCAAACCACGACAAATAACAACATGTTACGATCGTAACAAAATTACAACATAACGACTGAGGTGGATTTTATTTCAAAAACCGATCCTTTTTTGGAAAATCCGATTGAAATCCAAAAAAAACTGATTGACAATATTTCTAAAAACCCGATGCCGGCTCGAATTATGCACATCTGCGGCACTCATGAGCGCACCATCGCCAAATTCGGAATCCGAAGCCTTTTGCCGCCGGAAATCGAAGTGCTCAGCGGACCCGGCTGTCCCGTTTGCGTGACGCCGGACAACGATATCGATACGGCAATCATTCTCGCGAAAAAAGGGCTGACAGTTGTCACTTTCGGAGATATGCTCCGCGTTCCGGGAACTGAGGAAAGTTTGTTTGACGCGCGCGCCGAAGGCGCCGACGTCCGCATGGTTTATTCCATCGACGACGCCATTAAAATCGCCGCCGACAATCCGGACAAAAAAATCGTGTTTTTGGCCATCGGCTTTGAAACCACTATTCCAACCACCGCCGCCGCCGTTTTGCGCGGCCTGCCGTCCAACTTTTACATTTTTACATCCCTCAAATTAACGCCGCCGGCAATTGATCTGCTCATCCAGGACATCAACGTCGACGCATTCATTGCGCCGGGACACGTTGCCGTGATCACCGGAACCGAACCGTTTACCAATTTTGAAAAACTCGGTTATCCGGTCGTTGTCGCCGGTTTTGAATCTTATGACATTCTGCTGGCGATTGCGCTTCTTGAAAAGCAGATGAAGGCCGGAGAAGCGAAAATTGAAAACGCCTATCCGCGCGCCGTGAAGCCCGAAGGCAACAAAATCGCGCTCAAGATGATGGACGATGTTTTCGACGTCTCCGATTCCGAATGGCGCGGCCTGGGAATTATCCCGAATTCCGGTTTTGTTCTGAAAGAAAAATATGCGAACCACAACGCCGCCGTTCAATTTTTTGACCTTTACAAAGACGAAATCAGCCGCCTGGCAGAAGTCCGGCAAAAGAAAAAGAAGCACTGCATCTGCGCAACGATTCTGACCGGAAAAGCCAACCCGTCCAATTGTCCGATGTTCGGCAAAAAATGCACGCCGACAACGCCGGTCGGACCGTGTATGGTCAGCGACGAAGGCATGTGCCACAGCTGGTACAAATATTGCCGGGACTGAACCTGAACAGTCACAACCGATCGAAATCTGAAACGGACAGAGCAGAATCAACAGACGGAGATTAATTTTATGCATGAATATTCACTGGCAATGGACTTGATGGAAAGTGTTCTCACCGTTGCAAACGACAACGATGCCGTTGTCGTCAATAAAATTGTCGTCAAAGTCGGAAAATTGGCGCACGTCAATCCAATCCAATTGGAATTTTGTCTGCAATCAATTGCAGAAGGAACAATCGCTGAAAAAGCGGCTTATGTTTTTGTGCCGATCGCACCAGATTTAAAATGCACGTGCGGCTTTTCAGGCCAACCGGCCGAACTCGACAAAAACGAGAGCGATATCTTAGATTATTTGATTTCCCTCAAATGCCCGAATTGCGGCAAAGACGCAGAAATCATTGGCGGCCGGGATTTAGTTGTGGATTCCATCGATATTGACTGAAGAATGTCCGGTCAGGCCAAATTCAAGGAAATATTTTGAAACAAAATGTATTTTTTAAAATGCATGTTTTAAAATATTACAGAACGTGTTTCAAAAATATTTTAAAGCATTTTAAGAATATTTCAAAATGTTTTCTAAAAATGGTTTTTTAAGAACATATATTTATTTTCAACAATTGTTTTTAAAAAATCTATACGTTGCAAACATCAACAAATTTGAATCTTATAAATTTTTTAAAACATATATCTTAAAAATCAACTTTATATTAATTATTTCCAAATAACGATTTCAAAATATTTAAACTATAAAATAGATTATCAGAAGCTCTACAGGTGACAAAAATGTGGATGAAAATGCTCAATATATCTCATGTTGTGAACATGCAGCACGATGTTTTTAAGGAAAATAAGGAATTGGCGGCCAAGAACAAGAAAAAGCTCCAAGAAGCCGGCGTTTTTTCCGTCAATATTATGGGGGCGATCGGTTCCGGAAAAACAACATTGATTGAAGAAGCGATCAAAGCCTTGAAAGGAAAGTACAAAATCGCCGTGATTGCCGGCGACGTGATTGCCGACATGGACGCTTCCCGTTTTGTCCGTCTCGGCGTCACCACCATTCCGGCCAACACCGGCAAAGAATGCCACCTTGATGCGCATTTGGTGGAACATTCCCTTTCTGAAATCAACTTAAAGGATTACGATGTTTTATTTATTGAAAACGTCGGCAACCTCATTTGTCCGACCGACTTTGATTTGGGCGAAGACATGAAAATTGTAGTGGTCAGCGTCAGTGAAGGCGACGACATCATTTTAAAACACCCTGTTATTTTTAAAACGTCGGAATTGGCCGTCATCAATAAAATAGACATTGCCGAAGCGGTCGGCGTAGACCCGGCCACCATGGTCCGCGACATCAATTTCTTGAATCCGAAAATTCCGGTGCTGTTGACGTCTAAAAAAGATCCAAAAACGGTCGAACAGTGGGTGGATGTCATTGAGAAAGGCATTTTGAGCAAAAAGCAGGGAAAATAATCCGCGATCAATAAAAACAATAATTGCAGGATGATTATTTTGGCAAAAGAAAATAAAATATCAATGGAACACGGCGCCGGCGGCCAGCAAATGCAATCTCTCATCGGCAGCACGATTTTGAAAAACTTGACGTTGACATGTGCCGGAACGGTCGGTCTGGATGCTTTGGATGACGGCGCAAGCATCACGCTTCGGAAAGACGACTGCGGCGGATTTCAATCGGATAAAATCGAACTCGTCATGACGACCGACAGCCATGTTGTCAAACCGATTTTCTTCCCGGGCGGCGACATCGGCCGGGTTTCCGTTTGCGGCGCCATCAATGACTTATCCGTCATGGGCGCCAAACCGTTGGCGCTCAGCTGCGGTATGATTATTCCGGAAGGATTTGACATCACTGAACTGGATAAAATTGTCTGTTCCATGAATGCGGTTTTGGAAGAAGTCGGCGTTCCGATTATCACCGGCGACACGAAAACCGTTGAAGGAACGGCATTGGATTCTATTATGATTAATATTGCCGGCGTCGGCATCTGCGACGAGCCGGTCCGGGACTCCGGATTATCACCGGGAGACGTCATTATTGTCAGCGGCTACATTGCCGATCACGGCATGGCGCTTTTGACCAAACGGGAAGGATTTGAATTTAATTCGGATTTGGTGTCCGACGTCGCCCCTGTTTGGAAAATGGTTGAACCGGCGCTGTCCGTTCGGACAAAAGACGGCAAAAAGGCAATTTCAGCCATGAAAGACCCGACGCGCGGCGGCATTGCGGATTCCCTCAATGAAATGGCGCAAAAAAGCAAAGTCGGCGTCAAGATTGAAGAAGAAAAAATTCCGATTCGGGAAGCCGTTCAAACGTCCTGCGAAATGCTCGGCCTCGATCCGCTAGAAATCGCCAACGAAGGAAAAGTGGTCATGGGCGTTCATCCCGATTATGCGGAACAGGTTTTGAAAATCTTAAAGCAGCACCCATACGGCAAAGATGCGGCCATTATCGGCAAGGTCGACAACGAAAAACCCGGAAAAGTGATATTGGTGTCGGCTTTGGGCAGCACCCGGTATGTGGATGTGCCGACCGGAGACCCGATTCCGCGCGTTTGCTGAGGCGACGCGCGCGTTAGCAATCATTTTTGATGAAGCGGACAAAAAGGAAGAAATGTTTTATGACAAAAACAAACTCAGACTACATTTTTATTTACACCACATTTCCGACCAAAAAGTCCGCTAAAAAAATAACGAAAAAACTGATTCGAAAGAAGGAAATCGTTTGTGCGAACATCCGGAAACACACGGCGGTTTACACATACGGCGGCAAACTGTATGATGAAAAAGAATACGGCTGTATTTTTAAAACCCGCGGCGACAGATGGAAATCTGTTGAAGCATACGTTTTAAAGAAGCATCCGTATGAGACACCCGTTATAATGAAAATCAATATTGACGAGTCTAATGTTGGGTTTCAGAATTGGGTGGACGAAAACGTCAAGTAAAAACTTCCTGCCTGCTTATTTTGAAATAATCCAAACCATCATCAGATAAACCAAAACCGCAATCAAGAAAAATAAAAGCGCGTATTTGAAATTCTTTTTATCAAAACGGATCCCGCCGTTTCCGAATGCGATCGGGATCGGTCCGATCAAAATGACGCCGCCGGTTTTGATTTGAGATTGAGAGTCAAAATCTTCTGACGATGAATCGCCATCATTCGAATCAAATCGATCATTTTTGCGATATTCATCATATTCATGATCATTATGTTCATGATCATTATATTCATTATTTCCATCATAAAAATCATCATAAGACTGAGATGAATTTCTTTTTGAAAGAAAATAGAAAACGGCTGTTAAAACGATTGAACCGACGACGGACAAGATGACACTTGGCCAAAACAAAAATTGAACTTCGACCGCCATGATTTCCTCAGAATTGGAATGAAGAGAATGAAGAAGAAAATTTTATGAAAATAATTTTTTATGAAAATGATTTTTTAAAAAATATTTTTTAATATTTCCGCCAAAAAAACACGTACATGACAATCAAAACCAATATAAAAACAAGAATATTGGTGACAATGTCCGGCGTTGCGCCAAAGGTGATGTTTCCGATTTGGATGGGGGCGCCGTTTTGAACGACGTCTTCGCTGAGCCGCATGGTTAAGATAAAGCAAAAGACCAAGATCAACAGACCGATGATAAAGAAAATGCCGGCCCTTTTAATTAATTCATCGGAAAATCGCATAAAAATCACCATTGCTCAAAACACACAATCATTCACAATTATTCACAATCACTCACAAATATTCACAACACCCACATTAAGATTTTCATGTCTTAAAATGTTAAGCATTAGACCCGTCTCGTTTTATATAAACATATGGTTCTTGATATTTAAAAGCCATTTATGATGATTCCAACATCCTCGTAACAGTCTATTTTTATTTGAGAAAAAGGTTATTAATATCAAAGCCTTTTCTCAATGATTATGTCAGAAAACGATTTAGCCAACAATGTGGCTCTCGAACATTCCAACAAAGAACATTCTTCGGAAAAATTAACCATTGAAAACGAAGAGTTGTTGCTTAAAGTTAAAATTTTAACGGAAGAGTTGTCGGCTTCCAAAATTGAAAACGGCGAACTCAAAGCCAACGTCCTCAAAATGACGCAAATCGTCGAGGATCACCGCTGGGAGATACGCCGCCTTAAAAATCAAGTGGAAGAGCTGACAAAAACCCCCTTTTTCATTGCGACCGTCATGGAAATTTTTGACGACGCGGTCCTTATTAAACTGCACGGCAACAACCAGGAAATTTTAACACACAAGTCGCCTGATTTCAACGGAGATTTGGAACCCGGCATGCGTGTGGCCGTCAACGGTGCTGCTTACGTCATTATGACCACAATCAGCCAGTCGACCGACGTTCGCGCCCAAGTCATGGAATTGATTCAGTCGCCCAACGTTTCTTACGACATGGTCGGCGGCCTCTCAGATGTGATTTTAGAAGTGATTGAAACCGTCGAGCTGCCGCTCACCCACCCCGAACTGTTTGAACAGATCGGCATTGAGCCGCCGTCGGGCGTTCTCTTGTACGGCAGTCCCGGTACCGGAAAAACCCTGATTGCAAAAGCAGTGGCCACGCAAGCCAATGCAACATTTATCCGGATGTCCGGCTCCGATTTGGTTCAAAAATTCGTTGGTGAAGGCGCCCGTCTTGTGAAAGATATTTTTGCGATGGCCAGATCCAAAGCGCCCGCCATTCTTTTCATCGACGAAATCGACGCTGTCGGCGGTACCCGAACTTTTGACGGCACAAGCGGTTCGGCCGAAGTCAACCGGACGATGCTTCAGCTGCTGGCTGAAATGGACGGATTCGACGGACGCGGCGATGTGAAAATTATGGCCGCCACCAACAGAAAAGATTTGTTGGACCCGGCTCTCCTGCGCCCGGGCCGTTTCGACCGCGCCATTGAAGTGCCGATGCCGGACGAAAAAGCCCGCAACGAGATTCTCCAAATCCACACCCGGAAGATGAATCTTGCACCGGACGTCGATTTGGAAAAACTGGCGAAAAACACAGTCGGATTTTCCGGCGCCGATTTGAACGCCGTTTCCCGCGAAGCCGGTATTTTTGTGCTCCGCCGCCGCGGAAACGTGATCCAAATGCAAGACCTTTTGGACGCCGTGAAAAAAGTGAAACGGGATGAGGAAACAAATAAAAACACTGTCCCCAACAACATGTTTATGTAAAAGAAAAATTCCTGCGCTTCGCTTCGGAATTTTCAAGGGCGGTGGAACTCTGTTTCCATGAGTTCGCTTCGCGAACGGCTCCCATCGGTCGCGGAAAGTTTGGTTTTGCTTGTTCCGAATGTCAAGCAAACCATCCCGTAACATCAACCGAAAAATTCCTCGCTTCGCTCAGAATTTTTCAAGGGCGGTGGGAGTCTGTTTCTAAAAGTTCGCTACGCGAACGGCTCCCTTCGGTCGCAAGTATGTCCGGCAAGTTAATAGTGTCAAGCAAACCACCCCTTAAAATCAAACGCGATAGCGTTTGTATTTTACGGATACCACGAACAGATTCAATTTTACAGCAAACGGTAAGCTGTAGCTGAAATAGTGAACAATAGATGTAAATCGGCACCAATAAATATGTGTATTTTTAGGAACAGAAGGTGCAGATTGGAGCAAGAAATAATCTGTATTATTGGAAACAGCAGGTACAATCAGAATTCTAAAAATATGTACAGACTGATTCTATTTTTACACCTAATTTTTAGAGTAATCCGCCAAGTTCAATCCACCTCACGCCTTCGGCGCTCGACATTCTGAACTTGTGGGTCCATATAGGGAACAGTTGCCATCTGCAATGACAGCACAGCAATCACCGGCTCAAAAATGGTACCCAACTTGGCGCCACGGCCCACGCGCGCGTTATTGCGATCATTTTTAACGACTCGCCAAAAAACGCCCTCTGTTTTAATTTATTCGACACCCATAAGCGTTTTCACATCGTTGCTAAACCTTATTTATTTGAAGAACTTTTATCATCCAACAGACCGAATTAAACTTTTTAAACTTCGAAAAAACAAACAGGTGATTTATTGCAACCTTCGACAATGGCGTTAATCGCCGTTTTTTTATTATATTGGATGATTGTTTCCTTTTTGGACCGACGCGGTTTTTGGGAAAAACATAATATTTCGGCATGGGGTCCCATTTTGATGATCCGGACCACCAAAGGATTGGAATGGATTGACAAAGCGGCCAAACCAAAGCGTTTTTGGCGGCTTTTCGCAAACATCGGCATTGTTTTGATGTTTATCGGCATGATTTTCATGTTCGCGCTCGTGCTGGCGTCCGATTACGCGCTGGTCGAATCGTTTTTGGAAGGCAGCGTGATGGAGCCTGGCAAATATAACGAACTGAAAAACATCTTCCTGATACCGGGCGTCAACGATTTCATTCCGTTCACCTGGGGACTTCTGGCGCTCGTCGTCACTTTGGTTGTCCATGAGTTTTCGCACTCCATTTTGGCGCGCGTCGAAGGCATCCGCGTCAAATCGATGGGTATTCTGCTCGCGATTATTCCGATCGGCGGTTTTGCCGAACCGGATGAAGAAGAACTCTTCGGCGGCGAAATCGATTTCGAGAAACAGCGGGCTCAAGCACAAGCGCAATCGGAATACAACGATATGACCGCCAGCATCGAAGAAATTCGGGCACATGAGGCTCAGCTAAACAAAGAGACAGAAGCGCAAGCTGAAAAACAGATGGAAACGGAAAAGCAAACGGAAACGGAAGAACAAACAAAAACAGAAAGCCAAACAGAAAATACAAATGCAAATGAAAAAACAAATGCAAAAACAAACACGAAAACAAAGCCGAAAGTCGTCGCCACCAATGTTCAACGCTCTCGCGTGCTTTCTGCCGGCGTGATGGCGAACTTCTGTATTGCGCTTGTCGCTTTCATTTTATTCTTCGGCCCCGTTTTGGGCGGCATTACAACCATCGGAAGCCTTCAAATTACCGACATTGACAACAACTCTCCGGCCGCTATCGCCGGCCTTTCCAAGGACATGGTGATCGTCTCCATCAACGGACAAACCGTAACGGATCCGGCTTCGATTAATGAATCGCTGAAAAATGTTGCGCCGGGAGATTCCGTTGTCGTTTCGGCCGCTTATGATCGCGTCATAACGGATTACACGCTGAAAACAAATGCGAACGCTGAAAACGTCAATTACGCCGGCATTTATATTCAGAACGTCGTTTCCGGCTCACCGGCCGAATCCGCCGGCATAGAATCCGGTATGGTCATAACAAAGGCCGACGGCGTTTATGTTCCCGACGTCAACGGGTTTTCAGAAATGCTTTCCACGAAAAAACCCGGAGACACCATCGTTTTAACGGCGGAAACCTTTGATGAGAACGGCCACGTCGTTCAAACGCAGGACCTGACGATCACGCTCGGTCAAAATCCAAACGACGCGTCCCGCGCCTACATGGGCATTTCTTACACATCCGGTCCGCTGCACATCGGTCTTCTCGGATTTTCGGTCGGCCAGTTCAACGCCGCCACCTATTTGGATATTCTCAACCGCCTCCCGTCCATGCTGTTTGATTTGGACTTCTCGGACATCAGCGGATCCTTAAAAGTGATGCTTGCCGCTTGGATTTACATGATGGCATTGCCGTTCTTCGGCCTCACCGGCGAGGGTTTCAGCGGATTTTCGGGTTCGATGATGCAGTTTTACGCGCCCACCGGCTGGGCGGAACCGCTCGGCATCGGCATATTCTGGATCGCCAATGCGCTCTTTTGGATCGCGTGGCTGAACTTTTATGTCGGTCTTTTCAACTGCCTGCCGGCCAATCCGCTCGACGGCGGCCACGTCTTTAGAGCGATGATTCAAACGATCGGTGAAAAGTTTAAAATGAGTTCCGAAAAAGCAGCGCGGCTGGCCGGGAAGATTTGCTTCTATCTGAGCATTTTCATTTTCGGATCATTTATTTTCATGTTCATTTGGCCGTTTATCGGAAAATATTTCCTGACTTTGCTGGGATAAAATAAAAATATAAAATGAAAGCGTTGTGGCAAAAAACTAAATTTTGCCTCCGCTTTTGTTTTGTTTTTTCTTTGTTTCTTTTTTTCATATTTTTGGCGAGCGGCATGCGCGCGCGTTATGGCGACACTTTTTTTGAGCATTATTAGAATCGAACGATCGTTTTTTGAAAATGTCACGAAAACCGCCCCGTAAAATCAAACGCGACAGCGTTTGTATTTTACGGATACCGCGAACAGATACAATTTAATACAGTAAACAGTAGGTGCAACTCAGTACTGTAAATTAGAATGTATCTTACTGATCGGAATCCGCAAAATACAGACGCAAAGCGTCTGATTTTGCGGGATGGTTTGCTTGAACGATTAAAAAAAGAGATAAAATGAAAAGGAAAAAAGAAAAAAAAGAAAGCTATTAACTTCTTTTTTCCATTTTTGAGTCCAATATTTTAACTTGTTCTAAAATGAATTTTCCGGCTTCCATCGTCGATAAATTTCCGCCGAGATCCGCTGTGACTTTCTTTTCAAATAATGCAACAGATACGGCTTTTTCAATAATTTCCGCCTCCCTGCTCATTTTCAGCCATTCAAACATCATTTTCAGGCTCAAAATCGCTGCAATCGGGTTGGCGATTCCTTTGCCGGCAATATCAGGTGCGCTGCCGTGAACCGGCTCAAAGAGCGCTGTTTTGTCGCCGATGTTGGCGCTTGGGGCGAGGCCGATGCTGCCGAGAAGAACGGCGCCGGTGTCGCTGAGAATGTCGCCGAAAAGGTTGGTGGTGACGACGACGTCGTATTTTTCGGGATGAATCAGCATATCGTATGAAAAAGCGTCGACCAACATATCGTTTGGTTCGACAAAGTAATCCAAGGCCGTTTTTTTGCAAGTGTCCAAAAAGAGTTTGTCGGATTTGATGACATTTGATTTATGAACGACGGTCAGCTTGTTTCGGCGGGCGGACGCGAGTTCCGACGCGAAAGCGGCAATCCGGGCGCTGGCTTTCTTTGTGATCACGCGAAGCGTCGTCGACCGTTCGTCACCGAGTTCTTCGATGCCGGAATACAAGCCTTCCGTGTTTTCGCGGACAATAATCATGTCGGTTTCCGGCTTCAAAAAACCGTAGTTGAAACACTTCTCAATGCCCGGAATCGGGCGAATCGGGCGGACGTTGGCAAAAAAATCCAGTTCTTTGCGAATGCGTAGTACAACGCTTTTGTAAGACGGGGCGTTCACGGTCGTAATCGCGCCAAATAAAACGGCATCGCAGGACTTCAAAACATCGATGTCGGCGTCCGAGATAGCCTCACCCGTTTTTTCCCATTTGACGTACCCGACTTCCACCGGCACTTTTTCAAATCCGAGATTATATTTCTCATTAAAATAATCCAGCAACAAAACGGCTTCCGGAATCACTTCTTTTCCGATACCATCGCCTTCAACAATTGCAATTCTCATTCAAACACCCATCACACAAATCAATCAAATAACAAAATAAAAAAAAATAATAAATGAAAAAATTATTGAGATTATTGTTCAGCCTGATTCTTTTTCCGATGTTCAACCAGTCCGCCGTCTTCTAAAATCTCAAGCAGAAAGTCCGGAATTTTGCCGGCCGGATACGTTTTGTTTGCATCGCCGTTGACACAGATGATGCCTTTTTCCAAATCGACATCGACCGTATCGCCTTCTTGGGCGTCGATGTCGGCCTCAATAATCAGAAGTCCGACATTGATTGCGTTTCTGAAAAAGATGCGGGCGAAATATTTGGCGATCACGCACGAAACGCCGGCATATTTGAGGGCGAGCGGCGCCTGTTCCCGGGAAGAGCCGCAGCCGAAGTTATCGCCGGCGACGATGATGTCGCCTTTTTGAACTTTCTTTGAAAAATCGGGATCGATGCCTTCCATTGCGTGGTCGGCAAAAACTTGCATGTCGGTCGTTCTCAAATATTTTCCGGGAATGATGACATCAGTATCAATGTCGTTTCCGAATGTCCAAACTTTCCCTTGGATGTGCTTTTCCATAAAATAACCTCATGTGAAATATATTTTAATTTTTTGATAAAAGATATTCTTCCATACGCCTTGGATATTTAAAGAATTTCCTAAAAAAAAGAAATAAAAATGAATGAAAAACAGAAAAATAAAAAAAATAAAATGAAAAGAAAGAGAATAAAATGAAATGGATAATTAAAAAGCAATTAAAAAGCAAAAAAGTGATGTGAGAATCACATCACGATTTTGATTAATTGTTCAATTCGCTCTCTTCTTCATCATCTGTTTTGATTTGAGTTTGTGTTTCGGTTTGGGATTCTGCATCCGTTTTCGGAACAGTTGCTGTTTCCTTTTCTTCTTCCGCTCTCATTTCAGCCAAATGCTGCTGGGATGTGTCGCGGTGAAGTTCCGTTTCGGTCCCGAAGATCGGCTTGCCGGTCAAAACCATGTAAAGGCGGGTTTCCCAGATCGTTGCCAAAACGGCAAAGAGAATCAAGACGACAATAAAGATCAGATATAAAACAAGCATGAGCAAGATGCCGATAATCGCCAAAATCGGAGAGATGAAGAAAAGCGCCAAAATGACGAATCCAACTACGAATACGATGGCAATTAAAATGATAATAGCGATGAGCGCCAAGAAAAACGAGATAATCTTTCCCGGATATTCCCGGAACAATTTATATGATTTTTTGAAGCTGTCGGTCACCGATAAATTGTCAATGACGATGGCGTAGCTGACAAAATAAAAGATGAGGCTGATCACAATCGAATAAACAAGCGTCAAAAGAAGACCGAGCATCAAGTAAGCAATCATTGCGGTGCTGTGTGTTCCCAAGGGGTCGTAAAAACCGGAATATTTGACGGCTTCATAAATGAACGGAATAAAGAACAAGATGCAGACCAAGCTGATCACGGCCAAAACGATCTGCGCCAAAAAGAGCCGAACATAATACTGTTTTCCATAGGTCCACATGTCGGACCATTTGACTTTTCCGGTGGCTGTGGCGTCTCTTGCCAAACCGATGGCACCAGCTTCGAAATAAGCGGTTAACAACAACGTAACAACAAGGGAAATAATCCAAATGATGGTCATCAGGACCATGACAGCGGAATATGAACCGGTAAAGGAAACTCCAATTCCCAAGAACATGCTGATGACTTGGAAAATGGCGTTAAAAATAAAATAAACGACGAAGAAAATCAATAGCGGTGCAACGAGAGATTGGTTTTTTTTGAGGGTATGATACCCATTTGTGATAATATCGGATATACTTTCCATAAAAATAACTCCTTTTTTAAAAACAAAAATAATTGATAAATTAATGAGAGACACTCTGAATTAATTTATAACCCACACTAAATAAATAAGATATTGAAACCCACAATACATACTCAATCGGAGTGTATAAATAATTACTGGAAAAGCGAATTCAATTGAGATTATATATAAATTAAAAGAAAAAATAAAGAAAAACAAGGATAAAAAAATAAAATATTAAAAACAAAAAATAGAAAAACAAAAAATAGAGAAAAATAAGTAAAATAGAAAATAAATCGGTGAGTAATCACCGATTTGAGTTTTAATTATTTACCTTAAAATTGTTCAATTTTAACCGTTCAATTCGTTTTCTTCTTCATTATCATTTTTGATTTGAGCGTCATCCACATTCGCTTTAACGGTTTCGTCAAAGATCGGCTTTCCGGTCAAGGACATGTAGTAACGGGTTGTCCAGACCACCGTCAAAGCAATAAAGAAGATTAAAAGGACGATCAAAATCAGAATCAAAATCAACATCAAAATAATTCCGATGATCGGAGATAAAGCCGTCAAAAGAAGGACGATGAAGAGAAGAATGCCAAAGAGAACGCCGATCAAAATCGGAATGACAATTTGAATAACCAGGAAGAAGCAAAGCACTTTCACAAAGTTCTCTTTAAGAACAGAAAATGATTTTTTAAATCCATCAACAAGGGACAAATCATCAACGATAATCGCAGCGGTCACAAAGAGAGTCACAAAGGACAACACATACGTGAGAATTTTGCCGATTAAGGAATAAACACTCATCATCGGATTTGGCTGAATGTAAGGGTACGGCGAAGTCGTGCTTAAACTGCCGATACTGTCAATTAAGGCGGTCATATAATTCATATACGAATACAGATACGGCGCTTGGAACAAGGCTGAGATGACGGCGATAATTAAAGTAAACCAGAAGAAGCGGGCGAAGTATTTTTTACCGTAGGCCCACATATCGTTCCAATTGGCTGTTCCGTTGGCAATGGCGTCTCTTGCTAAACCGGTCAATCCTGCGGTAAAGTAAGCTGATATTAAAAGAATAATCAGAACAATAATAAAAACTAAAATACCATAGACTGTAAGGAATACATTGGTTCCCATTGACAGAGTCATTACAGCAACAACACCGGCAATCATTCCGAAAACAATGGCAACAACGAGTGCAACAATGATTTCAATCAATATTGGGCTGAGGATCGATGTATTGTTTCTTAAGTTTCGATAACCTTTTTTAAGTGTGTCAGTTATGCTTTCAACATTTTGTGTCATATCAAAAACTCCAAAAATAATAAAATAATGACAAAAAAATCGACATTTGAATTGAAGAATGTCATAAAAATGGACAACATCGTGTGGCGGATGTCGGCATATAATTTAATCAATCAGACTGTTATAAAAAACTATCGACGATGTCAAATCTTTTTAAGCAGCAAAAAAAGAGAAACAAAAACAAAAGAAAAAATGAAATCCGGTTTTCTTTGGCACGCTGCAAAAAATCATCGCCGTAACGCGCGCGCCGCCCGCCCTTCAAGAAAAGAACAAAAAAGAATAAAAAACAAAAAGAAAAGGAAATGGGATCCATTTCCTTTTTTGTCGACAGATTCATGATTTTACTGCGTCTGCTCAACCGTTTTGTTTTCAGTTTCCGGGTCAATATAAACCGGACGCTTTTCCAAAACGTAGTAAGCGCGGGCGCTCCAAACTGTTGTCAAAGCCACCAGGAAGATGACAATAATGAAGGCGATCACTTCGGCAATGTAAAGACCGATGATGCCGAGCAGCCAGACAAACAGGTAGAGAATCAATGAAATGACCATAACCACCAGCATGCTGATGATGGTAACCGCCAAAACGAACCACATGACTTGGATGGTGTTTTCCTTCAAGAGTTGGAAGGATTTCTTGAATCCGGCAATGGTTTTCATGTCGTCGATGACAATCGCGTAGACGACGAAGTAAATGACGAACGACAACAGGATGTAGTAAATGGTCGACAGAATCATGCCGGCGTAGTAGTAAATCGTCACGTCGTCCAAAAGCTGCATCATCGCGGCCGGTGTTCCGAGAACGAGCATCGGATCCGTGCCGGCTTTATAAAGTTCGTAGATGAGCGGCAAATAGAAAACAATTGCCAGCAAGCTCAAAATTGTGGAAATGATGGTGGCCAGTGTGACGCGCACAAAGTATTTTTTGCCATAGCCCCACATGTTTCCCCATTTGGTGGTGCCGTTCGTGACAGCTTCTTTGGATAAGCCCGTGATTCCGGCCATAAAGTAGCCGGAGACCAGCAAAATCACCAAAACGAAAACAACCATCACAATGAGATAAGCCCAATAGTTGTACGTCACGGTTCCGCTGCCGGCCCCGAAATCAGCCACCAAAAAGTAAGCGAGAACGCCGCCGAAAACAAGACTCAAGATGAAAATCGCAATCATCATCAAAAGTGGCGGCATGGTCAGAGGCATCATGTTTCTTTTAAAATCAGAAAAGCCTCTTGTCAGTGTTTCTTGTAAACTTTCAGTCATCATAAACTCCTTTTAAAGTTCAATAACGATTTAAAAAAATAATAACAACCACATATTTATTTTGAAGTCTTTCAAATAGATTCATGAGATCGAATATGAATTTGAAATATAGTTCAAAATAAATAAACAAACATATTATAAAATTGTAAGTATATATAATTTATTCCGTACCCGCACCATCTTTTTTTTGCGGGCGGCCGGCGCGCGCGTAACGACCGCATATTTCATGACGGTTTCAAAAAATAAGGATCGGTTTTAGATGGAGCAAAGCGGCGAAATTTTTCTGAAAAAAAGTTTAAAATATGTTCCGACGCTTTAAAGAGGATAAGATTTAATTAAATCATTGATTTTGATTTATTGTCATTGATTTTAATAATTCATTTTAATAATTCATTAACAATTCTTTAATAATTCTAATAATTCTAATAATTCATTTTAATATTTTAAATTTCAAAAACAGACTCTATCTCAAGAATGAGGATTGATTTTCGGGGAATAAATATGTACACTGATCTTGAAAAAGAAATGATTGAAGAAGTCAAAGCTCATTTGGCTCAAGTCAAAGGCGTCGACCAAATATTTTTGTTGAGCGACGACGATAAAGCTGAAATTGATAAACTGGAAGAAGCCGCCAACGGCAACGTTTTGATGGGCATGGGCGAAGGCGACAACCAAGGCGTCAAAGAAGTGTTCAAAAAGGAATGCATCATCTGCTTTACGACCACCCGGGAATACGTGTGGCCGGAACCGCCGAACGTCATTATGATGCAGGGCGGCGAAATGGTCGGCTTTGACTGTTCAGCTGAAGACGTCTGTAAGTACGAAGGGCATGCCGATTATTTGGTGATGGGCACCTTCATCATCGACAAAACCAAAATTCCAAGCGCCAGCGGAAAGCCGGTTGTGATCCTACCGCCCAAACCGTATGTTATGGGCGACGCCTGCCAAATTAAAGAAGCCGTGTTGGGATCGCCGTCGACGCCCAGCGATGAATACATCCGCAAAGTTTACAATTTTGACAAATCGCCGGACAAAGGAACGTTTTTCCTCGGCTTTGATTTGGTGTGCGACGTGGAGTAACTTTCGATTCTCTATTTTTCCGATCAAGAGGAACTTTTTATGAAATGTGACAACAAAGAAATCAGTGAATATAACGTACAGTCTTGCGACACCGTTTATTCATCCATGGAAAATATTACGGCTCAAATTCAGTCCGTCATCGGCGATATTGATCAAAAAGACGTTTGCGCCATGTTGGAGGAAATCGTTGAAACAAAGCGAAGCGGCGGACGAATTTTCGTCGCCGGCGCCGGCAGGTCCGGTCTGATGGGAAAAGCGTTTGCGATGCGCCTCATGCACATGGGATTTGACGCGTTCGTGATCGGCGAAACGACCACGCCGGCCGTCAAAGCCGACGACGTCCTGGTTGCGATTTCCGGCTCCGGCGGGACGGCGTCCGTTCTTTACATCGCCAACAAAGCCAAAAGCCTGAACGCCAAAATCGTTGCACTCACATCCAAAAGCGGATCCGAACTCGGAAAAATTTCAGACGTCAACGTCATTCTTCCGTCCAAATCCAGAGCTGACGCAATCGACGCAAATAAAACCGGCGCAAACACCAGTGCAAATGCCGGCGCAGCCGGTAAATCCGGACCGATGGGCACATCTTTTGAGATTTTAACGATTGTGTTTTTAGATTCAATCATCGCGCAGCTGATCGATATTACGAGTACGCCGGAAGAAGATATGAGAAAACGGCACGCCAATACAGAATAAGGAAAATAAAACAGAAAATTAAGATTCAAATTTAATTTCTGAATATTAAATTTAAATCAATTTTAAAAATTTTAATCAAAAACCAAAATTGAATTCAAAAAAAGGATGGAGAGATAAAAATGTCAGAGAATAAATTTTCAACCGGCGTGTCCAATGTGAATATTTCCGGCATCCGGAAACTTTTTGAAGCCGCCGGCCCCAACGCCATCAATCTCGGCATCGGCGAGCCTGATTTCGATACGCCCGACAACATCAAAAAGGCGGCGATTCAGGCGATTAACGACGGTTTCACCGGATACACCGCCGGTCTCGGCATTCCGGAACTTCGAAACGCCATTTGCGGCAAATTAGACCGTGAAAACCACATTTCCGTCAAACCGAACGAAGTGATGGTCACCTCCGGCGCGTCTGAAGCGCTCTACATCTCTCTCTCCGCCCTCGTCAGCCCCGGCGACGAAGTCCTGATCCCAAATCCCGGATTTTTGGCGTACAACTCGATTGTGAAACTCCTGAACGGCAAAGACGTCAGTGTGAGCCTGAAAGAAGATTTGACGCTCGACATCAACGACGTGCTGGAAAAAATCACCCCGAAAACCAAAGCCGTCATCCTCAACTCCCCCGGAAATCCGACCGGCGCCGTTTCATCCAAAGCCGACGTCAAAGCGCTCGCTGAAATCGCCGACGACAAAAACATCACCATCATTTCCGACGAAGTTTACGAGTATTTCATTTACGAAGGCGAACACGTGAGCCCCGCGCAGTTTTCGGACAACGTCGTCACCATCAACGCCCTATCAAAAAGTTACGCCATGACTGGTTGGCGCGTCGGTTATTTGGCCGCCAAAGAAAACTATGTCGGCCAAATCTTAAAAGTCCACCAATATTTGCAAGCCTGTGCCAACTCAATTGCTCAAAAAGCAGCTGTAGAAGCTCTGGTTGGTCCGCAAGATTCCGTCGTTCAAATGAAAAATGAATTCAAGAACCGTCGCGACGTTCTCGTGAAAGGCCTCAACGACATTGGGCTTCCATGTGTGATGCCCAAAGGCGCTTTTTACGCTTTCCCGGAAATTAAGGAGTGCGACAAAGCCGCTGAAACGCTTCTCAAAAACGACGTCGTCGTGACCCCGGGAACGGCTTTCGGCGCCAACGGAAAAGACCATATCCGGATTTCATATGCGGCGTCGATGGATGACATCAAAAAAGCTTTGGTCATTATGGAAAATGTTTTGTAAACATTATTCCGTCTTTTCTTTTTTTATTTTTAAAAACCGGGAGCGGTTTTTGGCGATTGATGAAAAGCCGACGCCATAACGCGCGCGCCGGCGCAGCGCACAAACTGAAAACGTGTGGCACCTGTTCCGTGTTATCCCGCAAGTTTCGAACTCTGAACGCCGCAGGCGTGAAGAGGGCGGAACTTGGCGGATTACTGTAAATAATAGATAGAATGGACAGCAGGTGTAGTTAATTAATTTACAGATTGCGTTTACTATTAGTTAATTTATAGTTTGTACCTACTGTTTTCAGTTCCGATTGCATCTGTCACCACTGTATCCAATCTATTTCGCCGGAATCCGAGAAATTCGAACGCGATACGCGTTCGAATTTTCGGGATGGTTTGCATGATTAGAAAAAGTTGAATGATTGAGAATATTTTCCCGGCTACCAATACGTTTTTCAGCCCTGAATTTTCAGCCGCAATTCTTTCGCATTCTTCGCCACGTCGTTCTTGTTCATATTTTTCGCAATCAGTTCCATGGCTTCCAAATTGCGGATGGCGTCTTCCAAATAGGAAAAAATGTCGCCGGCATAAGCCGTAATGCCGTAATCGTCCTCTAATTTTCGGATAATTTCAATCGGTTCCAGCCCTTTGGTTCGGAGAAGGATGATTTTTTCGGAAAACTTGCGCTCGGCACAGCCGCAATAGGGCGATTCTTGGCACGAACAGACAAACATATCGGCGGCGAAATTCAGGAGCAGCTTCTGATATTTCGGGCTCACGTCTTTGAGGTTTTCGCCGTCAAAAATGATATCCATGAACGCACCCTGAAAAACACGGGACGGCAGGTTCATGCGCAGGTCTTTTGAGATTTGTTCGGCATATTTAAACGACGCCGCCGTAAAAAAGTCCAGATTAGTGATGATGTGCAGCGGCGAAATGCCGGCATTGATCGAATCGACAATCATGTAGGTTTTGGAAACCGACAGGAAGTAGGCGGAAGCGATTTGTCCGAGGCGGGTTTGTTTGACTTCTTTGCCGAGTTCGATAAATTTGTATTTTTGAAGCTTGATGAGCATAATGTTTTCGCTGATGTCGCCAAACATCGACTTTTGAATTTTTGAGAGGTCGCTGCGAGACGTCGTCACAGAAACCGACGCCAGCAGTTCTTCCAGCTGCTCTTCTTCATCATAATCGAATTCCTCTTCCAAAAGACCGCCTTTGAGAAGGGCAATTGCCACTTCTTCTTCCGTTCCTGTCGCCCCGGACGAATAAGATTTTCCGGGAACCGGCATAAGAACAACAATTCCTCTGTCGTGGTAATCCGGACGTCCGGCGCGGCCGCTCATTTGAAGGAAATCGGAAACAGTGAGCCATTCAATGCCCATCGCCATGGATTCGAAAATGACTTGCGACGCCGGAAAGTCGACGCCGGCCGCAAGAGCAGCGGTCGTGACGATGGCCGAAATCTCGCCGCGGGCGAATTTGTGTTCAATGGTTTTGCGTTCCGCCAAATTGAGACCCGCGTGGTAGTAAGCGGAATTGATGCCAAACGCGTGAAGCGACGCCGCAATCGTGTGGCAGTTCGCGCGGGAATTGGTAAAAATAATCGTTTGTCCGCGGTGACCTTTGGACGATTTCATATTGAATTCGTCTTTGACGAGCTGCGCCATTAACCGGATTTTTTCGTCGTCGCGGGCAAAAACGAGGTGCCGTTCGATCGGAACCGGGCGGTGTTCGTAAACCACCAATTCGGAATCCAGCTTTTCCGCAAAATATTCAGGACCGGCAACGGTGGCCGACAAATAAATGAATTGAGTTTCCGGAAACAGGTAACGCAATCTTGCAATTAAACCATCGAGGCGGTGGCCGCGGTCGCTGTCGGTCAGCATATGCACTTCGTCGATGACGACCGTTCCGACTTGTCCGAGGCTGTCGGCGTTTCCGAGACGCAGAATATGGTCGACGCCTTCGTATGTGCCGACAATGATGTCGGAATCCAGCGATTTTTTCATATCGGACGTCGATTTGGTTTTGATCAGTTCGGCGCCGATGCGGATCGATACGGACAAGCCGATTTCCGAATAGCGCTTTTTAAATTGATCGTATTTTTGATTCGCCAGCGCCACCAAAGGCACCAGGTAAAGCATTTTTCCTTTATCCGACAAAATATTTTCAATGCCCGCAATTTCGCCGATCAATGTTTTTCCGGTCGCGGTCGCCGAAACCACCATCAGGTTTTTGCCGTCGAGCAGGCCGGCGTCAACCGCCATCGATTGGACGGGCAGAAGTTGATCGGATTTGGCGAGCAATAAATTTTTGAGCCGGTTGTGAATCCGAAGTTTTTTGACCGGAAATTGTTTTTCAGAGCCCGCTGATCGGATCGTGTCGTACCGGGTGACTTCCGGATCCAGGCGGTCGGCCGAGAGCAGCGACGCCGTTTTGTCAAAATCTTTGGTCCGCAGGAGCGTTTCATAAAAAAAGTCAACGGTGGAGTCGCCCATGTTTTGCCGGGAATTTTTGAGCACTTTTTTGAGTTCGTCTTTCGCGCATTCCGGACAGATCATTTCTTTGTGATAGCGGATGGACGATTTGTTGATAAAATTAAACCGTTTCTGAAGCAGACAGAACCGGCAGATGTTGACGTATTCGTATTTGAGCTGGTAAGCCGACAGCATGCTTTTGAGTTCGTTTTCCTGCGCCGCCGAGCAGCCGGTTGCAATCATAATACGGTTGGCTTTTTTAAGCAGATTGATGAACTCTTTGGATTGAATGTATTCCTCATCGGAAAGCTCCTTTCCTTCCCGTTTGAGAATGCGGATTTTATGCGGCCGGAATCCCGCCGTATTTTCCTTGAGCTCCAGCTCCCCGGTCCACAGCGGCTCCTTTTTTTTATCCAAAATGGTCATGACGGTAAACTTCTGACCTTTGCCGGCAAATAAAATCCATAACATTGGGTAGAGAAAAGAAAAGGATGATTAAAAACCTTTGTTAAAAAACGAGGGGCGGTTTTGACGAATCGATAAAAATGATGGCGATAACGCGCGCGTGGGCGGCGGCAGCGAAAATCCGAGCGCTGATTTTTGTCCACGCAAACCAACCCGCCAACATTAAACCGGAATCACATGCGGAATCCCGTTATAGTATTCCAAATGCACTTTGACACCGTAAATTTCCTCAATCATTTCCGATGTTACGCCTTTGGCGTCGCAGGCGCTGTAAATTTCGCCGTTTTTCATGAAAACAAATTTGTCGGCAAAACGCAATGCGAGATTCAAGTCATGCATCGTCATGACGGTCGCCGTTTGGTGGCCGTCGGTTATGTTTCGGATAATCTTCAAAATTTCAATTTGATTGTAAAGATCAAGGCTGCTCGTCGGTTCGTCCAACAAAATAATCGTGGGCTCTTGCGCCACCGCCCGGCAAATACTGACCTTTTGAATTTCGCCGCCGCTCATCTCGTCAATCCGCCGAAGCTGCATTTTTTCCAAATCAAACCGTTTAAGGGCGGCGTCAACAATATTGTAATCCTTGCCGCTTGCCTGCCAATCGATGTGCGGCTTTCGGCCCAACAAAACGGCGTCAAAAACAGTCATCTTAGACGGTTCGGTCCGCTGGGAAACATAACTGATCCGCTGAGCAATTTCGCGTTTGGATAAATCGGAAAGGTCGGAATCGTCAACGAAAACGGTCCCCTTTGTCGGCTTCAAAACCAAGTTCATGCATTTGAGAAGCGTGCTTTTCCCGACGCCGTTGGGACCCATAATCGATAAAATTTCACCCCGCGACACATCTAAATCAATGCCGCCCAACACCGGACGCGTTTTGTATTCAAAACAGATGTTATCAACGCGAATGACCATTTTAAATCTCCTTTTTTTGGATAATCAGATAGAGAAAGACCGGCGCACCCAAAAAAGCCGTGATGACCGAAACCGGCAGAACGTGCGGCGCAATCAACGTTCGGGCAACCGTATCGGAAATGAGCAGCAGCAAAGCGCCGCAGACAGCCGTTCCGATCAGCAAAAAGCGGTGGTCGCTGCCGACAAAACGGCGCATGATGTGCGGGCAAACCAGGCCGATAAACCCGATGACGCCCAAAAAGGAAACGATGACGGCGCTGATCAGCGATGCGGCCACCATGCCGAAAAGACGCATTTGCGGCACATTCACGCCCAAACTTTTGGCCGTTTCATCGCCGGCTTCCATGGCGTTTAAGTCCCAGCGTTTGTACAGAAGATACAAAAAACAAATCAAAACGATACCGGAAATGATCGCCAGCTCCGGCCAGTCGGCGCGCGACACGTCGCCGAATTGCCAGAAAACAATAGACGCCAGTTTGGTGTCGTCCACAAAATATTGAATCGCCATGAGTCCGGCTGCTGCCAACGAATTGATCGCGACGCCCGCCAAGATCATAATTTCAGGTGACGCCGACCGGATTTTAGCAATGAACAAAATAATGCCGGACGTCAGCATGCTGAACAAAAACGCACAGAGCGTAACAAGATACGGATTTTGAACCACCACCGCATCGGCGATGTTGCTTCCGGTGGTTCCGAGTCCGAAAAATAAAATACCGACCGCGGCGCCGAAGGCGGCCGCGTTGGACAAACCAAGCGTATACGGCGAAGCCAACGGGTTTCTCAAAACCGACTGCATGGCAACACCCGCAACGGCAAGCCCGGCGCCGGCGACGATAGCCGTTAAAATTTGCGGAATCCGGATGTACCAAATGATCCGTTCATAAACGCCGGTACCGGCGCCGCCCAGCAATGTTTTTAAAACATCCGGCAGCGGAACGGAAACCGCGCCGACGCAAACCGCAAACAATGAAAACGCCGCCAAAAAAATCAGCATTCCGAGTATGATCATTGTTTTTCTGGCGATGTATTTTTTGTATTCCGCCGGCATCCTTCCGTCTTCTAAATGCATTTCTTCACCTGTTTTGATTTAAACTGTTTTGGCGTTTCGTTTTCGTATTCGTATCAGTTTTCGTATCAGTTTTCGTATCAGTTTTCGTATCAGTTTTCGTATCAGTTTCTCGTATCAGTTTTCGTATCAGTTTTCGTATCAGTTTCTCGTATCGTTTCTCAATTTTGGTTTTCAGTGTTTTACAACTGAACTTGCGTATACGATAATCCGCCCGTGCTGGCATTCATTTGTTCGAAAACCGGTTTGCCGACGACAAACGTGTAGATTTCATCCGCTTTTTGAGCCGGATCAATATCCTTGAATTGTTCCGGATACAGAATTTTTCCGACGTAATAGCAGTTGGCCAGCGATGTTTCGTGGTTGTTGTTCATGGATGTGTACGGGTTGACCGCATAGATATTTCCGGTTTTGGCCGCCGTCAATTCTTTGTAAGACGGATCTGTTTTTAATTCCGCCAACGAACCGCCGCCGGCGGCCTGAAGCGTTCCCAAATCCACAAATATGACATCCGGATCCCATTCCACAATTTTTTCTTTGGAAACCAGTGCGTATCCGGTACCGGTTCCGGTGATTGTCATGTCTTTGGCAGCGTTATCCAAATTTAAAACAATAAACGGCAAATAAGACGGATTGGTACCGTTGAGCCCGTGCGCGCCGTTGTAAGAAACGCCGCCGACGTAAACGGTTTGATTCGGAGCCGGCGCATCCTTAATACGGTTTTTCAAATCCGCCTCCGTTTCTTCAAAATACGCAATCAAATCATTTGCACGTTGCTCTTTGTGAAGGATTTTTCCGAGCATCCTGAACGTCTCGTCGATTTTTTCTTTTTCCGCGACATAATTGCCGGTGTAGAACAACACGACAGGGATGCCTGTTTTTTGCTGAATTTCATCGGCCCGTAAAACATCTTCCTGAGAATACGCGGCGACAAACAAAACATCCGGATTGGCCGCCATCAGCCGTTCGGCGTCAATGACCGCTTTGGCGGTTCCGATCATTGGATTGTCCCGAATTTCCGGGTGAGCCAATGCGTACGGACGGTTATCGTTTGCGATTTTCATCGATGCGTTGTCTTGGTAATCCACCGCCACCGCACGGTCGCTGACTTCCAAATACACGAAATAACGCATGGAACCGGAACCGCTCACGGCGATTCTTTCCGGATTGTCCGGCAGCGTGACGTTTCTGCCAAAGGCGTCCGTTATTGTAATCATGTCGGAATCACTTGTGTTTTCAGAACTTGCCGGATTGACGCAGCCGGAAAAAAGAAGCGCTAAAATAAGTACCGCCCCAATCAAGCCGATTTGAGTTTTCTTTTGAAACATAATTCGTTGCCTCATTTTTTGAATTTTTTTCATATTTTTTTGATTTTTTATATTTTTTCGACGTTTTTTATCGATTTGTTTTTAAAATATTCATACCTTTTTAAAAAATCGTATTACTTTATTTCATGCTTTTTCATTTATTTAACATTTTTTATCACATTTTTTCACAAAATAAATTTAATTTATTTGCCATAAAATTAAATTTATTTTTTAAAAATGCCGATAGATTTCATTTTCAAAAAAACTTAAATACTTCTTATTTTCTATTTAGTGTTATGAATTCGAAAAACTCATTTTTGGGAGATTTGTCTGACAGATCTTACGATGACGCCATTGCCTTTCACGGTCATTCCTGTCCGGGTCTTGCCATCGGTTATCAAGCCGCTCTTTACGCCAAAGAGCTTCTGAACCTGGAATATTCGGAAGACGAAGACGTCGTCGTCATCACCGAAACCGACTCCTGTACGGTCGATTCCATTCAAACCGTTCTCGGGTGCACGGCCGGCAAAGGCAACCTTTTTGTGAACAATTGGGGAAAAAATGCCTTCACGTTTTACAACCGAAAAACCGGAAAAGCCGTTCGCCTCATGATGTCTCCGGACGTCATTCAAAATCCTGAAGCCGACGCCGTCCGGCAAAAAGTGATGTCCGGCACCGCAACGCCGGAAGACATGAAACGCCACAAAGAATTGTCGGCACAGCGTGTTCAAAATATTCTGACGACGGCGCCAAGCCAAATTTTTGAGGTCAAGGAACCGCAAATACCGGTGCCGGAAAAAGCCAAAATCTTTTCAAACATCATTTGTTCGGTTTGCCAAGAATCCGTCGGCGTCGCCCGCTGCATTGAAAAAGACGGCCAAACGGTCTGCCAATTCTGCGCTTCAAAAATGTAAATTAAAAACAGTCAACTGATTCAGACAGCAATTAAAAACTAAAAATAGAAAACGGCCAATGCACTTTGCAAATTGCAGGTGGGAGATGAATTTGCAAATGTGCATCGACCGGACGGAAAACTGCAAAATACAGACGCGGGGTATCTGATTTGCAGGTGGTTTCTTTCCGTCTCAAAAAACGTTTTTAGAGGTTTGATTCATGTTCATGTTGGCGTTTTTGTTTTGCTTTTGTTTTGTATTTGTAATCTTTTTTTGAGTTACGGTTTCATTTCCTTGCGGATCTGATCCCATTTTTTGCCGCTTGTGACGGCCTTTGCGATTTTCACGGCGTCCAGCGGACCTTTTCCATAGACAGCATTTGAAAATGTCGCCACAAAGTGTTCGTCGACCGCTGCGCCGCCGCACGCCACCGGGACGCCGGAGAACGCAATCGCTTCCGAAAGCGCTTTGAGTCCGTCTTTGGTCGTGCTCATGAGAGAGGTTCCCGTGACCAAATCGATTTTCTTCGTTTTGACCAATTCGACCACGTCTTCGACCAAAACATCGCGGCCCATGTCGATCACTTCAAAGCCGTTCGCCCTCAGAATGGCGGCGACGATGTTTTTGCCGATGTCGTGCACATCGCCTTCAATCACAAGCGATGCGATTTTCCCGGCGGACGGAATGTCGCCGAGTTTTTCTTGGCACAAAACAACGCCGGCCACCATGGCGTCGTTGGCGAGCAAGATTTCCGGAACGAATGCTTCGCCCATATCGTATGTTTCACAAACGATTTGGATACCGGGCATGAGCGCGCCGACCACGACGTCCGTCGGGTTTTTGCCGGCGTCAAGAAGCTTTTTGGTCAACTTGGCCGCTTCTTCTTTTTCGCCGTCGATCACCGCATTGGTGAGCGCCGCTGCGTCCGGGTCTTTGGGCGTGTATTTCTTCCGGATTTCCGCCACCGTCGTTGTGGTGACGCCCCAGTCGGGCGTTTTTTCACCGCGTCCGATTTTAATGCCTTCCGCCAAAAGCTCCTCAAACCGCTTCGGGTTCTTTTCCTTAAATTCAATCAATTCGATAATGGCCGTGTCAATGTGCCGGATCATTTGAAAACACCTCCGCAGTCGCTGCTGTTCTTATTGTTTTGGATTTGGTACCGTCCGATTCCGACGCCGATTTCACGAATCGTGTCTTCAATGTCGCCGGCTTTCGGGACCGGAGTTTCCTTACAGGCGCGAACGTACGCTTTCAAGTTGTCCAAGGACGTTCCAAACGAAACGTCGCAAGCGGTTCCGACGACGTCGGTGCCTTGAAGGATACATTCCTGCGTCCGGTTGTAAACGTCTTGCGGCGTGCCGTTGGGCATCAAATCAATAACGTCGAGGCTGCCAAGAATCGACATGCTGTTGCCCAGAACTTGCCGGCAGTACCACACCGGAACGGCGTCAAAGGAGAAACAGTCCATGCCGCTCTTTTTGATGTAGGGCAGCAATTTGCTCGTGTTGCCGCACATGTGCAAAATCTTAGGCGCGCTGACTTCCCGGGCCATTCTTTGGTGCGCCGGAAGCACGAATTCCTCATACGTTTCGCCGGAAATCAAATCGCCCGACGCGGATGGGTCGGCCGGGAACAAAATGTGCGCGCCGGCTTCCACCTGAAGTTTGCCGTACTCAATCACAAAATCGGTCGCCGCGTCAATGAACGCATGCGCTTTTTCCGGGTCGGTGCGCGTCCACCGGACCAGATTTTCCACGCCGGCAATGTGTCCCGCCACCGTAAACGGCGCCGTAATCACCGGAATAATCGGCAGCATGCCGCTGTAGCGTTCCCGCAGAATGGAAATCGCTTCAAGCACAACCGGCACACGTTTGGCGTTCGCCAAATCGTCCGCCCACGTCACTTCTTTCGGATCGGTGTACGCGTGCGCCGCCACCGGCGGCCGGTCCGGTTTGTTCCAATCGAGCGGACAGCCGAGCACTTCGGCTTCAAGCGAAATATCAAATTGGGGCCGGGCCGCTTCAATGCCGCAAACGTCATAAGGCGCCGCCGCAAGATCCGCCATCATTTTCGCGTCGTAGTGCGCTTTTGGCCAAGACGCCCCCACGTGTTTCATCAGTTCAACAGTCGTTTGCGCCAACGGGTTGGCCGGCGGCACATAGTCCACACGTCCGCCGAGAACGGCTGCAAGGGTACGTCTCGTCGGCGTCATTTCTGATACCATTTCTGAATCTCCTGAACATTCTTTAAACCTTTTAAACCAATAGCTGATGTTTTTGAACACACATAAAAAAACATCCGCCGTCTGTTAGACGGTCCTTAATATTGTGCTTGATTGGTATATATTGTAAACCTCTTGTAATTCGGAAAATATTGGAGACTGTTTCAAAAGACGGAGACCGTTTTTTCAAAGAACAAATCAAAAAAACGGTGCAGTAACGCGCGCGAGGCGGCCGGTAAAAAAAGAATAAAAATGAAGATAAAAATAAAAATGAAATGAAAATAAAAATCGAAAATAAAAATAGAAATGAATCAGTAAAAATGAAAATCTGAAATAAAAAAGAGAAGAAAAGAAAAGTAAAAAATTACTCTTCTTTCGGATTTTTAAAGAATACCGCAATCAGGAACACGACAAAAACCATGAATCC
Source organism: Methanolapillus africanus (assembly GCF_032714475.1). Classification (NCBI taxonomy): domain Archaea; kingdom Methanobacteriati; phylum Methanobacteriota; class Methanomicrobia; order Methanosarcinales; family Methanosarcinaceae; genus Methanolapillus; species Methanolapillus africanus. The sequence continues at coordinate 56,558 of NZ_JAWDKD010000018.1, read as the reverse complement.
GATGAGAATAATCGCCAGCAAAAATGTCTGGTCGAAATTGAAAATCGAATCGATGTCGGTGTACCAGATATACACGAAAAGGAACGCCAGAATCGCCAAAAGCAATACCGACACCACGATCGTATTCTTTTCGGCTTCAAACCGTTCGCTGAGCGTCATCTTTGGCTCTTGCTTTTTCGCGTATTTGGAAGACGCTTTCGATTTGACCGGTTTTTTCGGACCGTTCTTCTCCCGTTTTCCTTCCCAATCGTCGCGCACTTTAAAGACCGGCGGCTTTTTGGTCCGTTTGGTCACATCGTCGTCTTCATCGCTTTTGATCAAAACGCGTTCCGGGACAGAGGGAATCGGATTATTGGATTGGATGACCGGCGCCGGTTCATCGCTGCGGGCGGCGGCGCGGCCGTAGTCGCCGGGGCTGCTGCCTTCAAGGCCGATGACGAGCTTGAACCCTTTCTTTTGCGCGCCGTAACCGGTCACGACATAAAACATGCCTTCCGCGACAGGAATCGCATTGTACGGAATCCGGATGACGATTTTGGCGTAAAGGTTGTTTTGGACATGGTGTTTGCTCGGCGCTAAAATGAGATAATCCTTAATGGAATCATCCGGCAAAAAAGAAATGTAAGTCGGCGAACTGAAATTTTTGATAAAAACCTGAAATTCACGGTCTTCGCCTTTGTAGAGCGGCACTTCAATGGTGTCGTACTTGAACTCAATCGAGTCCATCGACTGCCGTCCGATGTAGATGTCTTGAAGAACTTCTTTCATTTAAAATCCCTGAGTGGCGTCTTTGTGTGAAAATAACAAACGGAAACAAATAATATGATTCAAAATATGAAATTATTCTTTTAATATACCCTGAGTGTTAATAAAATTTATTGATAAATTGTGAATAATCTCAACATATTCCTTTTTTAATTAAAATGTGAAAATAAAAACAGGCTTTTGAAAAAATAATAAAAAAGGAATGTCCGTTTTTCCGGCATCCTGAAAAGACAGGGCAATAACGCGCGCGTGCCGGCGCCAAAAAAATAAAAATCAAAATCAAAAATCACGCATATCCGGCGGCAGCAGATTCGGGATTTTGTTTTCGATCGGATAATAAATCGAACACGCCGGACAATACAGATTGCCGGAAACAATTTCCGTGCCGTTCGCGTTTTCTTTTTCCGGTTTCGCCGTCAGTTCGCCGCGGCATAAGGGACAAACAAAAAGAGATAAATTTGATTTTTTCACGTTTTATCCTCGCTGAATCATAGTATCGGTGACTGATGCCGGCATTTCATTTAAAAGGTTCCCGCGATGAAAAGCTTGAAGATATTGTAAAGACCGAGCGTGATCATGCCGACGGCAATCGCAGCCAGGAACAAACCGAGCAGGCGTGTAATCACCAAAGTGCCGGTGTAGCCGAGATATTTGCTGATTTTCCGGGAAAAATAAAATCCGACGTAGGTGATCGCAAAGACCAGCATGATGGAAACGATGATCGTGATATCGTTGGTCAAACTGCTGCTGCCGCCCATGAGAACGATCACGGTCGAAATCAGACCGGGCCCGCACAACAGCGGAATCGCAATCGGAAAGACCCAAAAGTCCTTTTCCTGGGATTCGTCGATTTCGGCCTGCGTGACGTTTTGGTTCATTTTTGCCGTCATCATGTTGTAACCAATGGTAAACAGAAGAATACCGCCGGCGACGCGAAGCGAATCGACGCTGATGCCGAGGAATTCAAGAACAAGGGATCCGGCAATCGCAAAGAAGATCGCGACGCCCGTCGCCAAAAGAATCGCCTTTTTGGCATACAGATTCTTCATTTTCTCCGGATAACCGCTCGTCATTGACACGAACGTGAACAAAGCGTTAATCGGGTTGACGATGACGAAAATAGCCGTGAACGCGTAAAGGAAAAAAGAAATCAGCGGCACGGCTTCAACCATTTTAAACAATCCTCGTTATTGATACTTTTTACATTTTTATATTCAATTGTAAATAATATGGGATATGAATGTGGTTTCGGTATATAAATGATTTGAAAATGGAGTTTTTGCACAAAATTTTGAATTTTTTGATCTTATTTTTTCTTCTCATTTTTTTTGGAGCGGGCGGCACTGCGCGCGTTATGGCAAAAATTCCGTCGCTTCGCTAGGAATTTTTCAATGGCAGTGGGAGTCTAAATCTGTAAGTTTGCTTCGCAAACGGCTCCCTCCGGTCGCATAAAGTTTGGTTTTACTTGTACCATCTTGCCAAGCAAACCATCCCGTAAAATCAAACGCGATAGCGTTTGTATTTTACGGATACCGCTCACTAGATACAATCTGAATGGCAAACAGCAGATAAAATCGGATTAGGAAAACAACTGTATTTTTAGAAACAGTCCGTGCAACTGCAATCTAAAAACAGTCAACTGTAGGTACAATCTAAAATTTAAAAATAGTGAACAGTAGGTGCAAATCGGATTCGGAAAACAACTGTATTTTTAGAAACAGTAGTGCAACTGCAATCTAAAAACAGTCAACTGTAGGTGCAATCTGAAATTTAAAAATAGTGAACTGTAGATGCAAACTAAAATTTAAAAAATGATGAAATGCAGGTACAGTATGATGTGTTCACTTTCATTTTTCTTCCCCGTTAATCACTTCTTGTTCTCAAACCAAACCATATACGTATCGTTTTCTATTGTTCTCTCTTCTTTTTGGACCGGTTCGGTCTGACCGTTCATTTTCAAAATCAAATCCAAGCCATCCCATGCAACAAAATCAATGTCGTCATAACGCTCATATCCTTGATTGATAAATTCATTGACGTCAACTTGCGGACTGACTGCCATCGGATTAGAAAAATCCACCAAGACAATGCTGGACGGGCAAGCCCAAAAACATCCGCTGACAGCCATCATATTGTTTGCGGGATTATAATGAATATCGCACCAAATGAAAGTTTCACCCGTTGGGAAAGAACCTGCCGGGAAATAATTAAAATCCTGCAGCGTCGTCAGGTCAAGAACACTGTATCCGTACAGATCTTTTGTAAAAAGGAGGTAGTCGTGCCCATTCTGATGGTGAAGCAGCCAAAAATAACCGCTGTTGTTGACAGTTTTGAAAGAATAGATTTCTTTACCATTTCGGTAAACAATGTTATGGCTGCCCTCTAAGTTGTACGGGTATTTCGGATTATCTTGATCATAGAAATAATCCTTTGTTAAAATGCTGATTCCGCTTCCTAATTCTCTGAGAACTTCGCTTTTGCCGCATTCCGGGATAAACAAGTGTAAGTGGATATCTGCGAGCGTATCCAGATATTCTTTTGAATCAGCTACATTTTCCATATTTTCCTGCAAAATATCACCCTTTGACAATTTATCCAACCGATCGCTTTTGATTTAGAAAGGAGCTACCGTCACCCCATACCGGATATCCCAAAAGCGTGTGGACAAACCGTTCGGCACAAAAAACACTTTATTCTTAATTTTCCGTTTTCGATGACAAAAAAACTTGAGCAGCCTTTTTTCCCGAATGCAGTCGGATCATCCAATGCGCCCACAGGACATTCTTCAACGCATTTGTTGCAGCTGCCGCACATGTCAAAACCTATTTTTTCATCCGGTATCAGTTCCGCGTCGGTCAGAACAGCACTGAACCAAAGAAGAGTGCCGTACTGCGGATTCGTCAGCAGATAATTTTTGCCGATAACGCCAAGCCCCGCAATTTCTGCGGCGTGTTTCAATGAAATGGCTCCGAAATGCTCTTTTCGACCGTCGCCTTCTATCCATTTGCCGCCCGCCGCGCTGATGGCTTTTGTTTTATATCCGTCGGCCTTGATGCGTTTGGCGACTTCTTTAGCCATATCAGTCATCGTCGTCAGCATGGCGTTGCGGCTGGCGGTATATTCGTCAATGCTGTTGAAGACATCCGGTGAAAACGTTGCGCCCAAAACAATCACGGAGCGACAATCCGGGAGAACGTCGGTTGGCTTAAAGCCTTCCGGCGCCAAATCAAAATCTTGAGAAGCGGCAATACCAACGACAACTGCGCCGGCATCCATTCCGTATCCTTTCACAATTTCCTTGGTGAGCTCAGTTGCCGTTTTCTTCTTGGCTGCCATTTTATCCCATCATTGACAAAAAAGATCTCATTGACAAAAAATACCGTTGCCTTTTCACGCCTCTAAACGTCATTATTTAGAATATCGGTCTTTAGAAATTAGTCCCACAAGATATTATCGCTTTCCTCGCGGACGATGCGGTAAAGTTCATCTTCATTGTCGACCAAACGTCGGATAATTTCGATAAACTTTTCCGCCCGCGCTTCATTTTCCGGTGTGAGATCATAAAACGCCACATACATACCGGCTTCCGGATCGGTATCCATTCCATCCATGACGTCCGGCTCATATTTGGGCAGATAGTAATTGAAAAACGCTTCCCAGTTGTAGCCGTTCATATAGGCTTCTTCATTGAGATCATACATTTTTTCGCCAATGGCAAATGCTTTTTCATGCTCAATGTAAAAGCAAACCGAGATGCTGTCGTCGTGTTTCACAACGGCGGTGTAGTCATAGAGCGTCGAATCAGCTTCAAGTCCCGCCTCAATATCATTTTCACCGCCTGAAAGATATTCCTCACACAGATGAATGAGTTCATCCACATCATCGTTATCGGGATCCAGCTCTTTACTCCGCTTCAGCAGTTCCAATGCCTGTTCTTCCGAATCCAAATAGAAATAAGCGTATGCCAGCCGGTAAAACCAAAGCGGATCGTTTTCGCCCTGTTCCTTGACGGACAGCAACAGTTGGATCGCCTTGTCATATTCGTCGTTATTGTTATACGCCCGGGCCAAAATACAGGTCAGCTCATAATCCCGTTCTGCTTCCGGAATTTCCAAAACCGCGCGGATAATTTTGTCGTTGTCGAAATTATTGTGCCATTTTTCAAGCTGCTTCATCAATTTTTGATCCATTGTTTGACTCCCGTCAATAAAATTTGTCGAAAAAAGATTGAAAAATAAATATGTAGGATCAAAGATTAATCTTTTGTTTATTTTATATCCAAAATAATTCCGAATCCCATGTAGCTGGAAATCCCATCCGGTCCAGTTCTTTAATGGAACGACTTTTTAAGAGTTCTGCAAGTCTATTTTTAAAATTATTTTCGGGATCAATTTCATTTAACAAATATTGAATACAACAGATTGAAGCATAAATTTTGTTGTTTTCAACACTTTTATTTTGAATAAATAGATTGGGGAGATTTTTCGGCAATTTGATTTCTCTTATTTTACGATCCCATAATTGCCCATGATGAGCACATATATTTCGAATGATGCTAATGCAGTGCATCCAATTATCTAAAATCTGAGGTGCATGCACACCAAAATGTAATGTTACTGCCTGTTTACAATTATCAGCTTTTAGATTTCCAAGTATTTTTGAAAGCTGACCGAAACTAACCGTTTCAATTGCAACCCAGCAAGCCGGAACCATCCAACAGGAAGAAAGGGGAGGATTTTGTTTTCCATAAGGATATTGTTTATACGGAACAGTAAAGCTTTCAACGCTTGATTCAACATTTCTGAATAAATCATCAAGAAAAAGTTGATGGACATTTGCAACTTTAAAGTAAGTGCTGTCCAAATACCAGTGACTGCCGTATGTTATAGAATATTGATAGACAATTTGATTTCGAAGAGCGATTTCGATTTTCTCAATCGCATTAAAAATAAGAGATCTGAGTTCGCTATCGAAATGATAAATGTCTAAAATATCCTCAAAAAAGATATTATTTAAAAAATATCTATCAAATGCCTTTGAATTTTGAAAAAAATCTGTATAATTTTTTAGTCGGTAATAGCTGTTATTGAGAAGAAAACGTTCTGCCAAATTTTCATCATTAAAGGAAAGACCCTTTTCCTTAAAATTAATGATTTGATTTTTTACAGAAAGAGGCAGATTATCATTAGCCATTTCGACCTTTTTGTTAATAAGAAGTAGGAACCTGCCAGTGGGCATCAATGTACCGAAGTACATGCTAAGCATAGCAGGCATTATTAAAAAAGAATATCTTATAATGATATAAATACTTATTTATTTACAATGTGTGCGGATTAGATTCTTGTCAAAACAAACTTATCCGACAATGTTTTTGACAAATGGTGTTCTTCGCCGCACTGCGGGCATTTGACCGGGTCGCCGACTTCTTTTTCGATAATGTAAATCCAATTGTTGCATTTTTTACATTTTCGAACAAGATTCATAAGCAGCCCGGTTCCGTTATTTTTGAAGAATTATTTTAAAATAATCATGAGTCCGTATAAATCAGAAACGGGTGCAGGCGGATTTCTCGGATTGCCTTTGAGAATTTGTTCTTCCGGGTAGCCGAGCTCTTCCAAAGAATAAACGTCCGCGTCGATATTTTCACTCAGCAGCAGCGCGCACACGTCCGCCGCCCCGAACTTTTCGTCGGGCAGCAGGAAAATGTTCTTGCCGGTTTTGAGTTCCCGCAAAAGCTCGTTGCGCGCCAGACTGACGTCCTCGCGCCCGTGCGCCGTGATGCAGTAAAAATTGGTCAAATTCACATGAAGGCGGGAGCACGCCAACTGAAAAGAAGAAATGCCGGGAATGACAACATCGGATTCGGTTGCGAATTTTCCGAGGCCGGAAAACATCGGGTCACCGGTGGACAAAATGACAGCGTCTTTGGGCAGCAGGTGCAGGTTTTTAAAACTTTTGAGCGTTTCAACCGGCGTCCCCGCAAGAATGTACTTTTGTGCAATTTCAAGCGCGCGCCCGGATCCGTAAACAACAGACGCGTTTTGAATCGCCGAAATGCCTTCTTCCGTGAGCATTCCCGGACCAACGCCAACGCCGACCACAATCATTCCATCACTCCCTCCATTACTTTACTGCCAATTACTGTCACTATTACTGTCAACAATTTGTCAACAATCTACCAACAATCTGTCAACCATTACTGTTTCATCAAATAATCAAATTCATTTTTGCTGTCGAGAAGCACGAGTCCGTCCCGCTCAATCACAACAATCCGGGCCCCTTTGCCTTTTTTGACCGCCATGTCAAACGCCGTTTGAATCCGTTCATTTTTCGGATCCCGTTCAATCATTTCAACAACGGTCGCATATTCGCAGTCCTTCATCATAGCCGGATTGCCCCATTTGAGAACAAGTCCGGGAAGGCCGGAAACGACAATTTCTTCCGCGTTTTTGGCGGCGGCGATGCCTTCCGAAATTCGGCTGCCGACCATAATAATATCGTAACCGGGGAACAGCATGCTGGAAATACTCATGCCTTGACGTCCTGTCGTCAGCACCAGTTTTTTGGAATGCTGAATCAGCTCGTCTTTCATTTCACCCAAATGATCGTTCCACGGCTCAACAAAACCAGTCGTTCCGAGAATGGAAATCCCGCCCCGGATGCCGATGCGGTCGTTGAGCGTTTTTTTGCTGAGTTCGACGCCGTCCGGAATAGAAATAATCACAATGAGAACAGAATCAGAATCGGTGCCGCAGATTTCATCGAAGCGGCTGGTTTCTTTGAGTCCTTCAATGACCGAATTTCGGATTTGAGCGAGCGGTTTCGGATTGATGGCGTATTCGCCGGCCGGCGTTTCAAATCCGGCGCGCTCAATAATGCCGACGCCGATTCCGCCGGTGACGATAATATTCGAAGCAGCTTTTTTGAGCATAACCGGCTCAACCGACGATTTGGGAACGATCCGCACGTCTGCGCAAAACAAAACGTCGCGGGTAATGTCGGATTCGTGGTCGTTGAAAACTTTTCGGACGCCGGATTTACCGTCTTTGGCAAAAGCGGCCGGCATTTCCGCCCGAAGGCCGATGGGCGTCGGAACGGAGATGATCGTTTCCGGAGAAAGTTCTTGGCGGAGAGACAGAACCGCAGCTTTGGCAGCGGCAGCCGACGTCGTGCCGGTTGTAAATCCGCGCTTTAAATAAGACCCGTCGCTTAAAACGACCGCCAATCCCTTTTCCACCAGCTTTTCAAGTTCGTTTCGCGGGAGAGGAGATTTAGCCAGCCACTCCTCGGGAATTTCAAAATCATTGACGGGATCTTTCATAAAAATCATAAGGTTTGCATCGTATTTGCATATTTTCATTTTGAGGCGACAGTCGTTTTTCCAAATAAGAAGGAAAAAATAATTTAAAAATAAAAACGAAATAAAAAAATAAACAAAAGCAAAAGATGCTTTTATTTATTGTTTTCTTTATTGCTTTTTCTTTTCGTTGGCAATGGCGACGATTTCATTCACACAGGCGACCGCCATCGGCGTTCCGCCGCGGGTGCCGACGCATGTGATCGACGGGACCGGAATTTCTAAGTCGCGCACCATTTCTTTGGATTCGGCGGCGTTGACAAAACCGACCGGCGTTCCGACAATCAAAGCCGGACGCAAGCCTTTTTCAACCATGCGGCAAACGATAATGGCGGCGGACGGCGCGTTGCCGATCGCGATGATCGCGCCGTTTAAGCGATCGCGGCAAGCCAAAAATCCGGCAGCGGTTCGTGTGATGCCGTATTGTTTGGCGATTTCGGCGTCTTTGTCTTCATCCAGAACACAAATAACCTCGCAGTTGTGTCCCATTTTCGTAATACCGGCTTTCACCATGCTGATGTCTACGAAAATCGGCGCGTCTTTTAAAACGGCGTCGACGCCGGCGTCAATCGGGTTGTGCCGGAATTCCATGATTTCCGCAACGGAAATGTCGCCGGTGGCCACGGCACAGCGCTGGCGGATCCGGTCTTCCGGCGTGTTGTTGCCGACCACGCCTTGAATGTAGGTCCGGCTTTTCATGTAAATGGTTTTGGCTTCGTCGGTACTGGCGCCGAAATCGGAACAGGATTTGATAAATTCAGGGTCGATTTCAATTGAAAAGGACGCCAGCTCATCTAACGTTCCGTATTCTTTGTTTTTGTCCTGCAGTTGTGCCATATTTTTTCCCCAATTTGAATTATTTTTAAATTTATAAGTTATCTGAGATATAAATTGAATAATTTAAATATTCATCCAAAAAAGTATCTTTATAATGTATCTTTATAAAGTATCTTTAGAAAGCATCTTTAAAAAATACCGTTTAAGTATCATTTTTCAAAAAAAGATCTGATTTGAATCAGATACTTATTGTTCGGATTCATTCCTAATAAGTCTATCCCTGAATTCTCATTTTTCATTTCATGGAATATGAGAAATTCAAGGACAATCTCAGGAATTAATACTCATACTTTTTTTGATATCCCCGCGGCGTAATAATTTTGTCGCCGTTCGAGCTTTTCCAGATGCGGGAATCGGCGTTACAAATGATGATGGCAGTTCTCATGTCCACCCAGTCGTTGTAATTCAAAACGTCGCCGAGCGTTGTGACAATGATTTCCTGTTCATCGCCGCGAAGCGCGTTTTTCACGAGGCCTACCGGCACATGCGCCGGTTTGTATTTTTGAATGATCGCAATCGCGCGCTCAAAATTGGAGGTTCTTTGGCGGCTTTTCGGGTTGTACAGCGAAATGATGAAATCGGCCTGCGACGCGAATGAGAGCCGTTTTTCAATGACTTCCCACGGTGTGAGCAAGTCGCTGAGACTAATCGTTGCGGCGTCCGTCACGACCGGCGCGCCGAGAACGCTGGCGCTGGCGAGCATGGCGGTGACGCCGGGGACGACTTCAATGTCGACGTCTAAGTTGTTGCGCTCCGCCACTTCAATAACAATGCCGGCCATGCCGTAAACGTTGGCGTCGCCGCCGCTGACCATGACGGCCACATGGTTTTCCGCCATTTTGACCGCTTCTTTGGCGCGGTCGACTTCCTGGCCCATGCTGCTTCTGTACACATTTTGATTGGTGATGAGCGATTCAATTTGATCCAAATACGTATCGTTGCCGAGAATGTAATCGGCGTTGACGATGACGTCTCTGGCGTGAACGGTGAGCTGTTCCACGGAACCGGGACCGATTCCGACAATGTAAAGCTTTCCTTTTTTAGATTGATTGTTATTTTGCGATGGCAATGGTAACTCTCCCATAGACTTTTTTCTGAAAGATAAGTTGTTGATGATCTGATAAAGCTAATGCAGCGGGCTCAGCCACGCCTTTTAAGCCGAAGCGCGACGCTTCGGATTTGGATGTTGGTTCATATTGATTCAAAATATCGTCCGGCAAAAACCGTATTTCTTTGCCGAGGGTTTTGGCGGCGGCCAAAAGCCCTTCTTCGTTTTCCTTGAGGGTCGACGACGCCAGCAGGTCAATGTTGTCGAGCGCAACGCCCGCTTCGGACAAAGCCGACGCGACGGCTTCTAAGACTTCGGATTCGGTCACGCCGCGGCGGGCGCCGATTCCCATAATCATGCAAATCCCCTGTTCTTTTTGTCCAGTTCGTCCGATTGATCGACAGGCAATGTTTTTCCGTCTTTTCGTTTGACAAGAACGGAAACGTCTTCGTCGACGACGACGATTTTCGCACCGGAAATTTCTAAAACGTCCACGTTGCTGTCTAAAAGAGAACTATTGACAACAATTGTGGATTTTTTATTTTTGACAACGCAGCCCAATTTGTCGGCAATTCCCTCAACGGACGGCTTTTGATGAACTTCGGTGGCAGTTGTAATGACCGGAGTCACGCCAAGTTCCGAAAGCCGGCGAACGGTTTCGTTTCCGCCGTGATGACCGCCGAGAACCGGAATCGCGAAATTGAGACCGGAATCCACGACAACCAAGGCCGGATCGTCCCATTTGCTGCCGAGGTACGGCGCAATTTCGCGAACGGCAATGCCGGTCGCGAACAGGGCGACAACCACATCGTATTTGGAAAAAATGTTTTTAAAAATGCCTTTTTCGTAAAGAACGACATCGCCGTTTAAGTGCGCTGCGACTTTGTTGGCGGCGGCGGTGTTTCGCTCAAACGTTAAAACGGCAATTTTTAAATCCATTTCAAATCCCGGCTTTGTTTTGTTAAATTGAAATTGATATTGAGATCGGATGGTAATGATAAATGGTGAGATAGATGGTGAATTTCAATGAAATTGGCAGAAATTATGAAATGAAAGGAGTTGAACTGAAAAATCAGTCCAACGGGCCTTGTTTCACGCCGTAAAGGTAAGATTTGGCGTAATTTTTCGGATCCACAACGTCGCCGATGATGATCATGGCGGACCGTTTGATGCCGGCGTCTTTCACTTTTCGGGCGATGTCTTCCACCGTTCCGCGAATGACGGATTCGTCTTCCCAGGAGGCGTGGAACACAACAGCGACCGGTGTTGTTTTCGGACAGCGGACTTTGTTCATGATTTCCTCAATCTTTTGCGTGCCGAGGAAAATCGCCATGGTCACGCCGAGTTCCGAAAATTCCGGAATTTGGTCGGTTTCAAGCGTTGTGCCGGCCGGGCGTGTAATGATTAAGGAGTCGGAAACATTGTTGAGCGTAAATTGCGTTTCAAGCGCCGCGGCAACGGCGAAAACGGACGAGACGCCGGGCACGCGCTTGGCGGTAATGTCGTATTTTTTCAATTCTTCGGTTTGCTCGACAATGGATCCGTAAAGCGCCGGATCGCCGCTGTGCAGGCGCACGACCATTTTGCCGGCGTTCACGGCGTCCACGGTCATTTTGGTGGTTTCGTCCAGCGTGAGGCCGTAACTGTCCACACATTCGCCTTTGGTGTAGTTGAGCACCTTTTTGTTGACCAAAGAGCCGGCGTAAATCACTAAGTCGGCTTTTTTGAGCAATTCTTTGCCTTTGACGGTGATTAATTTTTCATCGCCCGGACCGGCGCCGACGATATAAATTTCATTTCGGACAGTCTTTTTGGATTTCTTGTCCTTTTTATCGTTCTTGATCTTGTTCTTCTTTTCAGTCTTGATTTTGTCTTTTCCTGCCATCGGTTTCCCTCCGTTCATTCTTCGTTTCGTTCTTACTTTTTGGCGTACATAATACTGAAATAGTTCCCTTCTTCCGGAATTTTGTCTTGATCTTTAATGATGACTTCGCGGTCCGAAAACAGCCGTTCCGCAAAAATGAATTCCTTGTATCCTTGTTTCTTGAATTTGTTCATGATGTCGCGCGGCTTTCTGGCTTTGAGGTGAATCATGTAGCCGATATCGGATCCGTCGTGAACTTCAAAAGAAGATTCGACGGCGACGCCCATTTGGGATGCGCAGGACGTGATGGAACTGATGCCGGGAACGGTGGCCGTTTGAACGTCCGGCGCCACTTCAGCCATCACTTTTTTCATGTGGGTAAAGGTGGAGAAGAAATTCGGGTCGCCGATGAGGCAAAACGCAACGGTTCCTTTGCGGGCGTACTCAGCGACTTTTTTCGCGTTTTCCGTCCAGATTTCGTTGAGCTTTTCCTTGTCGTAAATCATGGGGAAATCCAGATACTCCGGCTCTTCCGTCACATACGGGCGCACCAAGTCGGCAGCCATTTCGCCCGGCACGAACACTTTGACGCTTTCTTTTAAGATATTGACCGCTTTAATTGTGAGCAATTCCGGGTCCCCCGGACCCAATCCGACACCATATAACATTTTTTGTTCTCCGATTCGTATTTTTAGAAATATTTAGAAATAAAATGAATAAATGAATAAGAAATAAGATAATTTGATTATTCTTTGCGTTTCGCGCACATAATGTACACCGGGTTTTCCGGCTTAAACATGGTTTCGCCGGTCAGTTCTTCGCTTTTGGAGGCGATGATGTGCACGGTTTCGTCGTAAACGCCGAGTTTTTTCATGTGTTCGATGACGCGGACGACCGTTTCAATTCGGACGGCGTTCACAATGATAGAACGAGCGCCTTTTTCGACCAATTGATCCAAAACGGCGGTGATGTTTTTCGTGCCGCCGACAAAGGCGCAGTCGACGTGGTCCAACTTAGAAATGACATCGGCTGATTCGCCGAGCGTAACGGTGGCGTCGACGCCGAAATTTTTAAAGTTTTGAGCGGCAACGGTTGTGGCCGCTTCACGGGCGTCAATCGCGTAAATGGTTAAGTTGTCCGCGAGGCGCGTCGCTTCAATGGAAATCTAACCGGTTCCGCAGCCAACGTCCGCAAAAACGTCGCCGTCCCGAATATCGAGTTTAAAAAGAGAAACAGCCACGATTTCCGGTTTGGTCGGTCCGCCGCTGACGCCGATAAGTTCACGCATACATTTCACCAATTATGATTTAACCCTAAATTTCATGTCTGTTATTCATTATTTTTGTCGAGTAACAAAAATGAAGGGCTTTTTTATGAATAAATATTACGGTAATAGAGCAAAAATCCCACAAACCAAAAAATCAAAAATCATCTAAATTTGACTTTTCGGACAGATTTTGAAAATTAAACATCTAAATCAGTTTGTTTTATTTTATATCTTTTCCTTTGTTTGGGTCTTTTTTCATTTGGAGAGTTATTTTTCTTAAACTGTCCGGATCTTTTTTTCAACTTCTTGATTCAAATTTTGACGCCAAAGAGAAGATTTTTAAAAAAATCAAAAGAATTCCGAAAATCAAAACACGAAGATTTCGCATGTCTTTTTATGAATATTTTCGGTTAAATCGTTATCTTAAATGATAACATGTTTTATCCAAATCTATGGCCTTTATATTCAAAGAATCGCCTATTCACCATTACTTCGTTGGTACAGCGATAAAATGGACTTTTGATCTTTAATATTTTTTGATTCTTTGAAAATGGGGTCGTCTTCAAAGTTGATCAAAATGAACAAATTTAATCCCAAAAAGATTGCATTTGAAAATAAAGTCAATTTTAATTGTTAAAATCAACAGTTTTATTATCTTATGTTATCTTATGTTATCTTATAAGACGATAATGTTTAAATCATTCGTTAAGCCTTATGTCATAACTTTTATGAATTATTTTAAAAACCGGAAAAGGAGTTTGAAAAACATATGCATATTGCAGAGGGTTATCTTCCATTGCCTTGGGCAGCCTTTTGGTGGATCGTTACACTTGTCATCCTTGTCATCGGAATACATCAGCTCAATAAAATGGTCGCCAAAAACAGAGAAGCATTGCCGCTTTTGGCATTATCGGGCGCCTTTATTTTTGTTTTGTCCAGTTTAAAACTTCCGTCAGCGGTCGGCGGTTCTTCATCACACCCAACCGGAACAGGATTATCATCCATTATTTTCGGCCCGTTCATCACGGCTGTATTAGCCGCAATCGTTCTGATCTTTCAGGCCCTTTTTATTGCACACGGCGGCCTGACGACATTTGGAGCCAATTGTTTTTCAATGGGTTTCTTCGGTCCGTTGTTGGCCTGGTGCTGCTACAAGATTCTCCCGAAAGGAAAAATCAGCATTTTTATCAATGTGTTTATTTCAGCATTTATTGCCGATTTGGCAACATATATCATGACGTCGCTTCAACTGGCGTTGGCGTTTGGCTTAAAAGGCGGCATAGAAACGTTTATCGACCAATTAACAGTCTTTTTGGGAATATTCGCCTTGACACAAGTTCCGCTGGCCTTCATTGAAGGAATCATCGTTGTGATTGCCGTCATATTCATTTCTTTGGTGAAAGGAGACTTTTTGGTTAAAGCAGGCACCTTCACGGAAGAGCAAGTCAAAGGAATTGCCGAATTCAGCCGGGGGGGAAAGAAGTGAAATATAAAATCATTTACCTTTTGGTGGCCATTCTTTTGCTTTTTGGCATTTATTTCATCTACCAGACAACAATTATGGATTCCGAATTTGGCGGCGCTGACGGCGAAGCGATGGATTACGTCCATGAAATCGACCCGAATTACGAACCGATTGCAGAACCTCTTTGGGAACCGCCGGGCGGTGAAACCGAAAGCCTGTTGTTCTGTTTGCAGGGCGCAATCGGCGCCTTGATTATCGGCTGGTTCTTCGGCTATTATTATGCGATCAACAAGATGAAGAATGCCAAAAACGCAAACAACTAACTTAACATGATTTGTGCCGGATTCGGCGCAAATTCTTTTTTTATTTTTCTGTTTTGAGTTTCTGTTTTGTTTGTTTTTTTGGCGAGCGGTCTGCGCGCGCGTTATGGCGATCGTTTTTCTTTTTGAGTTTTTAGAAAGCAATGGGCAATTTTTGGAAAAATCAAGCAAATGACCCGAACACTTTTAAAGATGTAAAGCAAGCCCTCCCGAGCACTTTTAAAGATGTCAAGCAAGCCCTCCCGAGCACTTTTAAAGATGTCAAGCAAGCCTTCCCGAGCACTTTAAAAGATGTCAAGCAAGCCTTCCCGAAAAATCAAACGCTTTGCGTTTGATTTTCTCGGAATCCGATGAAATGGGATTGGTACAGCAGCAACGGATGCAACCCGGACCAGGAAACAACTGTATTGTTAGGAAACAGTAGATGCAAACCGGATCAGGAAACAACTGTATTGTTAGGAAACAGTAGATGCGAACCGGACCAGGAAATAACTGTATTTTCAGAAACAGCAGGCGCAAACTGAAATCTAAAAGCAGCCACCCGTAGGTGCAAACTGAAATCTAAAAAATAGTCATCTGCAGGTACAATCTGAAATTTAAAAATAGTGAACAGTAGGTGCAATCTGAATTTTTAAATCAATGCATCTTACGGATCAGAATCCGCAAAATACAGACGCAAAGCGTCTGATTTTGCGGGATGGTTTGCTTGACATCGTTTAAAATCGATATGTGTATTTTGTAAGCAAAAGAAAAAATGTGTGCCATTACGCGCGCATAGCCGCCCATCATGGAATAATTTCGCAGCTGTTGTATTCGATGTGATTTGAAAAATCCCCGATATCGATCTTTCCGTCCGCAATCAATTTTTCGACATCGGGTTTCACACGTTGAAGCTCGCCGATCAGGAACCGAATGGTTCCGCAGATTTCTTTGAAGCCGTCGACGCCCCATTTCATGGTGGCGTTTGCGTAAAGGCAGCGGCCGCCGCAAATGTCGAGGATGTCACAAGCTTTGCAAAGGCCGGAGACGTGAATCACGCGAAGCCGGTTCGGGTTTTCGTGGAAAATGTCGCCCGAATAGAAATCGCTCATACCGCTCATGACCGGGCACGGCGACAATTTGCCGTCGGTTTGAACGTTGTATTCCGTCCAGCCGGCGCCGCACCGCAGATGCGTTTTTTTGCCCAGCAAAAGCGAATTCATAATGCCGACGAACGGATACATTTGAAGAACGGTGCCGCCCGTTTTCATCGTTTCCACCCAGGTGTTCACCAGCCGGCGGATTCCGGGGTTGTAGCTGTCGTCCAGCCATTGGCGGAAAGTTTCCTTGCGGTTCTTGTAATCGTTGCGCCAGAACAGCGCGTTGAGCTGCCAATGAACGCTGTCAAATGAGAAATCAGGATTGGATAAGAGGTGCATGACGCTTTCATAAATGTCGGTTTCTTCCTGAACCGTCATCCGGGCAATAATTTCCCCGGAGAATCCTTTTTGGCGCGCGATGGTCGCGTTTTTAGCAATCGTGTCGTACACGCCAATCCCACGATAATAATCCGTCAGTTCGCGGTTACCGTCAATGGAAATAGAAATCGTGTGCAGACGCTGAAGATAATTTGGGGGAACTAAATCGAGCTGGGTACCGTTTGTGTGCAGCAAAAAAGTTTTGGCAGGGATGGTGTCCATCATCTCGGTCATTTTATCGAGTTCGAGAAGCGGTTCGCCGCCGTAAAAAATCACAACAGCGTCTTTGTCCTTTGAAATAAAATCAACTAATGCTTTTGTTTCATAGCTGATTTGTTCGGGAACGTCGTAATCGACCGCGATCCCGTCGTCGAAATCATCAAAACAGTCGCAGACTTCGCCGTAACAATACCGGCATTCCAAATCGCACGCCATTGTCAGCGTTACAAAAAAGTTAACCATACATTTCTTCCTATTGTACTTTATTTTTGATTTTTCCATGGGAAGAAATGTATTTAAAGGTTTTTTAAAATTACAAAATTTATTCCATTTTATTAGCGAATTTGACTTCAATATCGGTAAGACACATTAAATTAATTGCTTTCTGTGTCAATTCTTCTGAAAAATTATTATTTGTAACATGAATTATAAGATTTTTCAGATCGTCGTAAGTGCTCTTTTCACTTTTCTTTTTTATGGATTTCAACAAAATGTCATTTTCTGATAATGCATCTTCATAATATTGAAGTGCATATTCTACATATTTAATCTTTTCATATTTTTGCAATACACATATGCGCCCGTAAATTTTAGATTGTGTATACTTAATATGTTCTAATGCAATTTTTAGTTTATCATTTTCGGGTAATGAAGGATTATTTTCAGTATCATATCTCGCAACTTTTACGTAGTCTGCTGCTAAAAGAAGGTGCGATTCCGAATCAGAACACAGCCACAAAATACTTTTTGCACGTTGATGCTTGAATTGCGGATTTTCATTCATATTATCTGCTAAACCTTCATAAATATACTAAATGAGGCTACCACCCCTGCTATAGAATATGTCATTTATTACATCAAATTTAATGAAATCCAGCATTTTTCTTGAAATAAAGTACTCATCTGTCTCAGATTCTTCAATTTTTTCATATATATATTTATAGGCATCCAATATATTATTATGATTTTCTTTATCGTTTGCATATTCATTTAACACTTTCAACAAATAATATCGTGCATTTACAATTATTTTTCCTCTTGTGTCTCTTCTTGAGATTCCAGAAATATTTTCATTGAAACTATACTCAAAAACTGTTGGAAAATTATCTACTAAATTTTGGCATTCTTTGTGAATATTAAAATAATTCATAGAATTGAAGTTAATTTCTTTATTTGTTGCAAGAAGAAGCAATGGAACCATTTTTTTAGCTGAATTAATACCTGACATATTAAATTGAGTATAGTCATTGGAAAAGTCTGATGAAAGTTTGCAGAGGTTATCTAAGATTGAAAGATGGATTTTTCTACCGTATTTTTTAACTGATGTCCATTGCAAAAATTTAGGAATATTACAATTTGAAAGAAGAGAATTAAAGGATTTTAATTCCCGTTCACTAAAATGATTTTCAATCTCGGTTGTTTCATATAGATCGTTTGAATCGTATAAATCAATAGATTTTCGTTCCGATGAATTAATTGCAATAACAAAAATAATGCCTTGCTTTTCCCAACGAGTCTTATTGTTTATTATCCATATCAAATGCTGTTGTTCCAAGCAACCTGTATCAAAAATAAGTGCCCTTCGATCCTCAGACACTAATTTTTTAAGAATTTCAAAATCTATTTCTATATTCGATGGGAAAAAAAATAAATTTTTATCTTTAATAGATTCACAAATATCGATAAGACAAAAAGTTTTTCCTGAAATTCGGCGCCCGTAAACAATATGAATAGGGTTTCTTTTTAATTTATTCAAAATAGATTTAATGGCATCACGACTTATAAAAAAATGAGGTTTATATATCGTTTTATCATATGGGACACGAACCAAATTATTAGAATTTAGAAGATATTCCATATTTGATAACCTTTTAGGAATAATCGAAATTGTCGGATCACAATAAAAATCAATAAATGCATCTTCCGACTTAATGGAAGGTACGGATGATAATCTAATAACATCATTATAGAATGTGTTATAATCATTTACAATGACACATGTAGTTACCCCAAAATCTTTCAATAAAATTTTATCTTCAGATGATAATGGTTCTGAAGAAACATAATAGGTTTTACGTTGTTTATGTCCGTTTGCTATTGCAGAACGTATAACCGAAAGTAAATCACGTTCTTTAATCAGGCTACAACCAATGTATAGTAGATTATTTTCAGCAAAATCCGTCTTGAACCTTGCTAACATATCCTTATTATTCATTAAACTTTCAGTATATTGTCGGCTATTAAGAATTAATTCTTCATTACTATGTAAATAAAAATGAACATCCCCATGAATCTTGAAAACCGTTTCAAAATTGCTAAAGTAATCTTCATTATAATCGCGTCGAGGTAAAATAATCTTATATTTTGGACAATTGGTTTCAATACCATCATCAATATTTAATGTATAAATATATCGCCAATTTATATCCAAAAAATGTATTTTATTTTCAGGAAGTTTTACGCCTGTGAAATTTTTTATAAAATACTCATGTTGGTCTTTTTTAGGCACAGTTTCTTCAAATAAAGTGCATATTTCTGAAAAATCATATTTATTATAAAATTCTTTGGAATTTCCACTTGCTTTTGACAAGAACTCTATAAGGTGTTTTAACATGGTATTACCATCAGGAACCGATCCCGAATTAGTAGCACATCCCCACGTAAATCCAGAACCAATAACAGGTATTAATTTCCTCTCATTTATCAATTCTATAATTTCCTTTTGTACCTTATCATCCGACCAATTGCAATTTTCGATCAACACGACCAACCTCACATATATTAAAATTTAAAACTTATTACTCTTTTGCTCTTTTTTGGCTGTTCGCTTTTGCCTTAGATTGTCCCGGCGTCGGTTTTAACGGAATGCCGAAAATGCTGTACGAGAAAAACACACCCAAAATCAATTGAACGATCAGGAAAAGGCCGACACCGCTCAAAAGGTGTTTCAAAATCATTTCCGGGAACAAGTTGAAGTAAAGTCCGCCGTAAAGAACGATCAACGACAGCACGAACAGGATTTCGTAGACGAAAAGCCACGTGTTCTTTTTGGAGATTTGGAAATAGCGCAGCAAAATGAACCAAACGACGACGTTGATGGCCACAAGCGCAATAATAATGTAACCGGCGAGCGGCAGTAAGTTTTCAGACGTCACCGCCATGTCGGCCGGCAAAAAGAAGTATTTCAGCGTGATGATGACCAGAATGTCCAGCATAAAATTCATGACGCCCAGCTTTTCCTGTTTTGACATGCTCATAATTATTTTTCCCCCATTAAACACAACAGAATAATAAAAAGAATTCAAAATCGCTCCTCTAAAACTGTTATGAATTTAATTAAGGTTTGTGGTTCTCATACCAAAATAGGCGGCAATTGTGTGTGACACCTGTTCCCGATATGGACCCGCAAGTTCAGAACGCCGAGCGCCGAAGGCGTGAGGCGGGCTGAACTTGGCGGATAACTCTAAAAGTAAGATACGATGGCAGAATCAGTAGATGTATAGTTTTAGATTCCAATTGCACCTACTGTTAACTATTTTTAAATTCCAATTGCACCTGCTGTTTCTAACAATACAGATCATTTCTTGTTCCAATCTGCACCGCCGTTTCTGACAATACAGTTGATTCCTAATCCAATTTGCACCCGCAGTTTGCTGTTAAAATTGTATCTGTTTGCGGTATCCGTAAAATACAAACGCTATCGCGTTTGATTTTACGGGGTGGTTTGCTTGACATCTTCAAAAAACGACCCCCGCCTCCTAAAAACGCAAAATGAAAATGTGTCGCCATAACGCGCGCGCAACAGCTCGCCAAAAAAATGAAACAAAAAGAAAAAATAGAAAAAAAGAAATAGAAAGAATCAATCTCCGATTTTCTCTTTTATTTTCCGGTAGCAATCCTCAAAGATTTGCTGGTTGCCGCCGCCCAGCCGAATGACGTCGAAATTGTATTTATCGGCGAATGTTTTGGCGTTTTCTTCCACATTTTTGGTGTAACAAAGACCTGTTTCAAGAACGGCCGCTTGTTTATAACCGGACGCCTCAAACATGTATTTGTTCATTTCATACATCTGCTCGTTTGTAAAGCCGGAAGCTGCTTGCCCGTAGCCGAAAAAATCTTCCGTGGCGTACCGGGCGTACATCGGCGTTAAAATAAATGTGCCGACGCCTTTGAAACTCTTGAGCAGCTGCGCGTATTTGGCCCGGCCGCCGACGGCGCCGCCGATGCAGTCGTCAATGATAATGCCGTCCGAATCCCGGAGAATCAAAACCGGACAGTTGTCGTCATGGAAATCCTCTTCCACGGTCAGCAAAACGTTGCCGCAAAGGCCGTAGAACAGAAAAACGCCGTCGACTTTCGGCATCATGATCGGCAAATCGTGATAGACTTGCACCTTCAGTTTTTTCGGAACTTCATGAAGACCTAAATCCAGCTGCCAAATCACCAAAGAAACCGTCGCCGGATCATAATCAGGTGATTCCGGGTCGTCCAGCGTGCTGCACGCCGGCAGCGGCAATTCATTCGGATCTTTGGACCGGATGCGGTCCGGCAAAACATCAACAGACGGAATGAGTTTGTAAGAAATATCCAATTCGTCCAATTTTTGAACAAAATCAATGTGTTCGCCATTCTCAACAATCAAAACGTCTCCAATATCCGAATCGTTTTGAATCAAATGAACAATTTCATCCTGAAGCATTTTACATGCCAAAATTCCCAATATAGACATTAAATCACTCATATCCTTTGTAAATTGACATCAAGTAATCACAATCAAAACATTGGCAACCAAACCATACAACCAAACTATACAACCAAAAAATCCCCCTCAAACACATACAATCATATTTTTTAATTTCAAGAAACAAGTGTCAAAAACTTTCTGATTACCACCGCTCATTTCGAAAATTTCAAAATTATACATCTCGGCGAACCGTTTGACGTTCTCGGATGTGTCGCCCGTGTATGTCAGCCCGGTCTCTAAACGGGCAACCCGTTTGTAATTGGACGCCTCAAACATAAATTTGTTCATTTCAATAATTTGTTCCTCGGATAGCTTTTGAACGGCGCTCATCCGCTTGTATTGGAAAAACTCATCGATCGTCGCCTCATACATAGGCGTAAAAATAAAAGTGCCGACGCCGCCGAAGCTTTTGAGCAAATTGGCGTATGTTTTCCGGCTGCCCAGCGTCGCCCCGATGCAGTCGTCCGCAATGTTACCATCCGGATCACGAAGAATCACAATCGGACAGATTTCTTTGAAATCTTCTTCCACGTCGCCGAGAACGTTGCCGCAAAGCCCGTAAAGAAGCAAAATACCGTCTGCCTTTTTTGAAAATTCGGTCAGCCGGTCATAAACTTCCACCTTCAAGCGTTTCGGCGTTTCGTGGAGACCAAGTTCCAATTGCCAGACCACTAACGAAAGTTTGCCGGAATCAGCCGCAGATTTGTCAATGTCCGGAAGTTCCGAAACACTGTCAACCGGTTTAAAATCAATGTTGCAGTCCCGCAGTTTGTGAACAAACTCGATGTGCTCGCCGTTCGTGACGACATAAACCGATTCAATGTCCGGATTTTGCTGAATCAAGTAAACAATTTCATCTTGAAGCATCTTGCATGCTAAAATTCCCATCGTTGCCATAAAAATCACATATCCATTAAATAAAAAAAATATCACTCAATGAAAAACAAATTAGAGCTAATATCCGATTAAAGATTAATAAACCCTTTGAAATATTCGAACCGAAATGGAAGATGATAAACAGATCATTTTTGAATGATGGTTAAAAAAACGGACCCTTTTTGACGATTTATAAAAAACAGCCCCGACTTTTGACAATTTGTAAAAAGCCGACGTTATAACGCGCGCGCACGGCGCCGCCAAAAAAACAGATAACAAATAATAAAAAACAAAAAAATCAAAAACACAAGTCTGAAAATGAACAAAAAAAAAGAGAAAGAAAGTTGAGTTTTTCAACTCAACTCTTTTTTAAATATCACTTGTGGTGAGCGTCTTCAACAACTTCCACAACAGGTCCGTCGAGGTCTTCTTTTCCGTTGATGAAAATGGATTTCCAGTACTTGAAAACCTTGGGATCGAATTCCAAGATAAAGACGTGGACGATCAATTCAAAGACGAAGAAGTACGTCAAAGCGAGGTGGACCCAGCGGATGAGTTCGAGGCCGTTCATGTTGAACCATTGACCGATCCAGTTGAAGATCCAGGTGATCCATTCCGCGATCGGGAGACCGAGGAGAGACCAATCCACTTTGTAGAGAACGATACCGGTGATGAAGATCAAGAAGATACACATTCCTTCCAGAACGATCAAGATCTTAAACATCGGGTGAAGTTTCGTCACATAGTGGCCGGTTTTCTTGTCATAGACGGTAAACGGCGGGTATTCAGCTTGCTTTCCGAAGAAGTTGAGAATCATACCCTTCAAGCGCAAGTAGTCATCTTTTCCAAAGATGTACCCGTTCTTAAAGTGGCTGACAACGCCCTTAATGCCGCCTTCGGCGTATCCTTCAGAGAAGATCCCGTACGGCACCAAGAACCAGTTGGTCACAATCAAAACCGGAACGGCGATCATGTGCCAGGCGCGTGCGTTGTGGAACGTCACAAAGTCCCAGCGGAAGTAGATCGCAAAACCGGTGAAGAGAAGAACCAGCATAGCGATGGCGTGGAACGTGTGCGTCCAGCGTTCAACCCAGTTGTAACGTTGAACCGTTGCCTTCTCATCAGCGGTTGCCTGAACTTTCTTGGCGGAATTTGTTTTGTTGTCCTTTACATTTTCGGTCATTTACATAACCCCCTCAGAACAACTCGTAGTTTCTCGGAGCGTTCTTGCCGGTTGCGTCAATGGTGTGAATCGCACAAGCGATACACGGGTCATAGGAACGGCCAACGTGCATAAGCGCGATGGGGTTCGTGAAGTCAGCGCCAAGAACGTTGTCGATACCGGAAACCGCGTTTCCGACGAGCGCTTGCTCAACCGGGCTCGGAATTCCGTTTTCGTCTCTCGGACACAAGTTCCAGGTACTCGGCACGATGGCTTGGTAGTTTTTAACTTTACCGGAGCTGTTGGTGCTGACCCAGTGGCCGAGCGCGCCGCGCGGAGCTTCCCAGAGTCCCATGCCTTGGCCGTCTTTGGCGGCTTTGAAGTCGAGCGGAACGGAGAACTTGCGGTCTGCGGGGTCGATAGCGTTGAGCCAGTTGACGATTTGGTCGGCCAAGATGGCGGTTTCGTGCATGCGGGCAAGCACTCTGGTGTAAACGTTTGCCGGAGACATGCCTGCGTCAACGAAGGCTTGGGCGAGTCCCATGATAAGCGGGTCTTGAGCGACGATCAAGCGGGCCAGCGGACCGACTTCGGCCGGAACACCGTTGTAGCGCGGTGCTTTGAGCCAGCTGTATTTGGAGTCAACCGGACCTTCATAGTTAATTTGGTTCGCGTCGGACACCGGAACAGTGGTTCCGTCGTACGGGTGTCTGGAAACAACGTCGTCTTCGTAGAAGGCGCACTGGATGCTTTCGGTAATCTTGGACGGGTCGAGTTCTTCATATTTCAAGCTGCCGGACATAACACCGGAGGTCATGAAACGCTCGCCGGCTTTGCTTTCCGGAGAGTAGCCGTCTTGGTCTCCCTTGTAGTAAGAACCATAAGAGAGGAAGCTGATTGTGTTCGGGTTGGTGTAGCCGCCGAGTTTGTCGAGTCTTAAGCTGACCGGAAGACCGAGGAGCTTCTCACCGACAAGTTCGGAACCGAACGCTGCGAAGAGTTCGACGTCTTTCCAGCCGTTGGCTCTGGAGAAGTCATTGTTTTTGGTCTTGTTGACCAAGCCGGATAAGTGGTCGACGACGAACTTAACGGCTGCGGCCGGGGAGCTTGCTTTCGCTGTGTTGGCCACCCACTGGTCAACCGGAACACCAAGGGTGTAGTTGTTGACGAAGTCCATGACCTTTAAGTAAATCGCTGCGGCTTTTGTGATATCGCCGGCGTCCGGGGTGCATGTGACACCGCCGGCACGGGTAACGGCCTGGTGGGGCATTTTACCGCCGAAGAGAGCGATGGCTTCCTGGAGTCTTTTCTTTTCCGGGATCGCATTGATGTAGCTGCTTCCGACCGGAATCGGTTTTCCGTCGATGGTGTAGCTGATCGGTGCAAAACGGCCGACCAATTCGCCCCAGACGGATTGTCCGGTCGCGCCGAGACCCAACTGGGAGCTGGTTAAAACGTCTCTATATCTCGGGTTGGCCAAGTCGGGACCGAATAAAATGTAGATGTGCGTCGCGTGGCTGGCAATCATGTTGGCAGCCTGGATGAAGTTTCTGACGGCGAGCGCGTTTTGCGGGATGCTTTCGGCAACGCCGTAAAGGTCATCGAGCGCATTGGTCGCGGTCATGGAGTGGGAAATCGGACAAACACCGCAAATTCTGGCAACGTGAAGGGAAGCGTCTCTCGGGTCTTTATCTTGGAGCATTCTTTCGAATCCTCTGAAAAGCATACCGCCGCTTTGTGCGTATGAAACATATCCTTTGCTGTCGACTTCGGCAGACACGCGCATGTGTCCTTCGATTCTGGTTAACGGGTCAACTGTAACTTTTACCATTTTTCATCACTCCTTCTTCATTCTGCGGACAGCGTGAACGCCGGCTGCAACAACAGCGATACCGATGACGGCCGCTGCGACCATTCCCATGTTGACGCCGAATAAGATTTCGGTGCTTTCTTTTTCTTCATAGAAAGGCATGGATCCGTTCGGGAAGATGGGTTCGACACAAGCAATGCAGGGACCGCCGGCTTGCATACACAAGCTGGTGCCGTCGTTCCACTTGCGGAGAGCGCAGTCTGCGTGAACGTACGGGGCCTTGCAGCCGATTTTCCAGAGACAGCCGCCTTGTGCGATGTCTTTGTCGAGAACGCCTCTGTCATAGTATCCGCGGCGCGGGCAGTTGTCGTGCAAAACAGCGTTGGGCGGATAGAAGACTTTCGGTCTGCCGTCGGCGTCAAGCCAGCTGGTGTCGGTCAAACTGAATTTGTTGAGTAAAAGTCCCGCAACGGTCAAGAAGAACCAGTCGGGGTGGGCCGGGCAGCCGGGCAAGTTAATGCAGGGCTTGTTGATGCCGAGAAGTTGGAGCATGCCACCGTTTCTGTCGGACTCGGTTTGCATAACGCCTTTGAAGTCGCAGTAGTCTTTGGTGGCGCCGTCGGTGACGGTAATTCCGCCGTAGGTGGCGCAGGTTCCCATCGCGATGATGGCGTTTGCGTTCTTCGCCGCGTGTTCGAACACGGATTTGAAAGTGTTTCCGCCGTACATGCAGATTTTTCCGGTTCCGTCGGGACCGTTTCCGATTGATCCTTCAACGACAAGGATGTAGTTGCCGGCTTCAATCAAGTTGTGGAGAAGAATTTCGGCGTTTAAGTCTTGTGTGTTCACAAGTTCGCCGTCGTTGAAAATACCCTGCTGCGCCAAAAGCGTTTCGTGGTAGGTCAAGCTGATGTTCAGTTGGCGAAGCGCGTCTGCGAATTCCGGTTTTTCACCGTTGAGCGCAGATTCTGAACAGCCGGTACATTCGGCGCCATGAAGCCACAACACTTTTGTTTCAGAGAACGAAATTGCGTCTGCAAGTTGAGATCCGTAAACCGAAACAAAGCTTGTTGCTCCGAGGGCCGCGACCGCCTTTAAAAACGTGCGGCGGTCCATCTTGAGGACATCAAGATTTTTGAATTGATCAATGATATTTAATTTTTCACTAGCCATTTGAAAACCCTCTACTGTAAACATTAATTAATAGTAGCCTGAGACTATATCCTACATGCTGTATATAAACGTTTTCCATTAATCGTAATTATAAAACGTGTTGAATGGACGGATTCGGATAGAATTTATAATGATAAATATATATTAAAAATGAAGGCGCGGGCATTTTCAAAAATAGAATCAAGAGACACATAATTATCAAATAAAAAAAGATTTGTGTCGACGAAATTTTTTAACCGGTTCGACGGAACAACCGGAAAATTTAAAAAAAATTGACATGGTTTTACATCGAATTAAAGATTGATTTATAACGATTTTACACAAAAAACAGGAAAAACGGATCCGAACCAATGCGGCCACACTTTGTTAAGGCCTTCCATTATTGTTCTTTGTTTTTAACGGTTTTGACGTTCCAGTTTTCCATATCCTTTAATTCAAAAAAAAGCTTGAGGATATCGTTGTCTTTGCCGTTCCAGTAGAAGTCTTTTTTGAGCGTTTTTTGCTTATCGAGTTCTTTAAAAAAAGAGACGGTTAAATTGTAAAGCGCTTTTTCGGACGAGAACGGAATGTTAAAAGTCACGCGGTATTTTCCGTTATGGCGCCCGTAAGTGACCAATGTGTAGCCCATGGTCTGATACATCGGAATATCGTCAAAATCGCATAAGATTTCCATTTCGTGCGACGTGGAGTTGTCGATGACGGAAATGCTTTTGAGGATTTTTCCGATCGAGTAGTCGGTGACTTGACGGTTCAGCGCCATGGAAATTTTGCCGTAAGTACAAACCAGTGTGATATTTTCATTGCCCATTTCAAAAGAAACCAAATTCTGCGGGTTGATTCCCGGAATTTTGGCATCGATTTTTTCCGGAGATTGAAAGTCTTTTTGCAACAAATAAAACACCATCCAACAAAGGCTTGTCAAAAACAATACGCGAAGAGATACTAACTGAATAATAATTATAATTTTTGCATTCGGATACCATCAAATAGAACACCCAGATTTAAAAATTTTCCTAAATATAATCATAATAAAAACGGAATAAAATACCATAAAAATAAAAAATCATAGATTTGCAGATGGTAATATAGAACAAAACCGACTATTATGAGTATCCAAACATAAATGATGAACAAAAAACAGAAAGAAGATAAATAAAAAAGAAAATAAAATAATGCGGGAAACGCATTATTTTGTCGACACCAAAGTGCTGATTAAAGAATTGTCCTTCCGGAGCGTTTTTAATTGGTTGGCCGGTCCGATGACGGTCAATTTTTGCTGGCCGGAATCTTTTTTGAGTAATTTGCCCAAAAACGACGCGTTGTTTTCGCGGGGGTAGCTTTCGATTTCAAGACCGACGAAATCGTCGTGGATTTCGCTCATGGTCATTTCGATCAATTTTGCTTCTTCCATCGGATCGAGTCCTTTTTCAAGCACCATGATTTTGCCTTTGCGGACTTCATCGATGATGTAGCGCACCTTTTCGGTGGAACCCATTTTGGATAATTTGGCGTCGGAAACCAAATCTAACTGAATATCGCTCATGTGAATCACCCGAATTGTTTGGCAACCGCTTCGTAAAACGTTTCCATGTTGGTGCCGTCAAGCGCGGAAATCGCGATGAACGGGTGCTGCGGGAAAGCTTCCCGGATGGCGTCCGGATCCGAAGTCGGCAAATCGATTTTGTTGGCGACGATCAGCAAGGGGAGCTTTCGGGCTTCCATGTTGCCGATCACGGTCACGTTGACTTGGGTGTACGGGTTTTCCGTCGCGTCCATCACCAGAATGACGCCGTCCAAATCGTCCAGCCATTTGACGGACTCGATAACGCCTTCTGTCGCTTCTTTGGAGCGTTGTTTGGATTCTTTTTCGCCCATGCCTTCTTTCATGAAGTCGTGGAAGTCGATTTTGGTGGCCAATCCCGGCGTGTCGACGACGTCGAGACAGATTTTGTTGCCCTTGGATTCGATTTCCAGCTTGTGGTGGCGCTGCGCTTTACGGGTTTCGTGCGCAATGTGAGAAACGGAACCGAGCGGTTCTTCGGAGCTTTCGTCTCTCCAATCTTTCACAATGCGGTTCGCCAATGTGGTCTTTCCGGCATTCGGCGGACCATAGATACCGATGCAGGCATTTTTCTTCTTGAATAATTTACCGAAAAATTTTGAAAATCTATTTTTGACGCTGTTAACGACACTCATGTTTTTCCTCCAAACGGGAAAATAGACTAGACTCTACTAATAAACAAATAAATGGCGAATTTAGAACTATCGCTCTTGAATTGAAATTGTGTATATATATTTCGGAAGGGAAATATAGATAAGCAAAAATGTTAGACCTAGTATTTATAAATTTCATGACATTTCATTCAGTCATTAAAAATATATTTAAAGACACACAGCCGTTTTATGAAACAGTAGAACGGGCAAACATCTCGAATGAAACTATATATAATAAGCGGATTATAGTAATGGTACATTTGCGGCTCTTAAGCCATGCTTGACCGCATTTTGTGATGAATGATTCAATATTCAAATGTATGTGAGGTGACCGAAATGACCGGTAAATTAGAGGCAACCCGAGAAAAGATGAGACTCATTGACCGAGAGATCATGGATTTAATTGAAATGAGAACAAATTTGGCCAGCGAGATTCTGTCGTCCAAAAAAGAAATGAACAAGCCGATTCGAGATGAAGAGCAAATGCAAAAAGTGCTCGACCGGGCCTCCAGCCTTGCTGTTGAAAAAAATCTGGACGTCGACTCCGTCCGGCAAATCTTTGAGATTTTGATTCAAATGAGCATTGAAAAACAAAACGAATACAGCGGACATATGAACGTCATTTAATGGCGTTGTCTTTGTATTCATTCATTTTTTTATTTATTTCCCTTTTTTGTTTCTTTTTTTGGCGAGCGGCTGCGCGCGCGTTATAGCGACCATTTTTATTTTGCGTTTTTAGAAATTGTTCTTCCATTTATTTTGAATCAAAAGAACCGCCCCATAATTTTTTTTCAAAATCAAGCAAACCATCCCGCAAATTCTGACGCAAAAATTCCGTCGCTTCGCTAGGAATTTTTCAAAAGCGGTGGGAGTCTGATTCTAAAAATTCGCTGCGTGAACGGCTCCCTTCGCGTAAAGTTTGGTGTTGCTTGTTCAAACTTCCCGTGCAAACCAACCCGCAAAATCAGACGCTTTGCGTCTGTATTTTGCGGAATCCCATTAGTAAGATACATTTTCAGTAGCAGATTGCACCCACAGGTGACTATTTTTAGATTTCAGTTCGCATCTGCAGTTTACTATTTTTAGATTTCAGTTTACAGCTGCAGTTCACTATTTTAAAATTCCAATTTGCACCTACAGTTGACTGTTTTTAGATTGCAGTTTGCACCTGCTGTTTCCAACAATACACATATTTCCTGATCCAATTTGCACCTATTGTTTGTATTTCCAATCTATCTTGTTAAAATAATCCGCTTAAACAGACGCGAAACGCGTCTGTTTAAGCTGGACGGCTTTCATGGAAAAGAAATGAAAAATAAAGAACGGAAAAACAGAAACTAAAACTGAAACTAAAACTGAAACTGAAAACTGAAATAGTGAACTGAAAGCTGAAAAATATCAATTTATGATTTCCGTCACCATAATTTTTAATAGATAAATTCGGAATGATATTTATGGAAAATTTAATCGAAATCCGCGACAAACTGTCAACATTATCTGTTCTTCAGGAAAAAATGGAAATCATTGACAACAACATCGCCGCGGATGAAAAAACCGTCGATAAACTTCTTCGGAAATACGAAAAAGAAAAACGCGACGTCGTCCAAATTCAAAAGAAATCGTTGTCGTCTTTCGCGCTGAAAATGACCGGAAAACATGATGAGAAAGTCGAAAAGGAAATTCAAGGCGAAATCAGCGCCAAGCTGAACTATGATAAAGCGGCGGCTGATTTGAAGCTTTTGAAAACCAAAAAGAATGACCTGGCCGAACGAATTCTGGAATTGCTCCAAATGTCGCAGCAATATGAAACCGCTCTTGAAAAACGCCGAAAATATCTTGACGGAAATTTATCCGTGCCGGACGGACTCAGGTATTTGAAACTGGAATCGGAACGGGATTTTCTCGCACGCCAAAAAACGGAAGTCGCGGAAGCGATTTATGCAGCGTCGGTTGCCCGTGAAGCGGCGGAAGACGTTAAAGTCTCGCTCACAAAAGCCGAAGGCTGGGCGGCTGTCGATATGTGGGCCGGCTTGAACATCATATCTTTTGCAAAATATCCGCACGTCAACGCCGCTGAAGATAAACTTGTCCGGCTGAATGCCAAATTGAAATTTCTGGAACTGGAACTCAAAGACGTGAGCCAAATTTGTGATTTTGATTTGGTCAAAATAACCGGATTCGAACGCGTTATCGACTTTTGGTTTGACAACTTTTTCACAGATTACTTCATCCGAAAACAAATCCGCGGAAATCTGAATGAAATCAAGAGGTTGATTTCGTATTTAATTAAAATTAAAGAACTTCTGACCGAAAAAGGGTCTGAATTGGACGCAAAACTGGAAGAAAATAAAAAAGCGCAAGAGGACTTTTTGGTTTCTATTCATATCATTTGAAAAGTGCACCCACTTTTGAATCAAAAAGAAAATGCGTGCCGTAACGCGCGCGCCCGATGCCGCCAAAAAAAACAAAAAACAAAAAACAGAAAAAAAGTAAATAAAGAAAAAAATAGAAAAAAGAATTTTTAAAAATCAGTAGCCGAACGGATTCGGCTCTTCAAACTCTTTTTCCGGAAGCGGAATCATACTGAGAAGCTGTTGAACCAATTCATCAATACCGTCGCCGGTTTTTGTTGAAATGTACGTGTCAACCTCATCGACTTTTCTAAACTCGTCGCGGTCGGATTTGTTGCCGACGATGATCGACGGCAGCGTAAACCGCGCCTGGATTTCTTTGGCGAGCTTGATCTGGTCTTTGATTTCGTAACCGCAGCTTTCGCTCGGATCGATCAAAATCATCACAATGGCATCCAGCCGGCGCAATGCCGTAATCGCCTGAAGCTCAATATCGTTTCTCTCCGACATCGGGCGGTCCAAAAGGCCGGGCGTGTCAATCACTTGATAGCGGACGTGGTTCACAATCATGTGGCCGATCAGAATGCCTTTGGTGGTGAACGGATAGGGCGCAATTTCGGGCGTCGCGTTCGTCACATAAGAAACGAAACTCGATTTTCCGACGTTTGGGTAGCCGGCAATGATAATCGTCGGCTCTTCGCGGATGTCCGGCAAATCCTTCAAGATGTTGCGGGTTTCACCGAGAAGTTTCAAATCCGGCTCAATCGAATAAATAATGGAACTGATGCGGCCGAACGCTTCTTTGCGGACGTCGCCGGGCGCCGAGTTGCCGCGGATTTTGCCGACATATTCGCGCGACATCGAGTGAATTTTCGAAGACGCCCAGTCGATCCGGGACAGCGATTTTTTAATCTTGTCGACGCCGACCAAAATGTCGGCCATGTCATAATAGAAAGAGGAAAGCGATTCAAAATTCGGGAACATGCGGGCCGTGTTGGATAAATTGTCCGTCAAAATGTTGGCGGCCGTCAAAAGCATCGCTTCGTTCGCTTCACAGCGGGAAGTCGGGCCGTCAATCTTTTTGCCGGCCATGGTACGCGTCGAGCGCCGGAACGCTTTGTCCAAAAGCTCCTCAGACGTCGGAATTGTTTTTATTTTCTCAAAAATCATACTAAAACCCCGGATAAATATCAATAAGAATCCGAGAAAGAATCCAAAAGAACGGATTGATCGAAAATTCAAAATTGAAATAAATGGATTAAATGAACCGATACAGGAACAAATGACATATAAGCCTTTCTTAAGTCTTTGTTTTATGGATTCAATCAACCGACTAATCCGCATTTCAATGAACGTTCTGATTCGGCGTCAATTATTTTCAATTGCAGTTAATATATTTTTGATTTACATTCTATTTTTTTCAATTAATCTTTAAATATTTGACTCCAATCCACTTTCAATGATTTGTCATTTTTAACAGGCTCCGTTTTTTTCGGATTATTTGCTTTTCAGGATCAAAAGACATCTTGAGATCCGCGGACAAATCTTCATAAAATCCGTTTCAAAGCATATCTATATAAATAATTATGACAATTAAAGCGATTGTTAATCATTAATTTAATAAACAAAAATCTCATTTCTACAAATTTCTTAATTTTTATAATTTTATTGTCAACCGGTGATAAAATGGATTTAACAACTATTCAAAAAGACATTATTGCGGCGTTAATCAACATCCAGCGGCAGAAAGAATCTGCGGTTAAAGGCGAAGAAATCGCTGAACTCATCCACAGAAACCCCGGCACCATCCGAAACCAAATGCAGCTTTTAAAAGCGCTCGGCCTTGTCGAAGGCGTTCCGGGTCCGAAAGGCGGCTACCGCCCGACCGGCGAAGCGTACCAGGTCCTCAACATTGAGGTCATGGAAGAAGAAACAAACGTCCCGGTTTACAGAAACGGCTCCCTTGTGAACAACGCCACAACCGCCGAAATCTCTTTTACCACCGTCCGCAACCCCGATATCTGCAAAGGCATCATTAAAATCATCGGCAACGTCAAAAGTTTCAACGCCGGCGACAAAATTCAAGTCGGACCGACCCCGGTCAACCGCCTCACCGTCTGCGGCGATGTTTACGGCCGCGACGACAGCAACAACCTCATTCTCATCGACATCACGGAACTCGTGTCCCTGCCGCAAAAACACGTGAAAAATTACATGAAACCGCTTTCCGCCGCGATTAACTTAAACGCGGACCTTCAAGAAGCGTCCAAACACTTTATGTCCAAAAACCTTCACGGCGCCGCCGTCGAAGACAAAGGAAAAATCGTCGGCGTGATCACCACATCCGACGTGACGCGCTCGGTCGCCTCCGGCAAGCTGGACGTCAAAGTGAAAGACGTCATGACCAAAGAACTCATCACGGTCGACGGCGAAACCCAACTTTACGACGTTGTCAAACTGTTTTACAAATACAACATCGGACAATTGGTTGTGACGGTTGACGGCGCGCCCAAAGGCATTTTGTCCAAAACAGACGTTTTGAACGAACTCGCCATGTACTGATTTAAAAAAAATTGAATAAGGCGTCGCCTTATTCAAAACCATTCTTTTTAAAAAACGTCTTTTCCACAAATATTATTTTTGTATTTTCAATGACGATGAACCGTCAAATTTTTTGAGCGCAGCGCTTCTTCTCTGAAAATCGGAATTTCCGACGTTTCGATGACATGATTCAATATGTCAAGACTTTTCGGAAGCGGAAACGCCGACAAACAAATCATTAATTTCCACTGAATAAGATCATTGTCCGAAAATTTCGTCAACGCCGACAAAACCGCATCCAGGTTTTCGGGCGTTGCCGACTGCGGATTGTAAAAAACCAAAAAACCGATAGCGTCCAAAACTTCCGATACCGCAGACGCGTCTCCCGACATTAAAACATCCAACAGCACCGGCAAAACCGAAGCGTCCATTTTTCCCAAACTTCTGGCAATAATATCACGCGGCAACGGATAACTTTTCTTTTTGGAAACAGAATCCGGCAAAGCCGTATACTGATTTTGTCCGATTTTGCCCAAATAAGCCGTCATTTTTTTCGCAGTGCTGCAGCCGCCCTTTTCAAGAACACTGCAGATTTCGATTTTTGTGTAAAGGCTGTTTTCCACACTCAGCCGCTGCAAAATCAAATCCGTCAAATATTCCGGATCGATATCTTTTCTTTCGCTCAGCAAATGAACAGCCGCCGAACGTTCTGCCGGCATACAAGAATTAATTTTTTCGAAAAGAAGAGAAGAATCTAAAGAAGAAAGGGCGTCAAGATCCGCTTGTTCATATTTGCCCCGTTTTCGGAGATCCTCAGCACTGCTCTTCATTTCAGATCATTTCCGGTTCATTTCAAATCATTTTCTGATAACAGAATCATCCGGCACCATTCCATCAATCGCTCAAAATAAGCATCCGGATTTTCATCAATATCATTTTGATATTTTTCCCAATTTAAACTGATTTCCATCAACGTTTTTTCATCACCGTGAAGACGTTCAACCAACGATGTTTTGGTTGGGCAGTAAACGCCGGTACGCAAATATTCCAAAAGGCGTGCGGTGAAGAAAACGGATTTATAAAGCGGTTTTAAGTCTTCGGTTCTCCGGCATTCGTTACCGAATAAATATAAGTGGCAGACCGCATGGTACAAATTCGCCGCCGAGATGTTGACATTTTGTTGAATATCGTTTTTCCCGTAAGCCGGAAGCAAACAATTGAGGTCGCCGAAATATCCGTCCGTATCCTGCAAAAGCGGAAAAATCTCATGCAACGGCCAGTTGAGAAGTTCATCGGCGCCGCAAATGAAACCACATGCCTTTTCGGATTCCGGCATCGTTTTGATGATGGATTGGTAGACTTTCAAATCGCTGACGGATAACTGATCCAAAACAACCACGACATCAAAGTCGCTTGTCTCATTTTCTTCATTTCTTTGATAACTGCCTTGCAAACCAACGAACAACAGCCGGTTTTGAAAGACCGGTTTCATTTTTTCGATGATATCTGACATCCATAATTCTTTATTGATCATATGAATCATTGTTTTTAAAAAATAAGACGATTTTTAATATTACATTTGAGTTGAGGAGTTACATTGGCAGATAAAATCCATAATCATCTGATTCACCACATCACATTTTTGAGAAGCAACATGTGGAAAATGTCCGCAGTCTTCAATCAATCGGCATGAAAATGAGCTGATATTTTGGCTGAGCCTTTCAACCTCATAGTCCTTCACCATCGCGTCCCTGCTGCCGTAAATCAATAAAAACGGCGCGGTGATTTTTTTGAAATCGTCATCGGTAAAATCAGGATACGTGTAACAATTGGCGAGCGATTGGTTAAAAAGCGTCTGCCAGTTGCCGCCGTGAGCCGCAAAATGCTCTTTTTGAATCGTTTCAACAAGATTCCCGTATTTGACCATGTCGATGCTTTCGGGATTGAAGCGTTCCATGTACGTGATCACGCTGTCGTTAACAGCGCCCGCCGAACTGATGGAAACGATGGAGCTGACGCGTTTCGGATAATTGACGGCGCAGTACATTGCCACATCGGCGCCCATGCTGTGTCCGACGATATGGGCTTTGGGGAGATCCAAGGCATTCATCAACTCAATCACGTCGTCGGCCAACAGTTCCGACGTCCAGCAAAGATCCGTGCACGACGTGTTGCCGTGACCGCGTAAATCCGGGCAGATGCACCGGTTCGACGGCTGAAACGCTTGAATTTGCGCCGCAAATGTCGGTGCCCCTCTCGTCAGGCTGCCGTGAAGAAAAATAATCGGTTCGCCGGAACCGGTATCTTCATAATACATATTCAAATCATTGCAAATCAGATGAGGCATACAAACTTCCTATCCGGAGATGATATTTATAAATTGCTTATCGTTCTTCCAATTCTTTTTTGATCAATGCCGACGCAATTTGAAACGCCTTAATCCGGCGGACGAGCAGCGTGTGTTGAGACGTTCCCGGTTTCAATTTCGGCTGCACTTTCTCACATTTGCCAATGGTGGAATCAATTGCCAGAAGTGCTTCTTCCAATTCTTCTTTTGTATAATCCGTCATAAAAATCAACCGATAAATTTTCTGCCGCCAATTATAAATTCTGAATGTATAAATAAAATGACACTTGAAGGCAAAACAATAAGAGAAGAAAGAGAGAAAGAAAAAGAGAGAATGTTATGATTCAGGACATTGCGCCGCACAGATTCAATAATCAATACTGTCCTCAGCCGCCGACAGCCGAAAGCTGCGGATTGTGTTATGACAAAAATACCATTCTTGTCCGAAAAAACGAAGACGGAACGTTTGATTTGCCGACATTCCAAGAGCTGGAAGCAGAGAATGCGGACATTTATCAAATTTACAATCAACTCTACACCTATCTGTTTTCGATTGACGATCAAACCTTCTATTTAATGAATCAGATCAAGCCGCCGGAAGGCTTTACGTGGGAACCGATCCATCACACGATGGCGATTGAGCCCCATCATTTATCGTTTGCCGCCGTCACCGGATATCAGTTGTATAACTGGTACGAATGCCGGAAATATTGCGGCCGGTGCGGTGCAGTGATGCTGAAAAACGGAAAATCCCGATCCCTTTCCTGCCCGTCCTGCCAACAAACCGAATATCCGAAAATCGCGCCGGCCGTCATTGTCGGCGTCACGAACGGCAACCGGTTGTTGCTCGCGAAATACCCGCGGTTTGACCGCTATGCGCTGATCGCCGGATTTGCGGAAATCGGCGAAACCTTTGAAGAAACGGTTGAGCGCGAGGTCATGGAAGAAGCTGGGCTGAAAGTCAAGAACATTCGCTATTACAAAAGCCAGCCGTGGTCGCTTTCGGATAATTTGCTCGCCGGATTTTTCTGCGACGTTGACGCGGAAAATTCGGATCCGAATAAAATCGTGATTGATGCCAGTGAACTGCTGAGTGCCGAATGGTTTGAAAGAGAAGATATTCCGGTTCGAGAGGATCCGAACGGCAGTTTGACATTTGAGATGATGTACCGGTTTAAAATCGGGAAGATATGAAAATCAATATCAAGGTTCTGTGGTTCTAAAAATATACCAATTTAAATGACATCATATTTTTAAAATATCGACAGCATTTCCATGATTTTCGATAATTTCTTTTAAATCTGATGGAGAAAGCCAAACCGTCGCTGTATTTTCGTTTGGATGGATGGCAACAAGACGAAATGCCATGACATCGGAATCAATCAAAACATGAACCTGCCGTTTGGCATCGTTCAATATTCCAAAAGGCGTCACTGAACCTTTTTTTAATTGAAGAAAACGGAATAAATCCTCTTCTGACGCAAAACTCAAAGGACGCGAACCCAGCAATCCGCTTAATTCTTTTAAATTAATTGTTCGATCCTTGCGGGCGACCAGCAGATAATAGTTTTTCTTTTTGTCGTCTCGAAGAAAAAGATTTTTAACAATGGCGTCGGCGTCAGGCAATCCAAGGCTGTCGATTTCTTCGACCGTATTCGCCGGCGGATGTTCCATGAATCTGTATTTTATCTGCAAATGGTTCAGCAGATCTATAATTTCTAATTGATTCATGCACTTCACCAACACTTTCTTTCAACGGCTGACAATTTGTCAGCAATCAAATCACACTTTCATTATTCAAATACTTTCAATTTCAGTTGCTGACAATTTGTCAGCAACTGATTTTCATCATCTCAGATTGCTGTTTTTCATAATTACATCGGCTTTAAGTTTTGATTCAGCCGATCAATCATCCATGCCAACCGTTTTTCCCGCCCAGCGTCTGTTTTTGCATCCAAATACGCCCGTGTGTAAGTCTTTTTGACGGAAGGCGACATGGCCTCGAAATTTGTATAAGCCGGCTCGTGTCCTTTTAACAATTCTGACAAAACAGTGATTTGTTCTTCTGTGATGCCCGGAGCTTTTGGAGCGTCCCACTGACCATTTTTCTTGGCTTCTTCAATCTTTTGCCGGCCGTAATCGGTCATTTTTCCCTGTTTTTCCAGCTGCTCGACCAACGTCTTATTTTTCTCCGACCACTTGCTGTTGGCTCGGCGGAGGGAGAAGTATTTTTGATAGGTTTTGTCGTCAATGCTTTGCATTTGTCCATCAATCCAGCCGAAGCAGAGAGCTTCTTCCAAAGCCTCGCCGGCCTTGATTGTTTTGGGACCGCCGGGTTTACCGAAAAGCAACCAAACGCCGTCGCTGCTCGCGGCATTCATTTTCAGCCATGCGCGGAATGCTGCCCGATTGGGGAACTCCAAAATATCACTCATGTTCATTCCGGTTTCTATTTCTGCTTATCCATGTCATTTCCAGTTCGATTTCACCTGTTTTTTCATCGGTTTGTTCATGGTTGATGACAAAACCCTCACGAAGATAAAAATGAACAGCATGCTCATTCTTCTTGTAAACATGCAAAATCAGGTTTGAGTTCTCTGCTTTTGCATGATCCAATAATTTTTTCCCGATGCCCTTGGATTGGAATTGTTGAGAAACAAACATTCCGGCGATATACGCGTTCATTAAGCCGATAAACCCTTGAACAACATTATTTTCTTCATAGATGTAAAGGGTTGCATCCGGCAACATTTCTTTCACAGAATCATAGTTGTTTCGCCAGTAATCCGCATTTATGAAAGAATGGGCAGAAACGTTTGTTTCCAACCATAATTTCATGATGAGATCCGCATCTTGAACTTTAAACGGCCGAATCATAAAATTCCTCGCGATATGAAAACGATTCGAAATATGTTTAAGTGCGGGAGACGGGATTCGAACCCGCGAACCTCTACAGGACAGGGTCCTAAGCCCTGCGCCTTTGACCGGCTTGGCAACCCCCGCATGTGAAAATAAAAACAAAATGAAAACAAAGAGAATAGAATTAAAACATATAAACGTCACAAAAAATAAAAATAGAACGGAAAGAAGATCCGTTCTTTTCGATTTTTTCTTTAAAAAATGCACATTGGATTTGATTCCGGCAACCGGCACACGCCGCAAAACCCGCCGTCGGTTTTCATCACTTCTTCAATGCAGCCGGCTTTTCCGTGATTTCTTTTTCCGTCAAATAACAGGCCGGATCGTCGCCCCAAACGTTTCCGGAAACCGCTTCCGCGCGGACTCTGAAGTTGCCGTTGCAAACGTCAATCCATTGGCAGCGGGCGCATTTGGGTGCGTTTTGCATCAAAAGTTCTTTCCGGTTTTTGAGGCCTTTCATGAGCGGGTCCGACGTATCGGTCCAAATTTCCGAAAACTTGCGTTCGCGAACGTTGCCGAGTGTGTAGTGGCGCCAGAACTGGTCCGGATGAACGCTGCCGTCCCAAGAGACGCAGCCGATGCCGATGCCGGTCGAGTTGCCTTGGTTCATTTGGAGAAGCTCGTAAACGTCGGCGGCGCGTTCCGGATTTTCTTCGAGAAGCCGGAGATAAATGTAAGGCGCGTCGCAGTGGTTGTCCACCGTCAGCACTTCGGCCGGGAAGCCGCGGGCGTGAAGGTCGGCGGTTTTTTCCATAATGAGATCGACGGCCGCACGGGATTCTTCAAGCGTCAGGTCTTCTTCGACCATCGTGCTGCCGCGTCCGGAATAAACCAAATGGTAGAAACAAATTCGGGGGATTTTTTCCTTTTCTAAAAAGTCAAAAATCGCCGGAATTTCGGTCACGTTGTGTTTGTTAATCGTAAACCGGAGACCGACTTTGATGCCTTCTTCCTGGCAGTTTTTAAGTCCCTGCAAAGCGTCCGCAAAGGCGCCTTTATGTCCGCGGAAAAGGTCGTTAACGTCTTCCATGCCGTCAAATGAAATGCCGACGTAGGAAAGTCCGACTTCTTTGAGCTGCTTCGCTTTTTCTTTCGTGATGAGCGTCCCGTTGGTTGAAATAACGGCGCGCATCCCTTTTTCTTTGGCGTATTTGGCCAGTTCCACCAGGTCTTTGCGGAGAAGCGGTTCGCCGCCGGAAAAGAGCATCACCGGGCTGCCGAACTCAGCTAAATCGTCAATCAGCGCTTTGCCTTCTTCCGTCGTCAGTTCATCCTGACCAACAACTTCCGGGTCGACCGCATGCGCATAGCAGTGCACGCATTTTAAATTACACCGTTTTGTCATGTTCCAAACAACGACCGGTTTTTTGTCGGCCGAAAACTGAAGCAAATGCGACGGTAAGCGTTTTGAGTCGCGGTTGTACCGCAGAGCGTCAGACGGCTCCACAGTTCCGCAGTATAATTTTGAAATACCAATCATAGCCGTAACCTTATAACCATTATCAATAAAAGCCTTTCTATAATAGTAGGAATTATTATGAATAAGAATAGAAATGTCCTCTGCAAACTTTTTATTATTTTAATCAAATACCTATCCTCTTTTGTTTCAACTTCCCGTGCAAACCAACCCGCAAAATCAGACGCTTTGCGTCTGTATTTTGCGGATTCCGATCAGTAAGATGCATTGATTTGAAAATTCAGATTACACCTACTGTTCACTATTTTTAAATTTCAGATTGTACCTACAGTTGACTATTTATTAGATTTCAGTTTGTACCTACGGGTGACTATTTTTAGATTTCAGTTTGCACCTGCTGTTTCTAACAATACAGTTGTTTCCTGATCCGGTTTGCATCTACGTTTCCAACTAATTGTATCTGTTCAGCGGTATCCGTAAAATACAAACGCTATCGCGTTTGATTTTACGGGATGGTTTGCTTGAAATTTTCAAAACAGTCCCCCATTTTGAAAACTCTGAGAAACGTGTCGCCATAACGCGCGCGCATGCTGCCGCCAAAAAAGAAAAATGAAAAATAAAAATTGAAATCAAAATCCTTTCAATCTTTCCGTTTCAAACACATTCAAATCCTCAAAAATCGGAATTTCCTTTTCCGCAAAAGCCGTCGTGATATATTTGTCCACCCAGCTGTGCCGTTGCTCCCGGTTTAACAGGAAAAAATTGCCGCAATCGTCCTTTTCAAATACTTCCACCGGACAGTTGGACGAATTGTCATACACTTTCGCCATATCGGACAAAAGAATCACTTCCGGCATCAGTGTCATCGATTTTTCGTAACGGGCCAGCACTTTGTCTTTCGGGACGTCGTGACCGCCCATTTTCACACGCTCTGCAATGCGGTTGAGATTGATTTGCGGATCGGACGTCGTGATGTAAATCGTTGTGATCCGGTAGCCGAACGTTTTGGCGGTTCTCAGAAAGTCTAATTTGTCCGCTGTTGAAAAAACGGTTTCAAACGTAAAAGAAACACCGGCTTCCAGCGCTTGGTGCCGAAAATCTTCCGCCATTTTCATGGCTTCAAGATAAGCGGCCGGATTGTATTTGTCTTCCCGGGAAACCAACTGGTCCGGACAAATGTAAATTTCAGGGCACTGCTTGTTTTCCAAATGATTTTCAATAACGGTGGATTTTCCCGAGCCGTTCGGACCTGCAAAAACAAACATTTCCTTGTTGAGCGGATAAATGGCCGGACCGGTAGGGCTGCTGTTTGAAAAATTCGAATCGGCGGACATAATACACATCTTTTGGATTATTTGAAAAATAATTTATCTGTACAGCCATTCATCAAAAAACATAAATCTGTCAACACTCAAAAATGAAGGAAATTAAAATAAAGCGGAAAGATTGCCGCACACGGCGTTATCTTTGATGAATTTTCAAAAAAGCAATCGTATGCTTTGTGGCGGCGTCCAAACGGGCGGAAACCTCGTTGTACGGCTTCAATTTAAAATTACGCATCACCGCATCAATTCTCCGGGATTCTTCCGACAAATTGCGCTGAGCGGTTTTCCTTTCCGAAAGTTCCAAAAGCTTCGCTCTTCTTTTGACCGAAAAGTCTGAAAGTTTTGCTTTTCGCTTGATCGAAAGGTCTGAAAGACTGCAATTGGTTCTTTTCATTAAAACAGCACTTCCTTTATCGGGCGCATTCTTAACAATAAAGTCAAGTCTAACAGTATTGTCAATTTATTTAAACATATGGGTTTACTATAATAAATGATCATGAAATTGACAAATTAAAAATATAATATGAAAATGTTGAAAAACAATCATTCATCCATCTTCTTCTTAATTGCCGCAACGAGCGCTTCAAACGTAAACTCTTCCGGAACGACGTCGACGATGATGCCGTATTCTTCCAATGTTTCCGCCGTCGGAAAACCGATCGCGCCGACCCAAGCCTCATTGACCATGTCGATCAATTTCTCTTTTTCGCCGGCCTGCTCGCCCAAATCAATGAAGTTGCGGACCATCATGGAACTGGTAAACGCAAACGCGTCCACTTCTCCCGCAAGGACGGCTTCCACCAATTCGTCTTGTTCTTCGCCTTCAGGCGCTTGAAGCGTATAAACGTGCGTTTCATAAACGTTGGCACCGGCGTCCTTGAGACCGTCGGTCAAAACATCCGATCCGTAAAAGCTGCGCGGAATGTCGACCGTTTTGCCGGAAACTGTTTCTCCCAACTCCTTCACAAGACCTTTAGAACTGTATTCACCGGGAACCAACGAGCCGGAAAGACCGATCGACTCGAGTTTTTTCTTGGTGGTCGGACCGATGGCGACGATATGCGTCTTTTTGAGCGCCTCGATGAAGTTTTTCTCCGCGTCTTTGCCGACGTTTTTGAGCGTGTATTCGACGCCGTTGGCGCTTGTGAAAATCACAATGTCCGACTTCCCGGACAAAACGCGGTCGACAAAATCATCAAAGACGTCGTCTTTCATCCCGCAAAGCGTGACGACGGGAACAAAAAACGGCTTAAAGCCGGCGGACTTGGCGGCCGCGGCGGATGATTCACGGTACGTTTCAGGACGCATCACTGCCAAAACCGGATATTCGCTCATGAATTTCACCTCAATGGATAATAAAACAATACTTATTGAACAATTTCATTAACAATTCACTGAAACCTCAAATCTCATTACAATTTCATTGCTCATTAAAATTTCATTGAACACTTTACCATTTAACAATTTGCTCGCCCAAAATGTCGTGCAAATTGACCACATTACCGATGACGGTCAATGCCGGCGCTTTCACATCGCGTTCTTCGGCCAGTCGGGCGATGTTGTCCAGCTGCCCGATGGTGACGCGCTGGTCCGGACGGGTGCCGCGCTCAATCAGCGCCACCGGCGTTTTCGGATCCATGCCGTATTTTAAAAGTTCGCCGCAGTTGCGGGCCAGCATTTTCACGCCCATAAAAATAACGAGCGTGCCGTTGAATTTGGCCAAAAGGTTCCAGTCAAGCCCGGATTCGTCTTTGGTCGGGTCTTCGTGTCCCGTAATAAACGTGACCATGGAATTGCTGTCGCGGTGCGTAATCGGAATGCCCGCGTAAGCCGGCGCGGCCACGGCGGATGTGATGCCCGGCACCACTTCAAATGAAATGCCGGCTTTGACGAGTTCTTCCGCTTCTTCGCCGCCCCGTCCGAAAACGTACGGGTCGCCGCCTTTCAGCCGGAGAACGTTTTTGCCTTCTTTCGCTTTTTCAACGATGACGGCGTTGATTTCGTCCTGCGTGAGCGTGTGGTTGCCGGCATATTTCCCGGCGTCGATTTTTTCCGTTTTGGCCGG
This sequence comes from Methanolapillus africanus, assembly GCF_032714475.1. Lineage (NCBI taxonomy): Archaea > Methanobacteriati > Methanobacteriota > Methanomicrobia > Methanosarcinales > Methanosarcinaceae > Methanolapillus > Methanolapillus africanus. The sequence goes on along the minus strand of NZ_JAWDKD010000018.1, from coordinate 13,015 downwards.
AATCAAATCCAAAATCGCTTTTCCCGGAAGCTGGTCGTAAACCACGACGTCGACTTCATCGATGAGACGGCGCGCTTTGACGGTCAAAAGATCAGGGTCCCCCGGACCCGAACCCGCCAGATAAACTTTTCCTGCTGTCATTTTAAAAACCTAATTTTTGAATAAATAAAGAAATGGAAAGATGAATGATAATATTCAGATAAAAATAAAAGGATTATGAGCGGAATTATGCTTTCGGTTTGTGGCCGAGAAGCCGGAGCACCGCCGATTTTTTATTGTTTTCATCCCGGTTCCAATCGAATCCGGAAACTTTTTTCGCCAAATCCGCTTCATTGGCATAAATGTGTGCGGACGACGACGTGAGGATGATTTCAACCAATTCGCATTTCGCCGGTTGGATCACCAGTTCGTTAAACGCTTTCGCAATCCCGCACAGGTTGGCCCAGACGGCGTCGCCGTAATCGTTTGACCGGAAAAGCAATCGGAGGGACACTTGGTTGTCGTCCAGCATGCGCACCTGGTACCAGTTAAAACAGGGCGGATTGTGGGAATCCCAGTACATCGGATGGTAAACCACGCCGACGTTTTGGTTGGACTGGATTTTGGTTTTGAGATTTTCCGCCAATTTGTCTTTGGAAATCGTCATTTGGTCGATGTCGCCTTCAATCGTTTTGAATTTGCGCATCAGTTCAATGTACGTGTATTCGAAATCGGTGTCGTCGAATTGTTTGACGCCGACTTCTTCGAGCGGAATGAGGAAACTGTCTTGGTAGTCCGTGATTTTGTCGCCCGACCACCGGAAGTTTTCGGGCGTTTTGCCGGCCAGAATTTCAGGAATCGCTTTACCGTAAAGCTGAATCGTCGCGTAAATTTCGCGGGCGCGCTTGGGTTCGGCGGCTGATCCGAACGTGATGTCTTTCCCGTCCAAAACAATGTCTTCGGTAATCTTTTTGTACAAAAAGTCAATGTCTTCGCCGGAATAAGTTTTCACAAAGGTCAACGATTTCGGAATCATAGCATCACTCTTAAAATATTTGCCGAGAAAGGGATATGTCTGCGGCGAACAGTAAAGTAAAGTTTAATTATAACAATATCAATTAAAATCCTAAATTGTGAACCGGAATTATGTTTTGAAATTATTTAAACTCATTGAGTTTACAATCTGAATTTAATATTCAAAAACCGTGATGGAATGAAAAAAATTAATTTTGAAAAGGATGCGCCCCGCAAAAAACCGATATCCGGACCGGCTCCCAATACACCCCAGCCGCAAAAGGACGTTCGCCTGTATTTGTATTACGCGAATCAATGCGATCCGAAGAAATGCAGCGGTAAAAAGCTGGCAAAATTCGATTTGGTGCGCCTCTATGAAAATATCGGCCAAACGCCCAAAGGCGCAATCCTCATGGACCCGCGCGCCGAAAAAGCGATTTCCCGGGAAGACAATCTCAAGAAAGGGATTGTCGTTCTCGATTGTTCCTGGGAGCATGCCGAGGAAACGTTCCCGGTGTTGGATCAAATGGATCTTCAAAAACGCGCTCTGCCGTATTTGTTGGCCGCCAACCCCGTCAATTTCGGACGTCCGTTCCGCTTAAATTCCGCCGAAGCGTTTGCCGCCGCCCTTTACATTTTGGGACGAAAGGAACAAGCAGAAATCGTTCTATCAAAATTCAACTGGGGACATTCGTTTTTGGAGCTGAACGAAGAGCCGCTCAACGATTACGCCGCAGCAAAAAACAGCACGGAAGTCGTGGAAGCGCAGAGTCAGTATATTGATGTTGAAGATGATGATGAGTGAGTTTTTTTCTTTTTTTGCGGCGAGCGGCTGCGCGCGCGTTATGGCGACACATTCTTTTTTGAGTCAATGAAACCGGACTCATCGTTTTTCATTTTGAATTGAGCAAACTGCACATCCAATTTCTATTTTGAATCATGCAAACCATCCCGAAAAATCAAACGCTTTGCGTTTGATTTTCTCGGAATCCAATGAAATCGGATTGGAACAACAGCAGCAAATGTAACGGTACAGTAAATAGTAGATAACAAATCGGATTAGGAAAAAACTGTATTGTCAGAAACAGAAGGTGAAAATCGGATCAGAAAACAACTGTATTGTTGGAAACGGAAGGTGCAAACCTAAACTGAAAAACAGTCACCCGTAGGTGCAAACAGAAACTAAAAACAATACACATATACAGTAATTTGCCCACTCCAAATTAATATCATCAATTTTATACATTAAATTTATATTTATTTGGAACTATTATGATTTAAAAACGGTTCATAAAATATTCAATAAAAGATTCAAATTAAAAAAGGATGATAAAATGGAACTCAAATTGATTCACTACGTTGCAATAATATTGGTCTGTCTGATTATCTTCTCATCGTTCCTTCTCTACTATTTCTTGTATTAAACCAAATAAAAAAGCGCCGATCGATTGACCGGCGCAATTTCTTTTTTTAACCGTTTCTTCACGTACTAATTCTGTGTTTTAAATAAGATTTTCCACATCGGACCAGGAAATTCCCATGGCCTTTGCAACGCCTTTTCCGTACTCGACGTCGGCACGGGCGCAGTTGACAGCGTGACGAATCTTGATTTTGTCTTCAGCGCCGCAGATGGCGCGGGCGGTGTTGTCAAACAGCACTTGTTTTTGCTCGGGACGCATCAAGTTGAACAGTTTTCCCGGCTGGGTGTAGTAATCGTTGTCGTCCTCCCGGAAATTCCAGTGATCGGCGCCGCCGTCAATGGGCAGAACCGGTTCTTTGAATTCCGGCTGCTCCGACCATTCGCCGTAGCTGTTGGGCTCATAGTGAAGCCGGCGTCCGTAATTGTCGTCAACGCGCATGGATCCGTCGCGGTGGTAACTGTTGACCGGGCATTTCGGGGCGTTGACCGGAATGTGCATGTGGTTCACGCCGAGGCGGTAACGCTGGGCGTCGCCGTAGGAAAACAGTCTTCCTTGAAGCATTTTGTCTGGTGAAAAACTGATTCCGGGAACGAAATTCGCCGGGTTGAAAGCCGCTTGTTCAATGTCGACGAAGAAGTTTTCGGGATTCCGGTTGAGCTCGAATTCACCGACTTCGATGAGCGGGTACTCGCCTTTGTACCACACTTTCGTGAGGTCGAACGGGTTGTACGGCATCTTGCGGGCTTGTTCTTCCGTCATGACTTGGATAAACATCTTCCAGCGCGGGAAGTCGCCGCGTTCGATGCTTTCAAACAAATCGCGCTGGTTGCTTTCACGGTCCTTTCCGACCAACGCTTCAGCTTCTTGGTCGGTAAGATTTTCAATGCCTTGCTGCGTCACAAAGTGGAATTTGACCCAAACGCGTTCGTTTTGGGCGTTAATCATACTGAACGCGTGGCTGCCGAATCCGTGCATGTGCCGGAAAGATTTCGGAATGCCGCGGTCGCTCATCGTAATCGTGACCTGGTGAAGCGCTTCCGGAAGCAGCGACCAAAAGTCCCAGTTGTTGTTGGCGCTTCTCATGCCGGTTCTCGGATCGCGTTTAACCGCGTGGTTTAAGTCCGGGAATTTGAGCGGGTCACGCAAAAAGAAAACGGGCGTGTTGTTGCCGACCAAATCCCAGTTGCCTTCTTCGGTGTAGAATTTCATGGCAAAGCCGCGAATATCGCGTTCGGCGTCAGCCGCACCGCGCTCGCCCGCCACGGTTGAAAACCGGACGACCATTTCCGTCTTTTTGCCGATTTCGGAAAAGATTTTAGCGCGCGTATATTTTGTGATGTCGTGCGTCACCGTAAACGTTCCAAAAGCGCCGGAGCCCTTCGCGTGCATGCGGCGCTCGGGAATCACTTCACGGTCGAAGTTGGCCATTTTTTCGAGGAACCAGATATCTTGGATCAACATCGGTCCGCGCGATCCGGCCGTCATAACGTTTTGGTTGTCCACCACCGGCGCGCCGGCGGCTGTGGTGAGTCTCGGCTTATTCATCATACCGTCGCTGCCGCAGCCGGTCATTTTGTCATCCGTATTGTCCGTTTTTTTATTGTTCATGTTCTTGTTTTCCATGGTATCACCCGGATTTGTTGGTCCGGCATAACGGATTTTATTATGCCATCTTAATTCAATAATTATGGTTTATAATTATAAATAAATTATTATATAAAATATTGGAATGTAATTATATTGCTATTTTTCGTGATTCAGTGCGTTATGAAAACAGTTTTAATTTTGTGGATTTTTGAAAAGCCGTTGGATGTGTTTTTTGGAAAATGGGAATAGAAAAGACGACGCTGTAACGCGCGCGGCGGCGCCCGGCAAAAAATATAAAGTAAAAATATCATAAATCAAGCCAATAAAAAATAAAACAATGTATGAATGCAAAAGGCGGTAAAATGTCCGATTTTTTAAAAACAATCACAAAAGAACGTCCGACCGGAACGCCGAACAATGAATCGGTCAATCTCTTTTTGGAAAACGAATTCAAAAGAGCCGGATTTCAAGTTCAATCCTTACCATTTGAGTGTACGGTTTGGGAAACGAAAAAATCAATCTTCAAAATCGGCGACGCCGATTTTGACATCGAAGCAAGCCCGTTTTCAACATCGTTTGACGGAAGCACAAAAACAATCGTCATCGATTCGTTGGACAAATTGAAAAAAGCAGATTGTTCGGGCAAAATCATCATTTTGTGCGGCGAACTCACAAAAAACCAGCTGCAGCCCAAAGATTTTCCGTTTTATTATCCGGACGAGGACAAAGAGATCATTTCGCTTTTGGAAGAAAAGAAACCTTGCGCCATTATTGCCGCGACCGGAAAAAACCCGATGTGCGACTTGAACCCGTTTCCGTTGTTTGAAGACGGAAATTTTATGATTCCGTCCGCCTACCTGAGCGACGCTGTTTTGCCTCAAATCGAAAAACTTGTCCGCCAAAATCCGGAAGCGGTTCTCAAAATTGACTCCGAAAAGAAAAAGGTGAACAGCCGGCAATTGGTTGCGGGCAAAAAGGCAGAAAATGCGGAAAAAACAAAAAATACAGAAAACGCAGCCGGAAAAATGAACGGAAAGATGACCGGAAAAATAATTGTCTGCGCGCACATGGATTCAAAATACGGCACAGCCGGCGCTTTAGATAATGCGGCCGGTGTTGCGGTTCTGTATCAAACGGCTTTGAAACTGAACGGCAAAATTGAAACCGGAAATGAAAAACTTCTGTTTGATATTGATTTTGTGCCGTTTAACGGCGAAGAATATTATGAGGCGTCCGGCGAAATGAAATATTTGGAATATCTTGAAAACAATGACGATCGAGTCAAATTAGTGATCAATATTGACGCGCCCAGTTACGTTCATTCTGAAACGGAAATTTCATCTTATAATCTGGACGAAAAAGTGGAATCGATGTTGGTAAAAATTATTTCCAAATATGAAACGATTTCAAAAGGACAGGAATGGTTTGCGGGCGACCACGCTGCTTTTGCATTCCAAGGCGTTCCGTGTTTGGCTGTGACGTCTTCAAATATGGAAAAATGGTTAGAACTGACGCACACGACAAAAGACACTTTGGAAAATGTAGATCTTGAATTGATTGAAACCGCATCCGATTTCCTTGTTGAATTGATTTGTTCTGTACAGAAACTGATTTGATGGAACAGTTTGTGCGTACTGATTTATATTTTCAGTTTTCACATACTGTTTTCTATTTTTAAATTCAGATTGCATCTGCAGGTGACTATTTTTAGATTTCGGATTGCATCTGCAGTTCACTATTTTTAGATTTCAGATTGCACCTACAGGTGACTGTTTTTAGAATTCAGATTGCACCTACCGTTTCCAACAATACAGTTGTTTTCTGATCCGATTTGCATCAACTGTTTCCAACAATACAGGTTTTTCGGCACCGATTTGCATCAACTGTTTTCAACAATACACGAGTTTCTTGGTACCGATTTTCACCTACAGTTTCTGAAAATACAGTTATTTCTTTGCTCAGTTTTGCACCTGCTGTTCTCAATCACATCTCCCAATTTTGCAGTATCCGCTTAAACAGACGCCAAAGGCGTCTGTTTAAGCGGGAGGGTTTGTTTGGAATAGAAAGAAGAAAGAAATCGATCAAAACTGAAACAAAAGCAAGCAAAAATCACCAACAACTTAATTGAAATCGAAATCAAAAATCGAATCCGTTTTAATCGGCGCACAACAAAAATGTGTCGCCATAACGCGCGCGCCGGCTACTCGCCAAAAAAAGAAAATGTAAGAGATTTCTCTCTTACAAAATCCCCATATCCTTCAGCCGACTCGGTAAATATGTATCCGTCACGAAATCGAGACCTTTGCCGGCAAACGCCTGCTGTTCGGCCTTCTTGCCGATTTCAAGCTGCAAATTAATCTGTTCTTTCCAATATTTGGACTCGAAACGCGGATCGGTCAACTCGCTTCTGAGGGCGGCAATGTCCTGTTCCGTCAATTTGTCGGTCGCGAGTTCGTATTCCACAATATCCGACGGCTGAACGCCTAAGAATTTGGCGTCGGGCGTCGCCATAAATTCCGAGAGGTGCGCGCTTTTGATGGCGCCGTAGGCGATCGAGGAGAAAATCCGGTACGACCACGGGTCGCCGTCTGTGAAAACGGCCACCGGGATGTTGAGTTCCGTGTTCATGCGGCGGATAATCCGGCGCGTCGACCGGGCCGGCTGTCCTTTCAGGTGAACCAAAATCGCATTGTACTTTTCGTCAAAACCGTTTTCGATCAAACGCGCGTACATACCGCCTGTTTCAACGGCGATAATCATGCTGGCGTCATGCTTCACGAATTCGATGTTTTCCACGTTGAACGGAATCTGGTAGCCGCCTTCACCGATATCCTGCTGGCAGTGAATGTCACGAGCGCCGCGTTTCGTTTCTTCCCGGATTTGAATCGGGCCGTACATCGTCGCCCCGTCCTCTTCCGGCCGGATGTGGAAAAACTCGCGCTGGGCGCCGGTAATAATTTCCAAATCCTCAATCAGCCGATCGCTTTCCGTCTGAGCGCCGAACTTGGCGGGACCCCAGCCTTCCGAGATGTAATACAACTCTCTTAACGTCGACCCGCGGTTGTTTTTCAAGTGTTCGGACACGACGAAATCCGACACATAAACCGTCTTCAGCAACTGGTGCGCGCCCTTGACGGTTTTGGCGGAACGCTCGCTTTCGATGTCGCCGTAAACCCAAACTTCGCTCGTGTCGCTGTATTCCAAATTCCGTTTCGTCCGCGACGGCATCAGCACGTGCGGAACCACGCCGGAAACAAATTGATCGTAAAAGGCGCCCGCCAGCTGAACCAGTTTTCCTTTCGTCCACGTGTCGTTGATGACCTTTTTCTCCCGAATCTTTTGCTTGTATTCGTCGCTGTCCATGTCCGTGTTGTTGAAAACCATCGTCGGCGGCATAGAATCCGCGCGCATTTTGTTGAATTCGGACTCCAGCTTGGTTTCCAATTCGGATTCGACTTCCGATTCAATTCGGATTTCTTCATCAAACGCCTCTTTCTTTGATTTCTTGGACGCGGATTTGGACTTGGGCGCAGAGGATGTTTTAGATTTGGTTTGGGTTTGGGATTGGGATTTAGATTGGAATTTGGAATCAGATTTTTCCGATTCGGCGGTCACGAATTCGGATTCATCTTCCGAAAGCCCGATTTCTTCATCCGCCGACTCGGCGTCTTCGTCAAAATAATCGCTGTCAGAACCGCCGCGGCCGGATTCACCGCTGCTTGGTTCACCGTCATTGGTTTCATCCTGATAACCGTATTCATCATCGTATCCGTATTCAAATTCGGATTCATAATCGCCGATATCGGATTCGTAAGACTCATTTTCATTTTCATTTTCCGCATCAACTTTTGTGTTCTTTGTGCTGTCTTTTTTTGCCATATTCCCGCCTCCTTAAAATTCTCCGACCGCTTTGGCGCCCGTGACGTCGTCTTCCTCAAGCCCTTCGACGATGACTTCTTCCATGTACTTCAATTCGTTTTCATCGGCGCCTTCCAGCATAAACCGAAACGCTTTGGCGCCGGCGGGCGACACCGTGACGTCCCAAATGTAGTCGTAATTGTTTCCGAGACTCACAATATTGGTCGGCGGCGGGCTGGGCGACTTGATTTCGCCCGGCAGAATTTGATGCAGCTTGAATTTCTTTTGCGTGGCGCCGTAATTGCGAATCGACAGCGACACAAAATGAACGCCGGATTGGCTTTCCGTTCCCTTTTCAATTGTCCGCTTCACCAAAAGGTTGCCCATGATGTTGGCCACAACCGGCTGAATATCGGGAACGTCTTTATCCACAATCGACGACACTTTTTTGGCCAAAAGCGGCAAAATTTTCGTAATAATAACTTCCTTTTCCCGCCGTTTTTGAAGATCGCCTTGCTTGCCCAAATATGTTTTTAATTTGCGGGCGACTTCCTTTACCGCCAATTCCGTTTCTTCTTCAATAATTTCAATGTCGGCCACGGCGTCTTTGGATTCGGACGTGAACGGCACGTTCACCGACGCAATGTGAATGAGCAAAATAAACGGACCGATCGGCAAACCGCCGCCGGGCTGCCCGATACCGTACTGTTTCCATTTGATGTTTTCAACGGCGTGCGTCAGCGCGCAGGCGCCCTGCTGGTAAAGAAGTGGGACGCGGTTAGCGAACCGCATCAAGTTGACCTTGTCTTCTTTGGGCAGGTTGCCGCCGTAAGCGATACCGACTTCGATGACGAACGGATTGCCGGAATAAATCGCCGGTTTTCGGGCGGCGGTCGCGATAAAGTCGACGCTGTATTCTTTTTTAAGCCCTTTATAAATCAAATCTTCCGTGATCGGCGACAAGCTGTTGGTCGACGGCGCCATGATTTTGACTTTTTTAAAGGCGTCGAGAAGCTTCATCGCGTCGTTTCGGGTCAAATCGTGCGGATCGCCTTCCCGGTCCAAGCCTGCGGCGTCGCATATTTCTTCCGCGGTTTGAAGACCGATTTTGGAAAAAGAGTACCTCAAAAACGGCGCCAACTTTTGCCGTTCCGTGTGCTGAAGCATTTTAATGAGCGTTCCGAGTTCGATGCCGTGCGGATGCGGGAGAACTTCTTCCGCCTGCTTGGGAATTTCGTCGGTGGCGCGCTCGAAAAGAATTTCGTTGCCGTCCGGCTCCACCAACCGGATTCTTGCGTGCGGATTGATAATGGCGGTCGATTTGAGATATTCGTAAACGGACTGCTTGCGTCCTTTGACATAAGAGGCGCCCATTTCGATTTCGATGCGGGTGCCGTGCGGCCGAACCCATTCGATGATTTCATCCTTCAGAATGTCGGGCTCGTTCGTGCTCGTGTTGATCATGAGCTCAAAATAGTGTGCGGGTGATTTGTGGTCGACCCGGGAAATAATTTTTGTGTATTTGCCGGCCGTGATTTGGGAATACAAGACGGCGGCGGAAATGCCGATACCCTGCTGGCCGCGGCTTTGTTTCAGCGCATGGAAGCGCGAGCCGTAGAGCAGTTTGGCGAAAACTTTCGGAATTTGTGCTTTGACGATACCGGGACCGTTGTCCTCGACGATGATAATGAGATAATCGCCTTCACCGCGTTCGACTTGGACCAAAATATCGGGCAGGATGCCGGCTTCTTCACAGGCATCGAGCGAGTTGTCGACCGCTTCTTTAACGGTTGTGATCAGGGCGCGCGGGGCGGAGTCAAAACCCAAAATATGGCGGTTTTTCTCAAAAAACTCCGCGACGCTGATGGATTTTTGACGCTTCGCCAACTCTTCCGCAATCGGTGTTTGAATTGATTTATCCATAAAAAACTCCTGAATTCGAAAATTAGAATTGGAAATGAAATGAAATTGAAATTAAAAAATATGTGATGCTGAATAAAATATTGAATGTACGAAATAATGAGGTTAATGTGGTTTACATATAAACGGGTCTTTTAATAAATACTTTGCATTGAGGGTGAAAGTATTTAAAAATGAAAATGAATATGTCACCACAAAACACTGCAGGATTAAAATGAAACAAACCGACTCTTTTTTCCCGTCGCTCGCCGGCAGCCAATCGGCGTCCGGATGCGGATGTTCCGCCGTTCTTTTACCAAAACCGGGCGACGATTTTGAAAAACAGCGTGAAGCTTACCGGCAAATGAAACAAAAAAATGACGCTGAGAAAGTATTTCGCTTGTCCGTTTTTTTGACTGAAAAGGAAAAGTTGATTTTTTTGGCGCCGGCCGGTCCGGATGAAAATGAAACGGAAGAGGATTTGTTGTTTTGCGCAAAATCGGGCATCGCGGTTATGGAAAGACTTCAGCTTGATCCGAAAATCGGCATCATTTCCGGCGGACGGGAAGGCGATTTCGGACGGGATCCGCGCGTCGACAAAACCTTGACCGATGCAAAAAATATTCAAAAACGATTGGAAGAAGAAGGGATTGCTTCCAAAAATTATACGATTTTGATTGAAGACGCCGTCAAAGAAGCGAATTTATTGATTGTCCCCAACAGCTTGTCCGGAGAACTGATCTTAAAAACGGTGACAGGGATCGGTGCAGGGCGGGAAATCGGAAATATTTTGCTTTTCAAACGAAAAAACGCGGCAAAAGCGGATTTAAAAACAGTATATATTGAGCAATTAACGGAAAAAGCAGATCCGAAAGACGCTGAAATTTTGAAAAAGGCATTTTGCGGAAACGAATCATAAAAATTAATTCATAAAATTTAAAATTAATCATAAAAATTATCATAAAACCAATTCATAAAACCATAATAAAACAAACGGAAAGGAATCTGGATGCAAGACTTTATATCGGATTTTGACGCCGATTTTAAAAATGTGATTCATTTTTTTGAAGAGATTTCGAAAATCCCGAGATGTTCCCGGCACGAGGAAAAGGTTGCGGACTACTTGGAAAAACTGGGCGCCGAGTAGGGATTGGCGGTCAAGCGGGATAAAAATAACAACGTGAACATGATCGTTCCGGCGTCTTCCGGATATGAAAATCTGGAAACGGTCGTTCTTCAGGCGCACACCGATATGGTCTGCGAGAAAAACGTTGGGCATCCGCATGATTTTTCCAAAGACCCGATTCAGTTAGTTTATGAAACGATTGGCGGCGTTCGTTTTGTTTCCGCTTCCGGAACGACGCTTGGCGCGGATAACGGAATAGGCGTCGCTTACGCGCTGGCGGCGGCTTGCGGCGGCATTAAACATCCACCGCTCGAATTGCTGCTCACGACGGATGAGGAAGAGGGGCTTACCGGCGCTCAAAATTTGAGTCCGGACTTTGTGTCCGGCCGGTATTTGCTGAACTTGGATTCCGAAACGGAAGGAACGATTATCATCGGATGCGCCGGCGGCGTTTCTGTTTCGTTGAAGAAGTCTTTTGACCCGTATTTCATCGATGAGAAGCATGCGCAGCCGTTTTCATTTTACACGATTCAAATTTCGGGTTTGATGGGCGGCCATTCCGGAACCGACATTAATAAACCGCGGGCAAGCGCCAATGTCATTATGGCAAAAATGCTGGAAACGATCACCGGTAAAATAGAAGACCCGGAACTCGAATTCCGGCTGATTGACATCAGCGGCGGAAGCGTTCACAATGCGATTGCCAGAGAAGCGGCATGCACCTTTATGACGGATCTGCCGGCGGGCATTATTGAGCGCTGCGTTTCCGATTTTCAGTCGGCGGTGCCGAGCGGATTGTCGTATGACGAGCCGGATTTGAAAATCACGCTGACAAAAAACAGTTTCCGTGAAACGGTACAACGGTATGAAATGCCGGAAAAAAAGAATCAAGTCCCGGTTTTCACGACAAAAAACACAGGACGGATTATTGCGCTTCTGGGAAGTTTGCCGCACGGCGTTTTTGCAATGTCGGACAAAATTCCGGATTTGGTTTTGGCGTCCGGAAACTTTGCGGTCGTCCGGTCCGAATTTTCGGCGAACGATGATGAAAACAGCGGCAACGTCAAGGGAAAGATCAAAATCACATACAATTTGCGTTCCGGAAATGAGGCGAAGCTGAAAGAGAAAACGAAAGACTTGATGGACATCGGCAAGAAGTACGACTTCCACGCATCCGTTTTCAGCAGCTACAAACCCTGGGAACCGAATTTGAGCGCCCCGCTTCTGAAGATGTGCAAGAACGCATACAAAGAAACGTTCCACAAAGAACCGGCCGTTTCGGCAATTCACGCCGGCCTTGAATGCGGTGCTTTTGTCCGGATTTATCCGGGAATGCAAATGGTGTCTCTTGGCCCCGATATTATTGACGCGCATTCGCCGGACGAGATGCTTGATTTGGATTCCACGGCGCGGGTTTGGACGTTTTTGAAAGCGATTTTGGAAAAGTTTGACGTTCAAAAGGTGTAATATTTGTTGGAGCGGGCGGCTGCGCGCAAAAATTCCGTCGCTACGCTAGGAATTTTTCAGAGGCGGTGGGAGTCTGTATCTGTCAGTTCGCTTCGCGAACGGCTCCCTTCGGTCGCTATTTTATTTTTCTTTTTCTTTTTTGGCAGCAGCATGCACGCGCGTTATGGCGGCACATTTTCATTTTGAGCCAACAAAACCCGCCTCTTTTTTTATTTTTGAGCCAACAAAACCCGGCCTTCATTCTTATTTTTGAATCAAGCAAACCACCCCGATTAAACAGACGCTTTGCGTCTGTTTAATCGGATACAGCAGAATGGGAAGGTGCAAATCGTAAACAGACAGAGAATACGGAATCGGAAAGACCTGTATTGTTAGAAACGGAAGAGGGAAAACGGAACAAGAAAAACTGTATTGTTAGAAACGGAAGAGGGAAAACGGACCGAGAAAGACCTGTATTGTTAGAAACAGAAGATGGAAAACGGAACAGGAAAAAACTGTATTGTTAGAAACGGAAGAAGGAAAACGGAACCAAGAAAAACCTGTATTGTTAGAAACGGAAGAGGGAAAACGGAACAAGAAAAACTGTATTGTTAGAAACGGAAGAGGGAAAACGGACCGAGAAAGACCTGTATTGTTAGAAACAGAAGATGGAAAACGGAACAGG